>CAZEBI010000067.1:248-13241 GCA_964510355.1 uncultured Nitrospina sp. | reverse complement strand
AGAAGGGGGAGCTTTAATGGACCCCTCTTTTACAAAGAGGGGCTGGGGTGATTTGCAATCTCCTATATAATATACGGATTTCGCTATGTCAGAAGGCAAAGATGCTTTATGGAATGAGTTGGGCCAATATCTTGAAGGTCCGCAATTGGATGTTTATTGGCAGATGATCAGCCAGTTCCGTCAGGGGCCCGCGAAAATTCAGGATTGGCAGTCAATAAGAACTCCTGATTCTGCAAGCCTGCCGGAGTTTTCCTCTCTGCCATCCCCGAATGATTCGAAGACGCAGTTGTCCAAACTTGTTGTGGGTAAACTCAATGGCGGCATGGGGACCAGTATGGGCTGTGCCGGCCCGAAGTCTCTGGTTGAAGTGCGGGACAATCAATCTTTTCTGGATTTGATTTTAGAACAGATTGAGAACCTGAACCGGGAATGGAACCAGAAAATTCCTCTCCTGTTGATGAACAGTTTCTACACACATAAAGAAACCCAGGCCCATCTGAATGGCCGGAAATTTTCGTCAGAACTGATCAGCTTTCAGCAAAACAAATTTCCTCGCCTGCATGCGGAGAGCCTGAATCCGCTTTCTCCTGATAAATGGGGCGACCAGGCCCATTACCCTCCCGGACATGGCGACTTTTATCAATGTCTCCAGCAACAAGGTATCTTGCAACGGTTGTTGGATGCGGGCAAGGAGATCCTCTTTATTTCAAATGCCGATAATCTTGGGGCCACTGTGGACCCTGTCATCCTGAATTATATGGATGAATTCAACATTCCTTTTTTGATGGAAGTGACGGCTAAAACCCCAGCGGATATCAAAGGCGGCACCCTGTACCAGCAGGATGGAGCCCTTAAACTGTTGGAAATTGCCCGTGTCCCCGATGATAAGGTTGACGAGTTTTGTGACCAGAAAAAATTCAAGGTTTTTAATACCAATAATATCTGGATCAACCTGGTTGCGCTAAACAACAGACTCAATCAGGGCCCTCTGGATTTAAATGTGCTGGTGAACCGGAAAAATATCGAGGGGACCGCGGTTATTCAACTTGAAACTGCTATCGGTTCCGCTTTGGAATGTTTTGACCGGGCGGTAGGGCTCGTCGTTTCGCGTGACCGGTTTTTGCCTGTTAAAAAGACGGATGATCTACTGTTGGTCCGTTCCAACCTGTTCACCTTGAGCGAGGGAAAGCTAAAAAGAAATCCGCAAAGAAAATCCCCGCATTTGCCAATAATAAAATTGGGCGACTTTCTGCAAAACCTGGAAAATTTTCAAAACAGCTTGCCCATCATTCCAGACCTCATCGATCTGGAGGAGTTGCAGATAAATGGCAATGTTTGTTTTGCCGGAACAGCTTCTCTTAAAGGCAAGGTTGAGCTGGAAGGATTGAAAAATGTTTTGATATTGCCTGCGGGGGTAACGGTTGCCGATGAAAGTTTGCAGGGCTAGCGGTAGAAATATTTGCGCATTGCCGTATTAAGAAAATGCCTGTATATTATTGTAAGAAAAGGACTATAATTCTTGTGGGATAAATTTGGTTTTTTACCGTCAGCTGTTTTTTGATCGGCAACGAAAATTATGCTATAACATGTTGAATATTAATGATTTATTGTAGGTAGTGGAAATAAACATTGACATGTTTTGCAGCATAAGTATACTTTGGTCAATATTGATGTCGAGGCTTTTAAAAGTAGGACTTGTCCTACTTCACGGTCTCGGTAAGGTGCGCCCTTTGAGAAATCGTTTTTTTTTGACTCGCTAATTGGGAGGAGGCCATTCCCCGGATAGGTCTCGTTTAGAATATTGAGTAGGTAAATGTTTGTTAACTAGGGTAAGGGAGAATTTACAATGAAAAAACTCGCTATTGTTTTACTCGTTACCGTTGTTTCTTTCTGTTTCGCAGCTTCTACGTTTGCAGGGTCATTGGCACCGGGTCAGACGACTAAATGCACCAATGCTAGTTCTATCACCTTGGAAAATACGGGTGGCGGGGCTGGAGATCGGGGTGAGGCAAATGCTTCGATCTGGAAGTCTTCAAATTTCACCACGGTTCCTATAAGCTTGAGCCCATCTGCTCATCAGGGCTTTTCCACGAATGGTGGCGGAGCGGCAGGCAATTCTTATGTGAAAATGACGAGCAAACATTCCATGGGAAAAACTAAAGTGGTTTTAGGTGGACAAAATAACTTCAGCCGTGGCGACTCCATTGGAGACATCGGTGGTGAAGTTAGAATCACCAATACCGGTACGGCTAACCTGAGTGTAACCTGCGGTTAAACTGTTTTAAAAGTAAAGTCGGCCTGCTTTGCAGGTCGGCTTTTTTTTTGCCTTGTTTGGGATATCCTCTAGCAGGGTGCTGAAAAACTATTAAAAGCAACCCCCTCTATCCCCCTTATCAGGGGGAAGCACAATTTCCCCCTGATAAGGGGGATTGAGGGGGTTAAACCATTGGGCAAAACCCGACATGAGGGTAACCGAGTATTAAATAGTTTTTCAGCAACCTGCTAATAATAAAGAAGAATTCCAATCGCAAGAAGTACTCTATAAATGATAAAGGGTAAGAGGCCCACTCTCTCAACAATTTTAAGCAGAAGCTGAATGGCCAGCAAGCCGACCAGAAAGCTTATTCCCAGACCTGTTAACAGGTGGAGGTTCGAATAAGTTTGTTCTGCTGGCGGGTGCGATACAAATTGCACCAGTTTGTGCATGCCTGCGGCAAAAATAATTGGAGTTCCCAGCAGAAAAGAAAACCGGGTCGCTGAAGTGTGCGAGAGGTTGCTGAAAAGCCCCGCAACAATGGTGATGCCTGAGCGTGAAGTTCCTGGCAAAAGGGCAATGGCTTGGGCGCATCCGATAAATAAAACCTGCCGCAGACTGAGCCGGTTTAATTCCGTGTTTGGATGGGTGTTTTTTGCGTTATAACGGTCCGCAGCCATGAATACGAGGGACCAGAAAAAAAGATTGTACCCGACAAATATGGGGTCTCTCAGGTTGGCCTCAATCCATCCTCCCCCAAACAGGCCGATCAACCCTGCTGGAATCGAGGCAAAGACAATGGCCCATGCAAGGCGGTGGGTTTCCGGTGATCCCTGGCGGTCAATCAAACCTTTCGCCAAACTTGTCAGATCTTTGCGAAAGAAGATTATTATTGCCAGAAGGGTGCCTAAATGCAAAATGGCATCCAGGGCCAGGCCCTGATCCGCAAAATTGAAGATCATAGGAGCCAATATCAGATGCCCGGAGCTGGAAATTGGCAGAAACTCTGTGAGCCCTTGAATAACGCTCAATAAAATGATCTGGAAAAATTCCACGGGTTTGGATGAATCCTTTTTTTCGAAGACTGAAAAATAATCGAACTTGGGTGATTATAGTGGCGGATGAAAAAATTTTAAAGCATTCCTTTTTGTTCGTTAGCTCGCATATTGTGCGAAAGCCCCAACCCCTGTGGTATTTCTTCCGCTGTCTTCATGCTCGGAACGGGTGCTTCGTAGAAGGGGGAGCTTCAATGGACCCCTCTTTTTAAAGAGGGGCTGGGGCGATTTAGAAACCTCTCGCACAATATACAGGTTAGGTTTGCCGGGTTTTGCAAATTATGCTATGTTACGCGAGCAATCAACCCGATTTTCGTAATAGGTTGCCTCCTCACAAACCCTGGTTGATCAGGACTTTTTTTGCGGTTTGGCCCATCCTATTTTAATGTTTAAAATTCCTGTTTTTCAGCCATCGAATAACGTGTCATGAGAGAATTTTCCAGAATCAAGCGCCTTCCTCCTTATGTCCTGGGGATCGTCAACGAACTCAAATATGAGGCCCGTCGACGCGGGGACGATATCATCGACTTTGGTTTGGGGAACCCGGATATGCCGACCCCCAAACATATTGTGGATAAACTGATTGAATCGGCACAGAAGGAAGCCAACCACCGTTATTCGCTTTCCCGGGGTATTTATAAATTACGTCTTGCGATCACCGACTGGTACAAGCGCAACCACGATGTGGATCTGGACCCGGATTCCGAAGCGATCGCAACGATTGGTTCTAAAGAAGGCATTGCCCATCTGGCTATGGCGATCACCAGTCCCGGCGACTCGGTTCTGGTTCCAACACCGACTTATCCGATTCATACTTATGCCTTCATTTTGGCTAACGCCGATGTCATTCATGTTCCCCTTGGCCCGGATACGGATTTTTTCGAAGGTCTTCTTGATGCCTTCAAAAGTAACTGGCCCAGGCCTATGGCAATGGTCATCAATTTTCCCCATAACCCCACGACCCAGATAGTGGGTATTGATTTTTTTGAAAAGGTGGTGGACTTTGCCAAAGAACACGACCTGATTGTGATTCACGATTTTGCTTATGGGGACATTGTTTTTGACGGTTATCGTGCTCCCAGTTTTTTGCAGGTTCCCGGGGCGAAAGATGTGGGAATTGAGTTTTTTAGCTTGTCAAAAAGTTATAATATGCCCGGGTGGCGGGTTGGGTTCGCGGTCGGGAATGCTGAAATTATCAATGCCCTGGGGCGCATCAAAAGTTACCAGGATTATGGCATGTTTCAGCCGATCCAGATTGCGGCTACGGTGGCTTTGAATGGTCCGCGTGATTGTGTGGAAGAAATTCGCGATACCTATCAACGTCGGCGTGATGTTTTGTGTGAGTCGCTCAACCGGATCGGATGGGAAGTGACACCGCCGAAAGCGACCATGATGGTGTGGGCAGAAATTCCCGACCGATTCAAGAAAATGGGGTCTTTGGAGTTTTGTAAACTGCTTTTGGAAAAAGCCAAAGTGGCCGTTGCGCCTGGAATTGGGTTCGGAGAAGGCGGGGATCATTTTGTACGTTTCTCGCTGGTCGAAAATGAACATCGAATACGCCAGGCGGTCCGCGGAATTCGAGAGATTTTTTAATGGAACTTTAAGATGAAAACGATCAAAGTGGGAATGATAGGCTTTGGCACTATCGGTGCCGGGGTAGCTAAAATCCTTAAGGAAAATAGTGGGATCATAAAAAAACGGTTGGGAGCCGGGGTGGAGCTGGTCAAAGTGGCCGACCTGGATATCACCACCGACCGGGGGGTTGAACTTGGCTCCGATGTATTGACAACTTCTGCTGACGAGGTGATTGAGCATCCCGATATTGATGTGGTCATCGAACTGATTGGTGGATATGACCCGGCCAGAAAATTTCTTCTCCAGGCCATTGAGCGGGGCAAACATGTGGTGACGGCAAACAAGGCCCTGTTAGCCAAACATGGGGATGAACTATTTTCAGCGGTTGCAGAAAAAGGCCTGTCGATTGGGTTCGAGGCTTCCATCGGGGGAGCCATCCCGATAATTCGTTCGATTCGTGAGGCCTTTGTCGCCAACCGCATCCAGTCACTGGAAGGCATTGTGAATGGGACGGCAAACTATATCCTCAGTAAAATGTCGGATGAAAACTGTGATTTTAATACCGCATTGAAACAAGCGCAGGAAAAAGGTTTTGCCGAAGCAGACCCGACTTTTGATATTGAAGGAATCGATTCCGCCCATAAGATAGCGGTGCTGACACGTCTGGCCTACGGCACGCCTGTGAGGTTTGATGATATAACGGTTTCCGGTATTTCGGATATCACCGCAGAAGACATCGAATGCGCCCGGGAGTTTGGCTACCGAATCAAACTTCTTGCCATATCTAAATATGATGGGCAGGCGATCGATATTCGTGTCCATCCCGCCATGATTCCGGTTGCGCACCCGATGGCCAATGTCAATGGGGCGTTGAACGCTATTCGCGTGTGTGATGATTTGATGGAAGAAAATATTCTGATCGGGCATGGAGCCGGCGCTCTGCCTACTGGCAGTGCGGTGGTGGGCGATGTTGTGGAAATTGCCCGCAATATCCTCTCGGGTGTGGGAGCAAGAATTCCTGCGGGGTCTTTCCAGAGTGGAGAGGTCAAAGCGATCCCCTTGAAAGACATCAGTGAGATCGAGTCTGAATATTTTTTGCGCTTTAACGTGCTGGACAAACCGAGTGTTCTTTCTAAAATATCCGGGATATTGGGAACCCACTCAATCAGCATAGAGTCCATGATCCAGCGGGGGCGGGCAGGCAATGGCGAAGGGGTGTCGCTGGTGATGATGTGTCATAAAGCCAGCGAGAAAGATATTCAGTCGGCTTTAAAAGAAATAGAACAATTAGATGTAGTGTGTGGAAAACCCAACCTGATTCGAGTGGAAAAATAAGCATGGAATTAAAAGCCTGGTTTCAGTGTATCAACCCGGATTGTCATAGCCGGTATGAACTGGACGATATCGTCTACCGTAGCAGGGAGTGTGATGAACTTCTGGAAGAGCAACATGATATGAGTCTCTTGAAGAAACGCTCGTCTGAAGAATGGCGGGATCTGTTTGAGAATCGGTACCGGCGCAATGAATGGCCTTATGGCAGTGCGGTATGGGGAAAAAGAGAACTGGTTTGCCCGAATGTGAGTGACGAAAATATTGTCTCGACGTATGAAGGGGGCACGAACCTTTTCTGGGCCGAGCGGCTCGGGCAGCAGATTGGCCTCAATGATCTTTGGGTCAAGCAGTGCGGCATGGCACATACGGGGTCTTTTAAGGATCTGGGCATGACCGTATTGGTTTCCATGGTCAAACAAATGATTGCCTCCGGGAAAAAGATCAAAGCCGTGGCTTGCGCTTCAACCGGGGACACTTCCGCCGCACTGGCGGCTTATTGTGCGCTTGCCGGTATTCCCGCCATCGTGTTTTTGCCGAAAGACAAGGTTTCGTTGACCCAATTGATTCAGCCCATCACCCATGGTGTGCTCACCTTGTCTCTGGATACGGATTTTGATGGATGTATGAAGCTGGTGCGCGAAGTTTGCCTGAAAAACGATATTTATCTGGCAAACTCGATGAACTCCCTGCGAATCGAAGGCCAAAAAACGATCAGTTTCGAGATTGTCCAGCAGTTCAATTGGGAAGTGCCCGATTTTGTAATTGTTCCCGGCGGTAATCTGGGTAATGTCAGCGCGGTGGCAAAAGGCTTCCAGATGTTCTATGACCTGGGGTTGATCGACAAATTTCCCCGCCTTGTTTGTGCCCAGGAGGAACAGGCAGACCCGCTTTATCGCAGTTACAAAAAGGGGTTTAAAACATTCGACTCCATCCAGGCAAAAACAACTCTGGCCAGTGCCATCCAGATTGGCGATCCGGTCAGTTATAAAAAAGCCATACGGGCTTTGCAGGCTTTCAATGGCATCGTCGAGAAGGCAAGCGAAAGCGAACTGGCTAATGCGGTGGGTAAGGCTAATCGAACGGGTTTACTCTGTTGTCCGCATACCGGGGTGGCTCTGGCAGTACTGGAAAAACTGGTTAAGTCTGGTGAGATTAAGAAAAAGGATCGGGTCGTGGTGATCTCTACCGCTAACGGGTTGAAGTTCACGGATTTTCTCTTCAAATACCACACGGATCAAATTAAAGAAGTCCAGTCGGATTACGCATTCTCCCCCATTGAGTTGCCCGCCAAATATGAGGATGTGAGAACAGCGATTTTGGAAAAGCTGGAAGTATGATTTCGCATCGCTTCAAACGAACTTTGGTTTTCATCGTTTGCAATCTATGTTTGATCATCCTGCCTCTTTATGCCTATGCCGGGCAGACGGATGACTTGCAGGTTTTGGTTCCGGGTGGAGAATATAATCTGGGCAGTTATTATTGCGAAGAAGAACAGCATAACGCCGACTGGTGTAGCGATGAGGTTCCCCACAAGATGGAGCTGGAATCGTTCTGGATCGATAAATATGAGGTCACTAACGCCGATTACCAAAAATGTTTTGTCGCCGGTATTTGTGAACCTATCGTGTTGCATGAAGATCGTCCGCAGGACTTTAATAAACCGCAGCAACCCGTTGTGTTTGTGAACTGGGCGGATGCAAAAACTTATTGCGCCTGGCGAAAAGGGAAACTTCCTACGGAGTGGCAATGGGAGGCGGCGGCGCAAGGAAAAAGCCTGGGCGGAGCCTATTTTTTCCAGCCTTATGGTACGGCGGCTCCCGAAGATACGGGCAAGTTTACGGCTAATTCCAATGGTCTGCACGATATGATGGGCAATGTCTCTGAGTGGACTTATAGCCAGTATGATTCCAGTGGAAAGGATAAGGTAGTACGGGGAGGGTCGTGGAATTCTCCCGGTCATTTTTTAAGAATCTCTGATCGGGTCAAAAAAGATCCCGAGTTGAGATACAGTGATGTAGGGTTTCGTTGTATAAAAATAAATAAGTAGAGGCATCTCTAAAGATTGCTTTTGACCCTGAGCAACCCCCCCCTTGTCAGGGGGAGGTACAGTTCCCCTAGGGGGGGTAATAAACATTAGGGTAACCCGGATGAAGGCTTAGGAAGTTATCGAATAATAGAGATTCCTTAGAAAGGATTTTCAGGATGCCAGATGTTAAAAATGTTGTCATAGTCGGCTCAGGGCCTGCCGGGCACACCGCCGCAATTTATTCTGCCAGGGCCGATTTGAGCCCTTTTATGTTTGAAGGTTATATGATGGGCGGCTCAGCAGGAGGGCAGTTGACCACCACTACCGAAGTCGAAAACTATCCGGGTTTTCCCGAAGGAGTCAGCGGGCCGGAATTGATGCAGTTGTTTCGCAAGCAGTCTGAGCGTTTTGGCACCGAAATGGTGGCAGAAGATGTGATCTCGGTCGATTTTAGTCAGCGACCTTTTGTTTTGAAATCCGAGAACCGTGAAGTGCAAGCGCATTCGGTGATCATTTCCACAGGCGCAACAGCAAAGCGGATGGGAGTTCCCAATGAAGAAAAAATGTGGAACAACGGCATGTCGGCTTGCGCCGTGTGTGACGGTGCGCTTCCCATGTTTCGCAACCAGCCGCTGATGGTCATCGGTGGAGGGGATACGGCGGTGGAGGAGGCGACTTATCTGGCGAAATTTGGTTCGGTGGTTTATCTGGTGCATCGGCGCGATGAACTGCGTGCCTCCAAGATCATGCAGGAGAGGGCGCTCAAAAACCTCAAACTGAAAATCATCTGGGACACCGTTCTTGAAGATGCCATCGGCGAGGATTATTTGACCGGTGCACGTCTCAGAAATGTCAAGACCGGAGAAGTGCGAGAGATGGAAGTCACCGGTCTTTTTTACGCCATCGGTCACACTCCCAATACGTCTATTTTCAACGGACAGCTGGATCTCGACGATGCCGGTTATATTAAAGTGAAAGCGGGAACCCAGGAAACCAATATTGAAGGGGTCTTTGCCGCCGGTGATGTGCATGACCATAAATACCGGCAGGCCATCACCGCCGCAGGCACCGGTTGCGCCGCATCTCTGGAAGCGGAACGCTGGCTCGGCGAAAAGGGATTGACAGGGTAGGGCTTTGAGTACAGAGCGAATTCGAAAAATTCTTGAAAATATCGTTGCGCAACGAGACTATTCGCAACGGATCGATAAATTCGGAGACGATGATCCGTTGATCGAGTTGATCAACACCGTGCTGGAAGAGACACAAAAGCGCGGTGAAAAAATTGACCTGCATAAAAAATCCCTGAAAGAACAGGTGGCGGTGCGCGTAGCCGACCTGGAAAAAACCAACCAGCAGTTGGCCCTCGACAAACGCGGGGCCGAAACTTCCAGCTTGAGCAAATCCGTCTTCCTCGCCAACCTCAGCCATGAACTGAGAACCCCCCTCAATCACATCATCGGTTATAGCGAAATGCTCCAGGAAGAACTGGAAGATGCGGATGACTCGCTCGCCGATGTCGGAAAAATTCGCACGGCTGCCAGTCAGTTGATGAAATGGGTCGAAGAAATTATCGACCTGTCAAAGATCGAGTCCGGTCGCTCGGACTTTGCGCATCAATTATTTTCTGTCACGGATATGGTGGAGGAAGTCCGGTTTGAAACTGAAAAACAGGGCAATGCGTTGATCGTTGAACTTTCTGGTGGGGTACTGGGTGAAATGAATGGCGACCGGGAGAGGGTAGAACGGGTCTTGTTCAATCTGTTAGAAAACGCCGGCAAGCTTAAAGTGAGCCTGGAAACGGTGGGAGAAACCGACTGGCTGACTTTTGTTGTGCAAGGTACCGGCATCAGCCCGAAAGTTCTGCAAAACCTTTTTAATAAGGATTGCGCAGATGAAGCCGGGTCATCGAGCGGGTTCGGTGCCGATGCGTTGATGTTGGCCATCACCCACCGCCTGGTTCTGGCGATGGGGGGAAACCTCGAAAGCCAATCTGGACGGGGTTCCACCTTCACCCTGCGCCTGCCCGCCGATATGAAATCGCATCTGGAGAAACCGCATGTGCGAAAAGCCAGCAATCTCTTTATCCGCGATATTCTGACCCGACCAGCGCCCTCTAGCGAGGGAGACAAATAGCGTGACACTCTCCCTCATCAGCTTTCATATCGAGTTTTGCCCAATTTTTAACTCCCCTAACCCCCCTTTATTGTCATGCTGAGCCTGTCGAAGCATCTCGTTTCTCCGCTTTATCGACTTACGCAAAGGTCTTTCTGACAAGGGAGGTTGAGGGGGTTGCTTTTAATCGTTTTTCAGCAACCTACCAGTGGTGGCGCTGGCTTTTATTTTTGCCCAAAATCTGGTATAAACCTGTTGTGACTAGCTGGCTTTTTTTAAGTAAGCCACCGATAAGCCTGCGTCCCGTTTACCCTTATTTTTTTCCGGTTTGGAAGGTGTTTTTTTAGGCTGAAAGACCTTTCTTTTCTCCAACTGTTGAAATATTTCCCAGTGCCGAGTGTGTAGTTCCTGAGTAGAGATAGTTTTTTTTAGGTTCCCATAAACATCCAAAACACGGGTCTCATAAAACATATGGCACCTCCTGGAAAGATCGTATTTATTCCGTATTCCGTATAATATGGGTGCAGACTGTTGCTTTGTAAAGTATTTTTTATTTTTTTAAAATAAATATATATTTTTCAATATATTAGGTATATTTGTTGGATGTGATTTTTGAGGGGATTGCTCCTCAGATTCCAGAACATGGGCCGTTCTGTCGATCTTTTTTTTCGGTAAAGTGAAGTCTTTTTTCAAAGATCCCAATTTGATTTGAAAGGCATTAATTTAATGAACCACTTCTCACAAGCCAGACGGATAATAATTTCTGTATTCACTCAATGCGCTTTGGTGGTTTTAATATGTTCTGCCGCCTTTGCTGGAACCGCCAAGGAGATAGATGTGAGTGTAGAGGTCGCCTTGGAACAGTTTAATAAGGAAATTCCTGGTGCCGAGGATTTTATAAAAAAAGCCAAGGGAGTGCTGATTTTCCCTCAGGTCATCAAAGCCGGGTTTGGCATTGGCGGGGAGTACGGTGAAGGGGTTTTGCAGGTGGCTGGCAAGACGGTTGACTACTACAGCACCATGGCGGCTTCGATAGGGTTTCAGTTTGGTGCCCAGGCCAAATCCATCATTCTGGTATTCACCAAGGCGGATGCTTTGAAAGCTTTCAGAAACAGCGATGGCTGGAAAGCCGGGGTGGATGGATCGGTGGCATTGATCTCGCTGGGTATGGGGGATTCTCTGGATACCATCAATGTCAAGGACCCTATCGTGGCATTTGTATTTGGCCAGAAAGGTCTGATGTATAATTTGACCCTCGAAGGGTCCAAGTTCAGTAAATTGCAGAGATAAATGCAGCATGTCAAACCTTGCCCTCGATTGTGAAAATTTGTCGCCTTTTATTTCCGAGCAGGAGATAAGTGGCCTGCAAGCGCAAATCAGTCTATGCCACGACCAGTTAGAAGAAGGCACCGGGAAGGGGGCGGACTATCTGGGGTGGTTGCACCTGCGTTTTTCTGACTCTTTATTAGCCGAGATCGAAAGCACAGCAAGCTTTATGCGTGGTTGTTGTGATGCTTTTATCGTTGTGGGCATAGGCGGGTCTTATCTAGGGGCTCGGGCAGGGATCTCCTATCTGAATTCTTCTTTTTCCAATGCGCAGGGTGGACCGGAAATCTATTTTGCCGGGCAGAATATCAGCTCAGACTATCATGCTGATCTTTTTGACCTGATAGCGGACCGGGATGTCTGTCTCAACGTGATCTCCAAGTCGGGCACTACAACGGAACCGGCTATTGCCTTTCGTTTGTTAAAGGAGATGCTTGAAAAAAAATACGGGCCAGATGGAGCCCGAGATCGGATTGTTGTCACTACAGATGCGAGCCAGGGAGCCCTCAAAAACCTCGCTGATGACCTGGGTTATAAAACTTTTGTGATTCCCGATGATGTGGGAGGCCGGTATTCCGTATTAACTCCGGTGGGGCTTTTCCCCATGGCGGTGGCAGGGGTCAATATTCGAGAGCTGATGGCAGGAGCCCGGCTGGGGGAAAACTTGTATTCCACCGATTCCCTGGAACACAATGATGCCTACCGTTACGCGGCGATTCGTCAGTTGCTTTACCAGAAGGGCAAAACCACTGAAATCCTGGCAACATTTCAACCGGCTTTTCATTATCTGGCACAGTGGTGGAAACAATTGGCCGGTGAAAGTGAAGGCAAACAATTAAAAGGCATATTTCCCGCGTCGGTAGAGTTTACTTGCGACCTGCATTCCATGGGCCAATGGATTCAAGAGGGGACGCGCAATATTTTTGAGACATTTTTAATTCTCGAGTCTTCCCGGCGACAGTTGAAAATACCCGCTTTCCAAAATGATGCGGACGGTTTAAACTACCTCGCTGGTGAAACGCTGGATACGGTTAATGAAAAAGCCTGGATGGGAACCGCTTTAGCGCATAAAGAGGGCGATGTTCCCAATATGACACTGAAAATTAAAGATCGTTCGCCAGCCTCCCTGGGCCAGCTCATTTATTTTTTCGAAAGGGCGGTGGCAATGACCGGTTATTTGAATGGGGTCAACCCTTTTGACCAGCCGGGGGTTGAGTTTTATAAGAAAAATATGTTCAAACTTTTGGGTAAACCTGGATATTGCACATGAGGTTTTTAAATCACCCCAGCCCCTCTTTGTAAAAGAGGGGTCC
>CAZEBI010000067.1:0-218 GCA_964510355.1 uncultured Nitrospina sp. | reverse complement strand
CTACGAAGTACCCGCTCCGGGGCATGAAAGCCGAGGAGGGAGTATCACAGGGGTAGGGGGGATTTGATTTTTATTTAATATGCCCTTTTAGAAAGGTAAAAATACATGGCTATAGTGAGCCAAAAGCTGGATGAGGTTTTGCATGGGTTGGCTTTTGAAAAGATTGAAGGGGCATCGCCCAAGAATGAATCGGACCCTTTGTTGGCCAGATTAAAAGC
>CAZEBI010000066.1:0-13415 GCA_964510355.1 uncultured Nitrospina sp. | reverse complement strand
ACACCCCTCCTGGCCGTCACTGAAGCAGTGCCCCTCATGAGAGGGGAGGATCAATTTCAGGCGGTTTGCATACGGTTGGTTTTGTAATGACAGAATTTATTTACCTTCATGGATTTGCTTCGGGGCCGGGTTCTAGAAAAGCCTGCGTGTTCAAGGACCGTTTTGAGCAAGCCGGGCTTTCCTTGACGATTCCAGATTTGCAACAGGGTGACTTTGAAAACCTGACTCTGACGAAACAGGTTTCGCTGGTTCAAAGTATTGTTGATGAAAAACCAGGTGCACGCTTTGTTTTGATAGGGAGCAGCATGGGGGGCTATGTTGCCGCACTGATCGCAGAAACCCGCATGGAAGTTAAAGCCCTTTATTTGATGGCACCCGGATTCAATTTTCTCGCCCGCTGGATGAAAAATATGGGATGGGATGAGACCTCACTTGCTTCGGTTCCAGACTTGATCCGGGTATTTCACTACCGCTACAATAAAGAAGTGACCCTGAAAACAGATTTGTTTCGTGACGCAATAAACTGGGACTCTTTACCACTAACCCGCAATATTCCCATGCGTGTGGTCCACGGACTTCATGATGATACGATTGATATTCAGGAGTCCAGGGGTTTTGCCAGGTCGCGCCCCTGGTGCCAGTTAAAAGAACTGGATTCTGACCACGGACTTTTGTCATGCATTGATTGGATTGTCGAGGATTGCATGGAATTTTTCAGGTCGCAGAATATGATAGGATGAGAAAAATAATCAAACCCTGTTGAAGCCTCGGGGAATAGCTCTTTACGGGCAAATAGTGGGCTGTAATTTTTGTAAATCAGGGAAATGAATGAATCACCAAATCCTTTTAGTCGATGATGATAAGGAGCTATTAGCGGCCCTGGAAGTAAAGCTCCTCAAGGAAGGCTATCGGATTGATACAGCGCCCGATGGCGAAGTGGCCCTCGAGAAAATACGGGCCAATTTGCCGGATCTTGTCATTTTGGATGTGAATATGCCGCGGATGAATGGCATGGAAGTTTGCAGAGCTCTGCGGTCTGATGATAAGACCCGGGATCTTGCTGTCATCATGTTGACTGCCCGGGATGATGAAGTCGACCGGATTCTGGGATTGGAGTTTGGTGCTGACGATTATGTGACCAAACCTTATAACCCGAGAGAATTGATCCTGCGGGTCAAGGGATTGCTCAAACGTATTTATCACTTCCAGGATAACCCGGGGGCTCAGGAGTGCATTCAGGTTGGGCCATTGTCCATTGATTTTGGCAAACATGAAGTTCAGGTGGATGCACAAGTGGTGGAATTGACATTAACGGAATTTAAACTTCTCGCTCACCTGATCAAAAACCCTGGAAAAATAAAAACCCGCGATTTTCTTCTGGAAGAAATCTGGGAATACGGAGATGGGGTGTTTTCAAGAACCATTGATACGCATGTCCAGAGACTGCGCTCCAAGTTAAAAGAAGCCGGGAAATATATCAAAACCGTTCGCGGTGTAGGTTACCGTTTTGAAAAAAGCGAATGACTTTTGTTGAGTAATTTGAATTACGCCCATCTTTCCTGAAAAAAGTAACGCAACTGTAACACCTTCTTGATTTTTCTTTGACAAAATATCCCTATGATAATTATGTCTGGTGCCAATGCGAAATTTTGTTTGCATAGTTGTCCAGGTCACCCCCCTCAAATGCGGGGGTTGGCAGGATTTTTCTAACGGGAGAATTGTTAATAATGAGCAGTCAAAACGAAGGTCAGAAAACCACCGGAAAACGATTGAGAGCATGGAGGAAGTCTGTCCCATTAAAGTTGATGCAATTGTCTCGCCTGATTAAGGTTTCACAGGGTTCACTTTCTGACTTGGAAAATGATAAGTCCTTGCCCTCGGCCACAACCTTGGCGAATTTGTCAATCTATACGGATTTAAATATTTATTGGCTATTGACCGGCAGAGGTTTGATACACCGGAAACTGTCTCCTGATACGGAAAAGTCTATAGAACAGTCCCGTCTTTATGAAGACTTTTTGTTCATGATGCAGGACAGGAAATTAAAAGGGGTTGTCGAAAAAGTGATTGCGGTGTACAGGGAAGGGGATACCAAGAAAAAAGCCCAGATACAGGGATTTCTTTCTGCGTTAAGCTAAAATAGAGTTGTTCACTGCTCTGCCTCAAGTAAAAAAAGGCAAATCCCTCCACCCACCCCTGTGGTATTTCTTCCGCTGTCTTCATGCTCGGAACGGGTGCTTCGTAGAAGGGGGAGCTTTCATGGACCCCTCTTTTACAAAGAGGGGCTGGGGTGATTTAAAAACCACTCGTGCAATATTCGGGCTTAGAGCCCCGGGTTGAGCATTTCCTCAAACATGGCGTTGTCGAGAAACTCATCGAGATCGGTGTATTCATCTGAAATCGGGTTTTCTACGCCGGAATCATCCACTTTTTTAAGTCCTGCCGATTGCATTCGGCTCCTCATTTTTTCAATCCTTCTCGTTTCTTGCTCTTCCAGGTTTTTCTTTGTCATCTGAAACTCTCTGACCTTGTCTGCGACCTTTTCGCGCAAAGCGGTTATCCTTTGGGACTTGATTTCCTCGATGAGTGTTCTCTGCTTTTTCAACAGGAAGGATGCGACCAGTTCTTCCACCATTTTTTGTTTCTGGTAGCCTTTGAGCAGAGATTCCACGATTTCCCGTTTCCTGGCTTTGCTGAGAGGGGTCATATTATGCAGGAATATTCGTTTGAGCACAGCTCGCTCGGCCCGAGGTTTTCCCCAGCGGTAGGCATTTTTTTCATCCACTTTAATGGTCATGACTCCGTTTTTAACTGTAAGCCTGGAGTAGGCACCCACATCGGGATATCCGTGATAATTGTAGTTGGCTCTTAATTCGCTTGCGACCATATCCATCATTTCTGCGGTCATGTTCAACCCGTTTCCCAACTCGAGATAATCACTCAGAACATAAGGGTCGATGAGGGTATTGCCGGTAACCCGGATTTTTTTAACAAAGGAATTTCCCGCCAGAGATATTTCTGTTACAAGAAAAAATAGCGCAAAAAAAAGCGGCACTAAAAAGCGTTGGCAATGGGGAAAGTGTCTTGGTTTCATGGCTGTTTTTCCAGAAATACGTCGATAGCGATCATCCGATTCATAAATCACGTGTTGAATTGCCCCTCCGAGCGCACCGTCATTAAACTGTTGTCTCTTTTAACGGCAGGAATGGGGCAGACTTTAAAACGGGTTTTGCCATCAAGCAGGGGGAAGTTCTGGGTATGGAGGATTCTTCCCTCAATATGAAATTCTTTTCGGATCTGGTCAATATTTTTCAATGGTTTAACCCCCCTAGCCCCCCTTGTCAGGGGGGGGACTGTGCCTCCCCCTGACAAGGGGGATTGAGGGGGTTGCTCTTTTACTCCCTTTGTAGAGTTTTCAGCAACCTGCGAGAGCTAATGGCTCATGGATTTTTTTGGAACCCAGCCTTTTTGTTCCTCATTGAGACGAATTTCCAGCCAATTTTCATGGCTATCCGTGATGATGACCGGGGCACCTTCGTGCAGTTGAAACAAAGTGACGGCATCTTCAGCACGCCCGGACTTCACTTCGACTCTTTTAGTCAGGACCACTGCCAGTTTTAGATCGAATTCACTTTTCAGTTTAACGCCGATTGAAATAAATGAAAGTAAAACAAGGCAAAGAAAAGTGTTGCGGACGATTTTAAGGGCAGGAAAATACAGCCACAGGGACAGACTGAGCCAAAAAATGAAATTTAAGCCGATGGCAAGATAAATAAGCTCATTCAAGTTTAAATCGTTGTTCCAGAAAAAGAATAAGGCTCCGGGAGTCGGAGGCTCCATTTTATCCTGGGTTTGCTGAATGGCAAATTTTAAATTAGCCGCCAGGTTTTCATCGCGTGGAATCCATTTTCGGGCACGGATATAATTTAAAACAGCAGGTCCTGTTTTTCCCATACGAATATAAGCGTTGCCGAGGTTGTAGTATAGGTACCCGCTTTGCACACCCTTGTCGATCAAAGCTTCGTAAGCCTGAGCCGATTGCGCGTAATGCCTTTCAGAATATAAATCATTGGCGCGCACGATTTCGGGCAAAGTTTCAGAGGCCTGTGCGGGCAGGGCAAATGACAAAAATAATGCGAACGTAAAAATACTGGAGATTTTCATGATTGTTTCTCCAGTAGTTTGATCAGGTTTTCAGACTGGCTGAGCATCTCTTTTGTACTGCCCTGGCTCAACGGGGCATATTGCAGGGTTTCACATTTTTCGAGAAGTTTCCGCGTTGCTTCGGCGGATTCATAGTTTGCTTCTTTGAGTCGAACCTCTACCTCTTCCGCTGTGGTGGCTTTTCCTTGCAGGTTCAGTTTGTTGCCGACATATTCTCGCAGAATTTCTGACAACTCCCGGCCAAACTCTTTGGCGTTGGCGGAATACTCCGACATTTTTTTTATGCGTTGGGTGGCGTCGTTATAAGCGTTTCGACTGCGATAAAAAGCCACGTCATATTTCATCCGTTTTTGCCGCTTTATCAAAAATGCCGAAATGATGAAGAGCAATACGGGCGAACCCAGGCTCGTTGCCAGGAATACCGATGACGGGGAACCTGTGTTTTGAAACTTATCGAGTTCGGTGTAGATGGGGAAAATATCTCTGCCAATAATTTTGATTTCAGGGGTACCGTGTGGTTGCACCAGGTTCAGCTCTTCTTTTATTTCAGCAGATTTTATATTTAAAGAAATGGCGGTGGTTTGAGCGACACGGTATTGGGCTTTTTCGGGGTCAAAAAAGACCAGTGAAAATTTGGGCAGTGTTCTTGTTCCGGCTTGAAGAGGCACCAGGGCAAATTTGAAAACTTTTTCTCCTGCAAACTGATTGTTCTGGACAGTTTGGTGGAACTCGGGTTTATCCGGGTAGATTTTGAAAGTGCCTTTTAATAAATCGGGTTCAGCAAAACGGACATCCTGAACATTGCCTTTTCCCGAGACGGTCACCGTCAGGGTGGTGGTGTCTCCGACTTCGAGATTGTTTTTACCCAGTTTTGCGGAAATATTAAATTGCCCGATTATATCTTCAAACCCTTGGGGCGCTCCAGCGGGTAGAGGGTGAACTTCGATGGGCAGGGGTTGCGCTCGCAGAACTTTATGTTCGGCCCGAGTGCGTCGCCCAAAAAACTGGCCGAAGGGGTCCCGGCTCGAACGGGTTGTTACCGGGTATAAAAGATCCAGGTCAATCGTGCTGGCAGGAATTTCATAGTGTCCTTTTTTCAGCGGAAAAAGGGCCAGGGATAACTCCTGCACGTGGTATTGAAGTCCGTTGATGACTTGACTGTATGATTTGGGTTCTCCGAGTTCTTCTTTATGGAACAGGGTCTTATCGAAAGGCAGGTTTAAATTCAGGTTTTTTGCATCAACACGATGAAACAAGCGGAAGGTATAAACCAGTTGTTCTCCGATATAGGCTTTTTTGCTCGATAAGGTGGTGACCACAAATGCGGTTTTGTTTCCTGTGCTGTTTGCGGATTTTTTCACTGCAATCGTTATGGGTCGGGTGGAGTACGTTTTCCCGTTTGCCCGTACCCGCGTGGGGCCGATGATAAAGGTCCCGGTGTTCATGGGTGTCAGCCGGTAATTATGCGTGATGGAAACACTGCGTTGGGTATTGATGTACTGGACGGATGTGGAAGTGCCTGCGGAGGTGACCTTGAAATCAGGCAGAGGCGGTAGTTCTGGCGGAGGTGTGTTCTGGGTTCCCTGGATGACGATGGAAAGTTGCAGGACATCCTCCAGGGTCAAACTGTTTTTGTCTACCGTTGCCGTGACGGAGACATTTTGCGCAAAACTTTGGCTGGCGAAGCCACTGAGCAGGAGAAAAAGGCAGAGCCACTTTTTAAGCGGAAAACATCTCATTTTACCAGTCATTCCCCTGATATGCCGATTTTGTTTTCCCCGCCTGCATGCGGCTGATACTTTTTAGATCTTCGGTGAGTCTATCGAGCATGCGCGTGGCTTCTTTCTCGGAGAGCTCTCCTTGGGTTTGCGGGTCGGGTTCCCCGGATTGTTCGGAGGCTTCGGAATCATTCGTGTTGTTATTTTCTTGGTTTTCGGGCTGATTCTCGGCTTGTGGGTCATCTTTTTTTTCTCCCTTTTCCTGGGAGGGATTTTTGTCTTCGTTTTTATCGCTGTTTTTCTGTTGGTCTTCTCCAGACTCTGACTTTTGCTTCTCTTTTTCTTTTAATAATTGGCGGACAACCTCCAGGTTAAATTTAGCGTCCATATCACTGGAGTCGAGTGTCAGGACTTTTTTGTAGGCCGACTCGGCTTCTTTCAGTTTGCCCAGCTTGACCAGAGTGTTGCCGATGTTATAGAGAGAGTTTTTCCTGATGTCCGGATTTTTTTCATCCAAAGAAGAATAGGCCTTCAGCGCATCCTCAAACTTTCCTTCTTTATAGTGGGCGTTGCCCAGGTTGTAGGCAATGCGTGCATCTTCTGGCCGATCTGTGTGAGCGAAGGAGAAGTTTTCGCTGGCTTCTTTAAACTGCCCCTCATGATATTTGGAAATACCATCCTGGATTCTGGAATCGATCGATTCGGCAAATCCGGTTGCGGGCAGGGCGACCGGTAGAGTAAGAAGAGTGAGGATGGCAACCTGAGAAACCCAAACCGAAACTGTAGGAACTGGGGTGTTCCCGGCCCCTGCGAGCCGGGAATTTTCCAAATTAAAGCGGTCGTCTTTCAACTTACCTTCTGTCTCCCATCAGCCGTAAAAGCATGAGAAATAGATTGATGAAGTCCAGGTACAGGGTCAGTGCCCCGCGGATTGCTTCTTTGGTATCTTCATCGGTGCCTTCATTGCCGAGAATATTCATCTCCTTGATCTTCTGCGTATCGTAAGCGGTCAACCCCACAAAGATGAGCACTCCGGCATAGGTGATGATCGTATGCATCATGCTACTGTGCATGAACATATTCACCACGGACGCTATGATGATTCCGACCAGCCCCATGAACAAAAAACTGCCCCAGGAAGTCAGGTCTTTTTTGGTGGTATAACCGTAGAGGCTCATAGCGCCAAAAGTGCCAGCTGTGACCATGAACGTGGAGGTGATGGATGCGGAAGTATAAACCACAAAGATAAAAGAAAAAGTGACACCTGTCAGGCCCGCATAGAGCATGAAAACACCCGTCGCCTGACTGACGCTCATATGCATGACTCGGGATGCCAGCCAGAAAACCAGCCCGATTTGAACAATCATGAGGACTATCGGCATAATGGGATTGCCAAAAATGATGTTCATTATCGTTTCATTATTAGAAACATAAAAGGCCATGAAACCCGTTATTGCCAGCCCGGCAGTCATCCAGTTATAGACGCGCACCATGAACCGCTGTTGTTCTGCGGCTACGGCATCTACGCTGATGGCTCTAGGTGAACTTTGCATTGTTTTTTCCCTTTCGTGTTTATTAATACAAAACTATTACTCTAATAGATAAAACTGCGAAGGTTGCTTGTCAAGGTGAGAGCAACACTAATAGGTTACCAAAATTATGGGTCGCGCAAGGGCTTTTTTTCGGCCAACCAGGTCTCCAGGGCCAGGAAAAATAATGCTATAAAAATGAACCATTGGAAACGCTCCTGCCAGATTTTACGACGCTCCTGTTTCAATTCCTTTTTTTCGATGTATTTTTTAATCTGGTCGTTATAAATGGCTTTCAAATCGATGTCGCCCGTGACGGAGCGCACATAACTGCCTCCGGTTGCCAGGGCTATCTTTTGCAATATGGCCTCATCGAGTTTTGAGAGGATGACTTCTCCTTGTTGGTTTTTTCTGAATCCGCCATCTGCAAAGGGGTTGGGTAAGGGGGCGCCAATTTCCCCGCCGATTCCGATGGCATATATTTTTACGCCTTGGTCTTTCGCTGTCTTGGCGGCTGCGAGGGCTTTTCCTGTTTGGTCTTCGCCATCGGTTATCAATATCAGGGCCTTGGATTTTTTGTCCTGTGTGCGAAACGCTTTGACTGCGGTCTCAATAGCATTGCCGATGGCGGTTCCCTGCGTGGGGATCAATTGTGTGTCAATGGCGGAAAGAAATATTCTGGCGGCAGAATAATCAAGAGTCAGCGGGCATTGCACAAAGGCGGTTCCGGCAAAGGCAATCAGTCCAATTCGATCCCCCTGCATCATATCGAGCAGGTCGGAGATTTTTCGTTTGGCCCTCTCAAGCCGGTTGGGTTTAATGTCTTCGGCCAGCATACTGCTGGAAACATCCAGGGCGACGATGACATCGACCCCCCGCTGATGCAGGTCTTCCCAGTGGTAGCCCCACCGTGGGCGAGTCAGGGCAAGCAGAAGAAAAAGGATCGCTAAAACAATAAAAACAGTTTTGTTGCGACGTTGCTTTTCCACTCCCGGATGGACTAACTGGGCTGATAAAAGATTGCCGCAAAATTTTTGGGTGAGTTGCTGTTTCTTTTTCATGCCCCATAACACGAAAAAAATAAGTGGGATCAGGCTCCACAATAAATAAAAATATCCGGGCTCGCCAAATCGCATGGTTTAAGGAATCCTCCGCAAAAGGGTGTTGGAAAGCCCCACTTCCAATAAAAGCAACAGGAGTCCTGCAATGAGAAAATAATAGAAAAGTTCCTTGTATTCAGAATGGTCGATCACTTTGACTTCTGATTTTTCCATTTCATCTATCTGGTTGTAAATATTTTTCAGGGACGCTAAATCGGTAGCGCGGAAATATTGACCGCCGGTAATTTTAGATATTTCTTTAAGCGTGGTTTCGTCGATATCCACCTGTTGATAGACGTAGCGTTGGCCAAAAATAGAGTTGACCAAAAAGGGCGCTTTGCCTTGGGTGCCCACACCAATAGTATAGATTTTTATGCCGAAGGTTTTGGCCGTCTGGGCGGCCTGAATCGGGGCCAAAGACCCGGCATTGTTCCTGCCATCGGTCAGCAGGATGATGATTTTGGATTTTGATTCCAGATCCTTGAGTCGTTTCACCGCGATACCTATTGCCGAACCAATGGCTGTGGAGTCTCCGGCCATGCCAATTTCCAGCTTGCTCAAAAATGATTGCAGGATGCCCTGGTCGAGGGTAAACTGGCATTGGGTGTAAGCTTGTTCCCCGAACACAACCATGCCTTTTCTGTCTTTGGGCCGGTTGTCGATAAATTTGGCGACCACCCCTTTCACCACAGTGAGCCGGGTGATGCGCTTTTCATCTTCAATAAAATCCAGCGCTTGCATGCTTCCCGAGGTGTCCAATGCCAGCATGATATCGACTCCGACAGAAAGGATTTCCGTGCTTTTGTGACCCTCCTGCGGGCGAGCCAGGGCGATGATTAAAAGAGCCAATGCCAAAAACCGCAGGATAATAGGTAGTCCTGCATAAAGATCGACTCGGGTCGGGCGCAAGGTTTTTAAGTTGGCAAGGGATGAGAAATGCACACTGGCTTTGTTTTTTTGCAGGGCAAGCAGAGGCAGCCCTAACAGGAATAACAATAACCAGGGATCTTGAAACTGAAAAAAACTCATGACTGTTTTGCCGCCTGAGAAACGGGTTCCGTTGATCCGGCCTCTTGGGAGAGGCGCTGAACTTCCTGGATAAAACGGATGATGGCCGGCATCTCATCTTCTATTAGCTCAGCCCTGGCAAATTTGACATGGTCTGTTTGTGTCAGGATGGATTGGGCTTGCTGTTTCAGGTTCTCATTGAGCTTCGAAAAATGCTTGAAGTGGGTGGTGATTTCTTGTGTCGTCCATTCCCGTGCCGGAAACTGGTAACGGTTTTCCAGGTACCTGCGAAAGATTTCCGACAACTCAAAAAAATGCTCTTGCACGCGTCCGATTTGAAGCCAGCCCTTGACTCGAAGTGCCTCCAATTCTTTATACGCTAACTGCTCGGGGGTCAATTCCAGAGCTGTGGCAGAGCGAGCTTGTGGTATGGGTCGGGTTTTCCATCTGCGCCAGAGAAAATAGAGCAATGCCAACAGGGCCAGCACTCCCAGAGCCATCCAAAGATAATGCAACCAGGGCGGGGAAATTTCTTCCAGCGGTTTGATGTCGTGAATCTCTTCGCCTTCCAGGCTTAGAAGGGATTGTACTTCCAGAGTCGCTTTCGGGGCCATGATGGTTCCTTGAATGGTTTTTCCGCTTTTTTTCGGGTCTGGCGCGTTAAAAAAAACAGGGATGGCAGGGAGTGTCAACACGCCAATATCATCAACGCGAAATTGATACCCGTATTCATGAATGACTTGACCCTTTATTTTCCGCGACGGGCTTTCGCTCTTTTCGACAAGTTCCAGTCCTTTCGTGGGCGTGATCTCAGGCGCAAAAGGGTGGATATCTGCATCATGCTGAACGCTGATGGTGTAAGTCGCTATATCTCCAAGAGTGAAGGTGTCAGGAGTGATGCGGGTGGTGACGGAAACCGGGGCGGCACTGACCAGCGCTGGCAAGAAAAATAAAAAAGCGAGGAGCGCAGGAAAAAACCTGGCGCTACACGTTGCCGGAAACTTCACATTCTTCATCGTCCGGAAATATCGACTTTTGCCAGACAGGCATCGATCAGCGGGGTCAGTGGTTTTTCTGTTCCTGCAACTTCTGCCCGAAACAGCCATACCAGAGCTTCCGGGCAGTTGCCAAGATCGGCATATAAACGCCCCACGGTTTGCGCCGCTTTGGCTCTTTTCAGGTTATCTGTTTGCATCCGCCATACTTCGATGAACTGATCGATGGCTTGTTCTTTTAATCCGGCATTCATCAAGCGTGCTCCCACCTCTTGATATTCAGCGCTCAAGCTGTGCGGCTTTTGCTCGGGTATGCTTTTGTTGCTGGGTCGGTTTGAAAATTTATTGAACAGAGCTATAAAAGCAAAAAAGATCAATGCTGTCAGCAGAATGACAGCGACTTTCAGTTTTTTGCTGACCCCGTCGCTCGGAACCAATTTTGGATTTTCGCTCATAGCTAGTGTTTTTTCTCGCGCATCTTAAAATAGCGGATGATGGGTTCTGTTAAAGATCGGTCGGTGTGAATTTCGATCGTGTCGATTCCGATCGAGTGAAAATAAGTCTTTCGTTCTGCACGTTTTTTCTGGAATAGTTTGGCATATTGCCCGGTCATCTGGATATCGCTGGTGTCCACCAGCAGGGTTTCTCCGGATTCTGTATCTTGAAGCTGGATCAAACCGACATCTGGCAGGGTCTCCTCGCGTGGGTCACTAATGCTGATGGCGATCAGGTCGTGTTTTTGTTTTGCCAGTTTCAGTTTTTTTTCATAGCCTTCATCTTGAAAATCAGAGATTAAAAAGGCGGTGGCTTTTCGTTTTTGAATATTCAGAAGATACTCCAGGGGTAAAGAAAGGTTGGTGCCTTTTCCTTCCGGCTCGAAGTTGAGAATGGTGCGGATGATATTCCAGATATGGGCTTTGCCTTTTTTAGGCGGTATGGTGTGCTCGATTTTGTCGGAGAACACGATCAACCCGATCTTGTCGTTATTTTTGATGGCGGCGAAAGCCAGGATAGAGGCAATCTCGGCCGCCACTTCATTTTTAAGTTTCCCAGCGGAACCAAACTCGCCGGAAGAGCTGACATCAACCAAAAGCATGAGAGTCAATTCCCGCTCTTCCTTGAACTCTTTAATGAAAGGCTGGTTCATTCTGGCGGTCACGTTCCAGTCGATCAGGCGTACATCGTCTCCGGGCTGATATTCTCTCACCTCGCTGAACTCCATTCCCCGTCCCTTGAATGCCGAGATATATTCTCCCGCCATGATGTCATTGACCAGATAATTGGTTTTTACCTGAATGGCTTTGATGCGTTGCAATAGTTCCGCAGACAAGGCTTTATCCCGGTCCGGGGTAGGTGGCATCGGCTGCTGGAACCAATCGCGAATTGTATGAGGCAAGGTTTGCAACATAGTGGTGTCTAAGGAACCTCAAGGGTGTCGAATATTTTTTTGAGAATATCGTCTGCCGTTATATTTTCTGCCTCGGCCTCATAAGAAAGGATGATTCTATGTCTCAGCACATCGAGCCCGATGCTTTTAATATCATGCGGGACGACATAACCCCGGCCTTGCAAAAAGGCATAAGCTTTGGCGCATCGATTCAAAAATATGGATGCGCGTGGGGACGCGCCATACTGGATCATGCCGGAGGATATCTCTTTGTTGCCGGGGTCGCGTGTTGCCCGAACCAGGTTGATGATATAGTCTTGCAGGTTTTCATCAATATAGATTTCATCGAACACTTTGCGCGCTTGTAAAATTTGCGCCGGGGACACCACCTGCTTGACCTGATAAGCATTGTTGGTAGTAGCCATCCTCTGCATGATGATTTTTTCTTCTTCACGGCTTGGGTAGTCGATATGCAGTTTAAACATGAACCGGTCTACCTGCGCTTCCGGCAGGGGATAGGTGCCTTCCTGCTCAATCGGGTTCTGCGTGGCGATGACCATGAACGGTTCTTCCAGTTTGAAGGTCGTTCCGGCAATGGTGATCTGTCTTTCCTGCATGGCTTCGAGCAGGGCGCTTTGAACTTTGGCGGGAGCCCGGTTGATTTCATCCGCAAGCACGATATTGGCGAAAAGCGGCCCTTTTTTAATGGTGAACTCGCCGGTCTTGGGTTGGTATATCTGAGTTCCCAATAGGTCAGCCGGTAACAGGTCGGGGGTAAACTGAATGCGCTTGAAATCGGCTTTTACAGATTGGGCCAGGGCTTTCACCGCCGTCGTCTTGGCAAGCCCCGGTACGCCCTCCACAAGAATATGCTCTCCGGTCAATAGTCCAAGTATCAACCGCTCAATGAGATATTTTTGCCCTACAATGACTTGCTCCAACTCATGCAAAAGCGAGGGGATGAATTCGCTGGCCTGCTTGACATGTTCAGTTATCTCATCGATCTTTTGTGCCATCTAGAAAAGCCTTTGTGTGAAGTTGATGGGGTTATAATGGAAACATTTCTCATGGAACCTTGAAAATATAATTTAATTTCCGGCATAATGAAATTAATTTTTTCAATTATTTATGGATTTTCATAATCAAAAGCCCACTGTTTTTCGAAGCCCTGATGAAATAGTGCAAATTTGGGCTAACGAAAGAGGAAATCAGATTTTAAGCTTTACAAGCGGGGATACTGCCTTAAAATAGCGGATTACTCTTTATACTACCCTCAGTTGGATTTTTTCTGGAGCGTGTGCGAATGGCGGAAAAAGAAGTCAAAGATATCGAAAGCCTCATTGAGCAGGGGCTGAATGCGGAAAACAATGAGCTGGATCTGCGGGAAAAGGAACTCGATGATGAGGACTTGATAGAAGTCCTGGCATCCGACAAGGTTAAAGGTGTCACCGCTATGTTTCTGGAGTTTAACGATATAGGCGATGAGGGCATCAAAGCTTTGGCGGACTGCGAAA
>CAZEBI010000065.1:0-13716 GCA_964510355.1 uncultured Nitrospina sp. | reverse complement strand
ATATCCGGGCGACCGACCTCAACCTGGCGGTCAAATCGTCCCGGCCGCAACAAGGCCGGGTCCAGAACATCAGGACGGTTGGTCGCCGCAATCAGGATGACCCCTTCGTTATTTTCAAAACCATCCATCTCGACGAGCAACTGGTTGAGAGTCTGTTCCCGCTCATCATGCCCCCCGCCCAGGCCTGCACCACGGTGCCGCCCAACGGCATCAATTTCGTCGATAAAAATCAAACACGGGCTGTTCTTTTTGCCCTGCTCAAACAAATCACGCACCCGTGACGCGCCAACCCCAACAAACATTTCAACAAAGTCGGAACCACTGATGCTGAAAAACGGAACATTGGCTTCGCCGGAAATAGCCCGGGCTAAAAGCGTTTTTCCTGTACCGGGGGGGCCAACAAGTAATACCCCCTTAGGAATCTTGCCGCCGAGTTTGCTGAATTTTTGCGGCTCTTTTAAAAACTCGATGATTTCATGAAGCTCTTCTTTCGCCTCATCAACACCCGCGACATCTTTGAATGTGGTTTTATTTTTTGTGTCATTTAAAAGTCGTGCCCGGCTTTTCCCAAAAGAAAGGGCCTTGCCCCCACCCGCCTGCATTTGGCGCATAAAAAATATCCAGATTCCCAACAACAACAGCATGGGAAACCAGGAAATGAGGATGCTCATATACCAACTGGTCTGTTCCGGGGCCACCACAACAATACGGACATTTTTCGCCCTGAGTGACCGGATGAGATCAGGGTCTTTTGGTGGTGCCGTGGTCATAAAAGCTTCGCCGCTGGTATAAGTGCCGCTAAGGCTGTCACCACGAATCACAACCTCATTAACCTGACCCTGTTCAACCTGATCCATAAATTCACTGAAGACCACTTCAGATTGAGGGGCTAAAGGCCTATCAAATATATTAAACAGAGCAATCAGGACAATGCCGATCACCAGCCAAAGAGCTAAATTTTTATAGAATTGATTCAAAACTGTCTCCGAGTTCTTTTGTGCGAATTTTGCTTTGCTATCATCCTAACACAAAAATATTTGTTGTCGCAGGCTTAAATATCAGTCTTTCAAAGACTTCTCTAACACTGGTTTACTCATAAATGACCCCGCTCAAGGCACAGGAAATTACCCGTCAAGTCGATGCTTTCTAGTGTCAAAGCCCTTTTCCTTCGATAAAAAGCACTTTCTTTGTCTTTTCAGTGATGCGAAAGGGGTCAGATATTCGTTCCCCATATATCCAGATAATATCGTCATCGGCATTTGTCAATATGGGAATAAAGGGTCTTTTTTCCCGAGGAATCTTACGGTCAATGAAATAAGACTTCAGTTTCTTGCGTCCACGCATGCCCAGGGGCACAAAAAAGTCACCCGGCTGGAAAAACCGCGCCTGGATAAATTCACCGGTCTTTTCAAAATCAAAATAAGCCTGTTTTGTATCGACCGACACCACCACCACGGAAGGTTCAACAATTTGCGTATGCAATTGCACTCCTCCTTCGGTTAAATCTGTCACACCCGGAACCGTCAACCTTATCGGTTCTTTTTTAATTTCAGGAGAGCCTTTCTCGTACAAGGAAAATCGTATCGCTTCATATCCACAGCTTACTTTCACGTTGCCGGGAAACTTCAGCCAACTGCCTGCTCGGGCATGGGCAAACAGGTCAAGAACCTGCCGGACATGCAGAGCAGTGATGCCGCGCAGCCCCCCCTTCAAACGGTAAAAAGCTTCGCGAACCAACCGCATTTTCATTGCCTGCGGCTGTTGCTGGAATTGACATATCTCAAAACACAAGTCTTCGGTTGTCACAAGCTTAGAAAAAAGCTCGCGGGTCTTCTCCGAAATCCAGTCATCTTCCTGCCGCGCAATTTCTGCCAGACCCAGCAAGTTGCCAGGAATGGCCGCATCGAATGTTTTTAAGAACGGAATCACATCGTGGCGGATTTTATTGCGCAGATATTTTTTTTCGTGGTTAGAATGATCCGTACGGTAAACCAAATTGCGATCGTGCAAAAACTGCTCTAACTCGGACCGGGTGCAGCGCAAAAGAGGTCGAATCACATTCCCCCGCTTTTGCGGTATGCCCGCAAGCCCTTTTAAACCCGTTCCGCGAAACAGGTTCATCAAAATCGTCTCAACCTGATCATCGGAAGTATGCCCTGTGGCAATTTTATTGCCTTTAACAGACATCAGGGTTTCCTCTAAAAACTGGTATCGCAAAATTCGGGCTGACTCCTGAAAAGAGGATTTCAGAGAAGACACATCCACCCTGCCGACAAAAACGGGCAAAGAAAGTTTGTCGGCTACTTTCTCCACAAACCTTGCATCCTCATCAGAGTCCTCCCCTCGGGACAAATGGTTCACATGCGCAACAAATAATTCATAGCCCAATTCCTTTGAAAATTGCGCCAGAAGATAAAGCAACGCCAGCGAATCCACCCCACCGGAAACAGCAACCAAAACCCTGTCACCCGGAGCAACCCATTCAGCAATGGCTGACTTTGCCTTTTCAATAAAGTCTGACATAAAAAAACTCAGTCCCACAAATGGGTTTTATCTCTCCTGATCTACTACGGCTGGAAAAATAATATTTCATCAGGATATCCGGGGTAGCTCATTGGAGAAATCGAGGGAGGGAAAAATATAAAATACTGCAAGCTTGAATCAAAAACGGTCCTGGAAGTTTAAAGATGCGTCAAAAGCCTCTCTTTGCGCTTTTGATATTCCTGCGCAGAGATTCTGTTTTGATCGCGCAGTTTCTTGATATGTTTCAGTTTTTGCTCCAGAGACTCCAGTTCAGAACCTTGTTTTGAATTTCTCATTGACTTCTCAGGGGACTCGGAGTCTTTGTCTTGCTTTGAACTTCCCTTCGACTTCGCAACGGATTTATACATCGCCTCCCATTTTTCCTGCAAAGCCCGTCGCTTTGAACTGTTTTTCGATTTTAATTCCTTCCTGTTTTCACCGTTGGTTCTTCCGGTTTCAACAACTCCTGAAATCAGACTCTTATTTCTGGCAGGATCATCAAATAAAGTCACCTCAATAAAAGCGGATTCTTTTAATTCCTTTATCCAGTCGCCATAAACTTCCTTTTGTTTTTGTGCGGTCAGAACCTGCTGAATGCGACCTTTAACCTCCTTGAAGGGTAAAGATTTCCCTGGCAAAACTTCTTCAACTTTAATAATGTGGTAACCGTACTCCGTTTCAACGATGTCACTGACCTGCCCTGACCTTAAGCTGAACACCGCCTCTTCGAACTCGCGCACCATTTTGCCTCTCTCAACAAACCCCACATCCCCACCACTGCTGGCAGAAACATCTTCCGAATATTTATTGGCAAGTTCGGAGAAATCGCCACCCCTTTGAATCTCGCGCAGGACCTTTTTTGCCTGCCGCAATTTCGCTCTCTTGTCCTTTTCCGAAGAACCACGCTCAGAAATAAAAAGAATATGACGGGCTCTCACCTTACCCTCCGCCCAAAATAATTTCTGATTTTCCTTATAGTATTTTATTATGCTTTTCTCGCTGATTTTCACCCGGCCATCAATCTCAAACCGGGTGATTTTTGAAACCGATATCTGGTCGCGAATATGATCCCTATAGGATTTCAGGCTCCGCCCTTCCCGCTCCAGCATTTCCTGCAATTGTCCGCTGTCAAGATTGTTTTTCTTTTCAATGTCGGCAATTGCCGCGTCAATGGCATCTTCATCAACAATAAAGCCTAACTTCTTGCCCTCCTGAAGCTGTAGCTTCTCATCAATAATCATGTTCAGCGATTCCTCCAACAATTTCTGCTGGGAAATACTCACAGAAGCACCCGCATACCGCGGCCTCAGTATCTCGGCTCGTTCTTCAATAGAGCTTAAAGTAATTATCTCGCTATTTACTTTCGCAACCACCTTGTCGAAAACCTCGGCGTGGGCCGCTAACGGGAAGAAAACCAACAACCACAACAGGAAAAAACCTGTCTCATTTAATTTTTTCAAGCAAATCATATTTAATCTCAATCACTGATTTTTCTTTTAATTCGACCAGCCATTTTTGAAAGGCTTTATCTTGCAGTTTCTGGAGTAAAATTTGTTCAACCTGTTTTGCAGATTCATCAAAGCTCATTTTCCGTTCTTTGATTTTATCAACAACCTTTAACAGATGAAAACCATAAGGAGTACGAATAATGTCGCTGACACCATTAGTTTTCAGCTTAAAAACATTGTCAAATTCTTCCGGCATTTGACCTGCCTCAAAATAACCCAAATCTCCGCCCAGGGCTCCTTCCGGACCCAGTGAATATTCTTTGGCCAGAGCAGAAAAATCTTTTTGTTTCGACCGCAATTCTTTTTGAATTTGACGAATTTCCTCTTCCGTCTCGACCATAATATGCAGGGCTCTTACCTGCTCACGCTTATGGAACCTGGACTCATTGGCCGCAAAATAACGGCGCATTTCTTCATCCCCTACAGATACTTTACTATTGACCAAATTGTGAATCAATTTTTTTATCAACAAGTTGTTTTCAATAGTGTATTCCCATTCTTTTCGGGTCAACCCCTCAAATTCAAGTTGCTTTTTAAACGAATCTTCCGGATACCCCGCTTCCGCTTGTAACAAAGCATCACCGAGCTCTTCCTGACTGATCTCGATTTCATTCCTTCTTATTTCCTGTCTTAAAAGGCTATTGTGAACAAGTTGTTCCAAAACCCTGTTATTGAGCCAGGTCAATTCTTCCGGCAAGATTTCTTCGGTGCTATGCACCCAGAATTTCTTCCTATGCCTATTCAATTCTGCCCTGAACTGCTCTAGAGAAACTTCCTCTTCATTTACAATTACGATGGCAACACTAGCCGGCAATTCATCGGAGGAAGAAGAACCGTTGGAGCAGGAAACCAGGTATACCCCAAAAACGATTCCCGCCAACCATTTATTCAGCATCAATTTTCACCTCAACGGAGCGCAACGAATCCGTCAGCTTTTGCAGATAACTTCTGACAAGTTTTAAATCCTTTTTCCATCCCTTGCGATCCACACGAATTTTAACCTTGTACTCGGACTGCATACTCAAACGCTCATCAAATAAAGAGGTCAATATTTGCGGGTTAACAGGTGTTGAAGGCAAAAGATGTAAATAAACATCATTTTGTTTCATTTCAATTTTGGCAATATGGGCTCGCTGACAAAGCATACGTATCTCTAAAAGAGCTAGAAGTTTAGCAACCGACTCAGGATGCGGACCGTATCGGTCTGCCAATTCACTCGCGATTCCCAAGCCTTCTTCGTGCTCGTGGGCTACCTGTATCCGTCGATAAAAATCCAGGCGCTGGTTCAGGTCCGGAACATAATCTTTTGGAATGAATCCTTTTACCATCAAATCCAGTTCCGTCTCAATACGGAGATCGGTTTTTTTCCCACGTATATCTGTCACCATATCTTCAACCAGCTTGCAATAAAGGTCAAAACCCACTGATGCGATATGCCCGGATTGGTTATGCCCGAGCATATTGCCCACACCACGAATTTCCATATCACGTGCTGAAAGCTGGAAACCTGCCCCGAGTTCGCTCATTTCCTCAATAGCGCTGAGACGTTTGCGAGCGTCATCTTTCAAACCTCCGGTCCCCGGGATCAACAGATAAGCATAAGCCTGATGTTTGTACCGCCCCACCCTGCCACGCAACTGGTAAAGCTGGGCCAGTCCAAACTGATCCGCACGATTGATGATGATGGTATTGGCCGAGGGAATATCGAGCCCGGACTCGATAATAGACGTACTCAATAAAAGGTCCACCTCCTTGTCCATGAATCTTTTCATGACTCTTTCCAATTGGTGCTCAGGCAATTGACCGTGGGCAATATCTATTTTCACTCCGGGAACCACTCGCCGAATCATGGCGGCGATGGAATGGATGCTATGGATTTTATTATGGACAAAAAACACCTGCCCACCCCGATCAATTTCCCGTATTATTGCATCACGGATCACTTTTTCATCGAACTTGCGAATAAAGGTTTTGACCGCAAGACGATCAACAGGGGGCGTTTCGATGACGCTTAAATCACGCACCCCCATCAGGGAAAAATGCAGCGTGCGGGGAATCGGTGTCGCTGTAAGCGTAATAGTGTCCACAGAAGTCTTGAGCTTTTTTAACTTTTCCTTATGCTTGACACCAAAGCGTTGTTCCTCATCGATAATGATCAAGCCGAGCGCGGCAAACTCCACGTCCTTTGACAGCAGTCGATGCGTTCCTATGATGATATCGACGTTGCCTTTTTTCAGTTCTGCCAGAGTCGCTTTTTGTTCACGGGGAGTACGAAACCGGTTGACCATATCAATATTGACCGGGTACTCATGAAACCTCTCGCGAAAAGTCTGCAAATGTTGCTGTGCAAGAATGGTGGTGGGCACCAACATGGCAACCTGCTTTTTATCCAGAACTGCCTTGAAAGCCGCCCGCATGGCGACCTCTGTTTTGCCATAACCCACATCCCCGCAAATCAATCTGTCGGTGGGCTTTTCCTGTTCCAAGTCGGCTTCAACGTCCTCAATAGCTTTCAACTGGTCCTCGGTTTCTTCATACTCGAAAGCGTCGGCAAACTCCTGCATCAAAATAGTATTGTGCGAATAAGCATGGCCTTTAGCCAGCTCCCGGGAAGCATAAAGCTTCAGCAAATCTTCTGCCATTTCCTGAATGGCTTCCTTGGCTTTTTTCTTTTGGCGCTTCCAGGCGGCACCGCCCATTTTGCTCAATGGCGGCGGGGTTTCCGCTGAGCCCACATATTTTTGCACCAGCCCAAGCGCCTCCATGGGGAGATATAGTTTTTGGTCGTCCGCGTAGATGATTTCCAAAAACTCTCCACCCCCTACCCCGGTTTGAAGTTCCCGAGTCCCTTGATACCGGCCAATGCCATAATCAATATGCACCAGGAAATCCCCTTCCTTTAAATCTTTGAGCCCTCTTTGAAACGCTTGTGAACGGGATTTTTTGCGGTACCGATGTTTGTGAGTCCTGCCAAATATTTCGTGTTCCGCAATGAAAACCGCTGATTTCAATTGAAAACCTTCACTGATTCTTCCAAGGTCCACATCGATTTCCAGCCCCCACTCATGCAGCAACTCATGAATACGGCGAACCTGACCTTTGGTAGGGGCAACGACCAACACCTTGTTTTCATTCTCCAGCCATTTGAAAACCTGTTGGCTGAAGGCATCAAATTTTCCGGCTAGCGCGGGGATGGGTTTCACCTGCAAATCCAGAGTTCGGTCTGTTTCATCTTCTGATATTTTCAAGCTGTTCAAGGCAACACATCCCTTGAACCGCGATACATGATCGTTGAACTCATCCATCGTCAAATACAGATCCTGGGGAGAAGCGGCGATATCGCCCTTTTCCATAACCGCGTGGTATTCGGTATCAATGAGATCTTGAAATTGTTCGGCTTTAACTTGGAGCTGATCCTCCTCTTCGAGCACAATCAGGGAGTCTGGATGTAAATAATCAAAAAGTGATTCCCCTGTGGAATAGAAAAAAGGCGCCAGATATTCCATCCCGGAAAACACCCCGAGATGCTGAATTTTTTCCAGGAGTTCTTTCACAGTCAGACGGTCACACTCATTTTTTTCGGCAAAATTTTTGATCGCCTCCACACCCTGCTTTTTTTCGATTTCGCTCAGGCAAAGCTCTCTCACCGGGAGAATATTCACCGCTTCCATCTCGCCTGTGGAAACCTGAGACAAAACATCAAACTCGCGAATGGACTCCACGTCATCACCGAAAAATTCGATTCGAACCGGGTTCATATCGCCGGGCTGGAAAAAATCAACAATATCTCCCCGCACGCTGAACTCCCCTCTGTTTTCCACGAGCGCAGAACGTATAAAACCGTTATCGGATAGACAGGCCTCCAAAAATTCCCGCTCCAAACTCATTTTACGGTTTACTGGAAAAATCAGTTTTTTCAGGACATCGCGAGGCATAACCCTTTGCAGTGCCGCTTCCAGAGGCACAACCAGAATCAACGGCTCGGCGCTACAAAGCCGGTTGAGAATATCCAGCCTTTCTCCTGATATTTCGTTTAAAGGGGAAAGCGGTTCATAGGGAAGAAGTTCCCATGCAGGAAAAAAACACGGTGAACATTTTATTTTTTCGTAGCGGAAAAAATATTTGAGGTCGTCCAGTAAAACTTCGCCTCTGTTTTGATTGGCTGTAAAAATAACCACCGGGCGTTTTTGGGTTTTAATCAGCTTCGACAGAAAAAGCGCGCGCGAGGAACCGCTCAAACCTTCGACAACAACAGGGCGAGATGAATCTTTTGTCCATTTTTGCACCTGCTGGATCTGCGACAAAAAATCCTCAATAACAGGAAGCCTTGCATTCATAGAAATACTCATAAATCAAGTTTGCAGGGTGAGTCAGGCCGGGTTGGGATTAGAGCCTGCCTTTTCGGGGAGCAAGGGAATCCATTTGGGTTCACCCTTGGGTTTAAAATTAACACAAACAACAAAAGAAGGGCCTTCATAAAAATTTAATTTAAAATTTCCACCGCCAAAACGTTCAAAAATATATTCCTCAGGGCGGTCTCTGAAACCATCCAATTCCTCTTTGCTGATTTTTGCGATCTCATAAAAATAGATGACAACTCCCTCTAGAACTCCCGCAAGAAGGACGCAACTGATCTGGCTATAAATTTCTTCAAACCTTTGATCCATTTCCTCCTGGCTGGGGTCCCTCTTGAGTTGCCGTCTTAATTTCGGTTTATAATAATCTCTAAATTCTCGTTTGATCCACATAAGCAACCATCAATCTAAAAAAGGGAGTTCATTCAAAGCGGGGGGTTTATAACCGGATACTGCGAGGAAAACCGCTATAATGTTATGATATTCTATCATATCAAATTTCATTATCGCGATTACTATTATCTTTTCAAATTTATGGATGGTTCTATTCAAGCAAGCCCGTTGCCTGCCCGCCAGGAAAGACTTTACGTAAGTCGATAAAACGAACACAAACTTCCCCTCCCTTCATAGGGAGGGGGTCAGGGGAGGGTTGGATTATGAGTTTTAGCAATAAATCCACACCCCTCCAAGCCTCCCCTCATGAAAGGGGAGGATCAATGAGAAACCCAAAGTTAGCAAAGATGCCCTATGAACAACATTGACGTATCAACTATAACGGTGGGCCTAGTTCAAATGACCTGTTCCCCGGATGCGGACAAAAATTTAAAGAGCGCGATAGAATCTATTTCTGTCGCCGCTAAAAAAGGTGCGCAAATTATTTGCCTGCCTGAACTTTTCCTGACGCCTTATTTTTGCCAGACGGAAGATACGCGAAATTTTTCCCTGGCCGAATCGGTACCCGGCCCAACAAGCGAAATACTCGCAAAGCTGGCGAAAGAACTGGAAGTTGTACTGATTGTCCCCCTTTTTGAAAAGCGGACCTCCGGCATTTATCACAACACCGCCCTTGTCATCGATGCTGATGGAAGCATTGCCGGAACCTACCGCAAAACGCATATTCCTGATGACCCTTGTTTCTTTGAAAAATTTTATTTTACGCCAGGGGATACCGGGTTCAAAAGCTTTCCCACCCGCTATGGCAAAGTGGGAGTGCTCATCTGCTGGGACCAATGGTTCCCGGAGGCAGCCCGACTGACCGCATTGTCAGGAGCACAGTTTTTGTTTTACCCCACCGCTATAGGCTATCAGGATGAAGACGCGAAAGTATCTGATGAACAGGTTGCCGCCTGGGAAACCATACAAAAATCTCACGCTATTGCCAATGGTGTCTTTCTCGCGGCAGTGAACCGGGTGGGCCGGGAAGATGCCCTGACCTTCTGGGGCCGGTCTTTTATCTGCAATCCTTTTGGCCGTATTATCGAGCAAGCTGAAAATGAACCACGAATCGTGATTGCCCAATGCGCTCTGCCCCAGATCGAATCGACAAGGCATAACTGGCCGTTCTTGCGGGACCGGAGGGTCGATACTTATCAGGGCCTCTCTAAATTGTATCTTGATAACGATGAATGATATTCCACATGCCGCTGGCTACCACATGCCTGCCGAATGGGAACCCCATGTCGGCACCTGGCTGACCTGGCCCCATAATCCAGAAACCTGGCCTGACCAGGATATGGCACAAGTCGAATCGGACTACCTGCAAATCGTCAAAGCCCTCGCTGAGGGGGAGCAGACCCATATTCTCGTGCAGGACAAATCCGCAGAAGAAGACCTGAACAATAAACTGCAAGCCAATGGCGTGGACATCAAGCAGGTTTTTTTGTACGACATTCCCACCAATGACTCATGGATCCGGGACTACGGCCCCAATTTTCTGATACGAGAAAAAGAAGGCATAAGGGAAGTGGCTATCAACGACTGGGATTTTGATTCCTGGGGACGAAAGTATAAATGGGAACTCGATGATCTTGCCGGCAGTATCATCACCGAACAATTGGAATTGCCAAAATTCAAACCGGGAATTGTTCTGGAAGGCGGCGCAATAGAAGTAAACGGTCGTGGAACCTGCCTGACCACCGACTCTTGCATCCTCAACCCCAATCGCAATAACGGCATACGCCGGGAACGTATGGAAGAATTTTTAACAAATTATCTGGGGGTATCAAAAATAATCTGGTTGAGCGGAGACCTTAAAGGAGATGACACCGATGGGCATATCGACAATCTGGCCCGTTTCGTGAACGCCACCACCATTGTCTGCTCTTTCGAGGAAGATGAAAAAGACGCAAATTTTCTGAGTTTGGAACAAAATTTTAAGCGCCTGCAAGCGGCAAAAGACCAGGACGGCAATACGTTCCAGATTATTCCGCTACCCATGCCAGGTTATGTGGGTTCCGAAAAACAGCGTCTGCCTGCCAGTTATGCCAACTTCTATATTGCCAACCACGCTGTGCTGGTTCCGATCTATGATCACGCCAATGATGAAAAAGCCCTGGACCTGCTGACCCCTTTATTTCCCGGGCGCAAAATCATCCCGATTCAATGCAAAACTCTCATTTGGGGGCTGGGCGGCATCCATTGCCTCACCCAGCAACAACCTCGGGCCGAAAGCATATCAAACTTTAAAAGGAGTTAATCACCGACAACCATGATAATCAGCAACAGGCGATCCATCATCCTTGCTTACAACACCGTTGAACGATTGTTGAAGGGAGATTTTTTTCACTTCTCAAGAATAGAGGAAATCACTCAGGAAATAGCGGGTTTTGACAAAGAGTGGCCGGTGATCGGGTTGGGAACCACCAATTGGTATAAACGCAATGGCGAAGCTATGGTCGAAGGGTTCGCCAAAAACCCCGAGTTTCTGTGGGCAGACCCAAAAAGTGTTCCTCCGGGAAAACTGATCAACCTCAACCGCGATCACCCCGACCATGAAGAGAATCTCAAGAGCCCGGTGGTCGGCCCGGAAGACGCTCTCCCCCAATTCCCGTTCATGGCCATTGCATTATGTGATCCCAAAGAACTGAGGGAATACACCCCGTCAGCGGGAGAAAACATTCACGAATGGATAGAGAATAAATTTTCTTCTGAAAATCTGGGTCTGGCGGCGATACATATCGACGGGAAACTCGATGAGGTCAAATCTACCGCTGTATGCCACATACCTATTGGCGGATTGGATTTGAACGAGGGATACTCGGACAATTTCAAATTCATGGACTGCAAGACAGGAAGCTGGAGCATGCAGGGGTTATATGGAATCAATCCTACTATTCAGCAGGTCTTGTCTGTATCAGGACACCCTTTGCATCTGCACGGATATGAAGTCAATGAAAAGCAGGGTGGGCATATCAACCAGGCGGTCTCCACATCCACAACCCGAATTACGGTCTATCCTATCAAGGACATCAACATCCGCATCAAAGATTTGGATAAAGCCCTTTTACCCGTCAAACCCCTCCCGTAGACAAACCTCAAGTCAGTGTAAATGTTACAAAAAAAACAGGCCACTGTTGCACTATTATTGCTGCAGATACTTATCATATGAATCCCCTATAAAAACCTGGCATCCAAATCTATAAGCAGAGCACCATTGGTTAAAGACAACCCCTATAATTTGGAGGTTAATCATGGTAAAGCACACACCCCACAGGTACGCCAAAGACCAGACGGTTACCCGGGTAGAAATATCCGACCATATGAACAGCCCTGTAATCAGCCTCGGCCCGGATTCCACGGTTCAGGAAACCGCCAAGTTCATGCATGAAAAAAATATCGGCTCGGTTCTTGTGAAGGAAAATGATGAATACATCGGCATCGTGACGGAAACAGATTTGTCACGCAAGGTTCTGGGCGCAGGACTGGACCCAAAAAACACAACTATAACCGCTGTCATGACCCCGCAACCCCTTTTTTCCATAGATTGCCACCTGCCGGTGACGGAGGCCAATGCCTATATGGCGAAAAAAAGGATTCGCCACCTCCCGGTTACGGAAAACGGTAAGATTGTAGGGATGATTTCGGTCAAAGACCTTGTTGGTTTTTTTGCCAACCCGAGACTCAGATAAAAGGCCACTAGGCGTGGCCAGCGTGACGCTGGACCCGGTATGCCGTCGCTTTATTTGGCGAGCAGAGAATTGTCTCGGCGCAATCAGGCTCTTGCCCAGTTTACCCTTCTGGGCATGAAGTTTGTGCGTGGGAATTATAACACCGGGAGTGGAGACTAGGAGTCGAGGGTTGATTCGGCCTGGACGGGGAGTTGGGGAGTGTTTTTGATCCGATCCAACTCTTCTTCCATCGAAGTGATGGACTTATTTTGTCTGCGAATGGTGGACTTTAATTTGAATCGATCAAACAAACCCATGAACCACGCAATAAAAAAACCCAATACCAACGGGATCACGACCATCACCATCAAAGGCAGTTCTATGCTGTGGAGCTGGAATTTAAGATCGTAATAATTGATCTCCACCGAACCCATATTCTGCACGGCGAACGAAGCAATAACGATCAGTAAAACGATGGATAGAATAAATTTTATGGCTGACATGATGAGTTGAAGAAAACTAAAGGATATCCGCAGATAGCAAAGGCCCATCAATCCGAAATGACCTTTTGCTAGCTAACAGAAAGTATACCGGGCACAAAAACTGTAGAAAATAAGCGCTGAATTACTCGTCGTCATCCTCTTCTTCATCGCCTTCCTCTTCGCTGTCAGAACTTTCTTCTGGTTCTTCAGCTACGGCTTCTTCTTCGGCAGGCTCTTCATCGTGCTCTTCTTCGACAGGCGCAGGCTCTTCATCGTGCTCTTCTTCGACAGGTGCAGGTTCTTCAGCGTGCTCTTCTTCGACAGGTGCAGGGGCTTGAGTGACTGGAGCTTCTTCCAGACTGATGATTCCCGCAGGCATACCCGTGACTGTTCCCGCTCCCAACTCTGCCAGCAATGCTTCAATACCCGCTACCACTTCGCCGGATTTGGCCTTAACATTGGCTGAATCGCCCATGGATATTTCCTGAACAGTGACCAGGGCACGCTTGAGTTCCATCACCGCCATCATGCGCTCATAATTTCCGACTTTGTTTTTCAATCGGGATATGTCTTCATTGACTTTGCCAAGGCTGTCGTCCACATGTTTTTTCAGCGGAGCTATTTTATCTTCAAGGCTTGTAACGACACCATCCATGCCCACCACTCGGGTATCCAGGTCACGGACAAAAAACAGGATAAAAATAATTGCCAGAGCCGCCATGCCAAAACCCAGAAAGGCTAC
>CAZEBI010000064.1:0-13860 GCA_964510355.1 uncultured Nitrospina sp. | reverse complement strand
ATATTAGTTTTTGTCTTTACGCCCTGACAAAACAAATCTTTTTTAAAATTCAACTCGCCAAAATATTAGTTTTTGTCTTTACGCCCTGACAAAACAAATCTTTTTTAAAATTCAACTTGCCAAAAGATTAGTTTTTGTCTTCACATCCCGACAAAAATAAATTCCCCGTCCCTCGACTCATTTCATCCAGGTAAACATTGGGAATCACCTCGGTGGATAAACTACATCCTAATATCAAATCGGTGCAACCACTTTATCACTTAAATTAAAAATATCAATAACTTATTCAAGAATTTAGCAGGATTTTCCTACCTCGGAAACATTTCAAATTGCCGGCTTGACAAAGTTCCAGGAACCGGCAAAACCGGGTCTTCGATAAGCCTTTCTTTAAAAAGGTTTATAGCAATGACCTCCCAAAGCGTTCTATTTAAGTAGAAATCAGGGGAAAAATAAATTATTTCGGTGGGGAGTACGAATTTTGCGTTTGAACGATGTGATAAACTTGGTCACCGGGCTTGATCAGGTTTAATTTTTCACGGGCAATCTTTTCGATTTCGTAGGGATCTGACTTCAAAGCGTTAATTTCCAGCCGCAATTTTTCATTTTTGGCCCGCAGACTTTCATTATCATCTTTCATTATCAGCTGCTCCTGCTCCGAACGATAAGCATTCAAAATACCGTTCTCATGAAAGACCGCCATCAAGACCAGCAATAAAAAAAAGGCCAGACTTAACAAAAGAATTTTCTGATATTTGGATTTTTCAGTCATAAGATCAGAGAACCCCGCATATTCGAGAGGTTTTAAATCACCCCAGCCCCTCTTTGTAAAAGAGGGGTCCATTGGAGTTCCCCCTTCTACAAAGGGAGTTAGGGGGATTTGCTTTTTTACTTAAAGCAGAACTACGAATTACCTCTATCAGGAAGGGGGCCAAGCAATGGCTTGTTGAGCCGAGATAACTCTTTGCTAGCGGTAAAAAACCATTGCCAGTCGGCCCCGCGCCTAGCGGAGGTTATAAAAAACGTCTTTGCCTCGATAAATTGCGGTATCTCCCAGAATTTCTTCAATCCGCAGCAATTGGTTGTATTTGGCGGTACGGTCAGTTCGGCACAAAGACCCGGTTTTAATTTGACCCGCATTCACCGCGACAGAAATATCCGCAATACTGGTATCTTCTGTTTCCCCAGAACGATGCGATATGACAGAAGTGTACCCTGCCCTTTTAGCCGTCTCCACCGCATCGAGGGTTTCGGTAAGGGTTCCTATCTGATTGACTTTAATCAGAATCGAATTGCCAACGCCTTGGTCAATACCCTTGGTCAAAATCTTCGTATTGGTGACAAACAGGTCGTCGCCAACAATTTGCACAGAATCGCCAATTTTATCCGTCAACTTTTTCCAACCTGACCAGTCATCTTCTGCAAGGCCGTCTTCAATACTGATGATGGGGTATTTGCCTGCCAAACGAGCCAGGTAATCTACCATGTCATCGGAGGTCCATTTGCCACTTCCTTCTGCCGGCAAGATGTATTTTTTATTGGAGTACAATTCGCTGGCGGCAACATCCAGGGCAATTAAAATATCCTTGCCAATTTTGTAGCCTGCACTCTTGACCGCCTTGATCAAAACTTCAATAGCCTGCTCATTCGATTGCAGGTCCGGGGCAAAACCGCCTTCGTCCCCAACTGCGGTGCTAAAACCCGCCTTTTTCAAAACGCCTTTTAAATGGTGAAACACTTCGACGCCCATTCTCAAAGCGGATGAAAAAGATTTAGCCCCAACCGGTACAATCATGAACTCCTGGACATCCACATTATTGTCCGCATGCATGCCGCCGTTGAGCACATTCATCATGGGAACCGGAAGCTCTTTGGCATTCGTGCCGCCAATATACTGAAACAAAGGCAAATCAAGATCAATGGCCGCCGCCTGAGCCACCGCCAATGAAACCCCGAGTATGGCATTGGCACCCAGTTTACTTTTGTTCGCGGTGCCATCCATTTCAATCATCAACCGATCTATCAAAACCTGTTCGGTGACTTCAATGCCGACAATTTCCGCCGCAATTTTGCTATTCACATTTTTTATCGCTTTGGAAACCCCTTTACCCTGATAAATTTTGGCATCTTTATCGCGCAGTTCTACCGCTTCCCGGGAGCCTGTAGAGGCTCCCGATGGAACAGCCGCCCTGCCCATCGCTCCACTTTCCAAGGTCACATCCACTTCCAGCGTGGGGTTACCTCTTGAGTCCAGAATCTGTCTTGCATGCACTTCAATGATTTCGCTCATAAGCTCACAATTATCCACGAGCCGCAGTCAACGCTTTGCGGCTGGTTTCCAGTGTCAGGCTGATATCCTCATCCGTATGAACTGCGGACATGAAACCGGCCTCAAATTGGGAGGGCGCGATATAGACCCCTCCTTCCAATAATCCATTAAAATAACGTTTGAAAAAATCCGTGTCACAGGATTTCACCGTTTCAAAATCAACGATTTCCTGGTCGGTAAAAAACATGGAGAACATCGAACCCACCCGGGTAAATTGCGCTTTAATACCGAGGGCCTCGACATTTTGTTTTAAGCCCTGACAAAGTTTTTCCGCCTTGCGCTCTAAGTTTTCATAGAACCCATCCTGAGAAAGCAAGTCCAGCATTTCGTTTCCGGCCGCCATCGCCAAGGGGTTCCCTGACAGAGTGCCTGCCTGATAGACCGAACCCATAGGAGAAATATGATCCATCACTGTGCGCGAGCCGCCATATGCGCCTACCGGCAACCCGCCGCCGATTATTTTTCCCAGGCAAGTGATATCAGGGCTGACTCCATATAGCTTTTGCGCTCCTCCTAACGAAACCCGAAAGCCGGTAATGACCTCATCAAAAATCAGCAACGCACCCGCCTTTTGCGTCACCTCACGCAAGGCCGCAAGAAAACCGGGTTTTGGCAGAACCACACCCATATTGCCGCCAACCGGCTCCACAATCAGCGCGGCAATGTTTTTGCCTTCTTTTTCAAAAAGCTCACGCACCTGATCGATATTGTTGTAGGGAAGGTTTAAAGTTTTTTCGGCAAGACTGGAAACAATACCCGGACATTCAGGAATTCCCAGAGATATCAGCCCGGAACCCGCCTTAACCAAGAGGCTGTCTCCATGCCCATGATAACAACCCTCGAACTTCACGATCTTGTCGCGTCCGGTAATTCCCCGGGCCAATCGTAACGCGCTCATCACCGCCTCGGTACCGGAATTCACCATGCGCACCACTTCGATGGAAGGCACCGCCGCAACTACTTTTTGGGCCAACTCGATTTCCAACTGCGTTGACGCGCCATAACTGGTGCCCAACTGGGCTTGCCGGATTATAGCGGATACAATTTGAGGGTGCGCATGGCCCACAATAAGCGGCCCCCACGACCCCACATAATCAACAAACTCGTTGCCATCGACATCCGTAATGCGTGAGCCCTTACCACTTTTGATAAATAACGGATTCCCTCCTACTGCTTTAAAAGCCCTGACCGGACTGTTCACTCCTCCCGGCATCACCTTCTGGGCACTAGAGAAAAGTCGATTGGAATTAGTTCTGTTCATAGACATTTATTAACCAAATAAAATAGAAAAAAGTCGATTGAAATTAGTTTTGCTCATAGATATTGCTCAACCAAAAAGAATAGAGAAAAACTGGTTGCAATTGTTTTTGTTCGTAGACATTGACTAACCAAACAGAACAGAGAAAATTCGGTTGAAATTAGTTTTGCTCATAGATATTGCTCAACCAAACAGAATAGAGAAAATTCGGTTGGAATTAGTTTTGCTCATAGATATTGCTCAACCAAACAGAACAGAAAGTTCATCTTTAAGTTTCGGTGGAATTTTTGCAGGGTCGGTGACCACAGCAAATTTAGCGGCATCACAACAAGAGCAGGGTTTGATGCTGTCCAACATGGGTATCAATTCTTTAAGAACCTGTTGCGCCTGCTCCACATTTTTGTGCATGATTTCCAGCACCGCTTCAAGGGTAACCGGTTCTTCTTCTACATGCCAACAATCGAAATCGGTCACCAAAGCCAGGGTGGAATAACATAGGCCAGCCTCACGGGCCAACTTGGCCTCGGTGACGTTGGTCATTCCTATGACATCGACATCCCATTGCCGGTATAAATTCGACTCCGCCCGGGTGGAAAACTGCGGACCTTCAATGCAGATATAAGTTCCCCCTTCATGGACCTGTGCGCCGGCCTTTTGCGCCGCCTGAAAAAGAGTTGCCGCAGTAGAAAGGCAAATGGGGTCCGCCAGACTGACATGACCCACCATTCCCTGGGTAAAAAATGTGCTGATACGCTGATAGGTCCGATCAATAAATTGATGCGGCACCACAAAATGGCCGGGGGGAACATTTTCCTTCATGCCTCCTACGGCACTTACGGAGATAATCCGCTCGACGCCAATTTTTTTCATCGCAAAAATATTGGCGCGAAAATTTATGTCAGAGGGGGGAATGACATGCCCCACACCGTGACGGGGAAGAAAAGCTATTTTGACGCCCTCCAGTTCTCCGATAATTATAGCGTCCGAAGGCGAACCAAAAGGAGTGTCCACCTTCACCTTTTCGATCACATCAAGGCCCTTCATTTGGTATAATCCGCTCCCGCCGATCACACCCAGCAATTTATCTGTCATGAAAATTTACTCCAGAGGTAGGATTTATTCCAAAAACGGTCAGTAAAAAGGGAAAATTATGGACAAGCAGAAGGTCCGTCCGGTTGCAGAAATAAAACCCCTCCCCTTTACAGGAAAAGGGAGATGGATCCCACGCATTCGACCCGGCTAAGCCGAGTCCATTTTTTTTCTCTCTACCTCACCCAGCAAAAACTTTAACTCTGCGATCTGATCTCCCGCCTTGCTGATCACGATCTCTTCTTTCTTGAGGTTCTGAACTTTAACACTCACATCTTCCGCCAACAAGTTCAACGAGCTCAAACGTTTCTCCACCTCATCGAGCATATTGATTTTGCTGTTGAGCAGATCAACTTTTGTTTCAGCATCTGCCGTGACCGTGTTCAGTTTTTCAATATTGAGGTTGATTTTATCGAGGTTTTCTCTTTCTTTATCAATTTTGTCTTTTTCAACATTGGTACGCTTGATAACCACTTCGAGTTCGCCAAGAGCCTGCTGGGTTCGCTTGATCTTCTCTTCGCTTTCAGAAACCAGACTGACGCGTTTTTCCGTTCTCTCCAGCATATTGTTGAGTTGGTCCATTTTCTTTTCAACATCGAGCATGAACTCTTGTTTTTCATCCAGGGCTTCCTGCCTGCCCCGCAAATCCTTCATCAAACTATCCAGCTCCCGGAGTTTTGATTCTGTCCTCGCCACCTGAGCCGAGTCCTTGTTCAACTCATCCATTTTGCCTTCAAAGTTGGTGGTTATCTGCCCCAGTTCTTCACGAATCTGGTCGATTCGTGAAATCTCGTCCTTGGCATCCTGAACCTCCTTAAACCGGGTGCGCAATTCAATTTCCTGGATACTCAATTTGGAGGAAATATTGTTCATTCTTTTTTCCTGATCGTCAATAGCCGCCTTCTCTTTGGCCAGATCGAGAATTTTTTCCTCAATTGTATTCGCCATGGACTTCAAATCTTCAAGCTTCTGATCCACCTTCTCAAGAAAATCGATTTTCTTGGAAACTTTAACGATTTTTATGTTCGCCTCTTCAATGAAGAAATCCAGCCCATCTACCTTCTTCTCCATCTTCTCAATAAGGGCTTTCCTCTGCATCTGGGTTTCCATCTTCACATCAAGGCTGATGACCATTGAGCTCAGATCATTGATTTTTTTATCTACCTGATCCACCAACTGTTGCTTACGAATGATCTCATCCATCTGTTGCTGAGTGGACTCGCCCATCACCTCAACCTGTTTGAGAATCCCGGATATGGTATCAACTTTCTTGATCTCCGCATCCAACCGTTTGACCTTCTGCTCGGCCTCCTCGGCCATGACGTTAAAACGGCTCATCTTCTCATTGGCATCATCAATGCTCTTCATCTCCTCCTTCAAAATTTTCATTTTGTTGCTGAGATTGTCTATGAGAAAGGAATTGAGTTTGTTTATCTTTTCTTCGGTTTTTTCGATGATGGCCTTTTCGTCATGAATCCGGGCAATCTTGGTCTCCACATCCACAGACACAGAATCCAGGTCGCGCAAACGTCCGGTGATACTTCGGATCATCTCATTTTTAATCGAGATATTTTTGGACTCGATTTTCAATTCGCTGATTTGCTGCATCAGGCTATGCAGGGTGTCCTGGGTCTCGCTGATCATATGGCTCTGCCCAAGGAGCTTTTCATAGTCAGACTGTACATTGGCGAGAATACGCTTTAACTCTTCCGTATCCCGGGTATGGCTTTCTATAGTTTCTTTGTCCTGCTTGATACGGTCATAGCGGCTATCGAGTTCGCCCAGAGTGTCCTTCATGACACCGATTTTCACGGCGGCCGTGCGCAACAAATCTTTCATGTTGACCACGTCCTGCACCTGACTCGAAACACTATCGAGCATATGCTCAAGCCGATTGATATTGCGATCGGCGGACTTGAGCAACTTGCTTTCTTCTCGCAGTTTTTTAATTTTGGAATCCATGTCCCAGACCAGGACATTCAGGCGGCCCGCATCTTCATTGGCTTTATCGACAACCAGCTTTTGCTGGTTCAGGCTTTTAGTTTTGCTGGTGATATGTTCGTTGAGCAAATGCAGTTCATTCAACCCCCTTTTCTGGGTGTTGTAATTGGAGTTCAACTCCTTTGAAATGCGCTGAAAATCCCGAATACGAACATCAAAAGTTTTGATTTCTTCAAAACGGATCTCGAGTGAGTCGAGTTTCCTCAAAGTGTCAGGCACCTGACCGCTCATGCGATCAAAAAACCTTTTTTTATCTTCCAGTTCACCCGACTTCTTCTCAAAATATTCCACCAGCAATTGCAAGTTCTTGCGCTCATGAGAAGCAAGCTTGACAAGCTCTTTAAATTCTTTGGAGTCAAAGCCTGCTTTTCCTGACGGTATGGGACGGTTCTCAGGTCTGAAATCTTCGGCCATAACAGGAGTCCTGTCAAAAGTGGATCGGTTTTTGGCAAAGGGCTGGCACCCAAATACTATAAAGTACTATCTTTTATATACTTATGGAAAATCAAAGTCAACCACTAGCCCGCCGGATGTTGCGCGGGAGGTTCTAAATCACCCCAGCCCCTCTTTGTAACAGAGGGGTCCATTAAAACTCCCCCTTCCACGAAGTACCCACTTCGGGGCATGAAAGCTGAGGAAGGAGTATCACAGGGGTTGGGGGGATTTGCCTTTTTTCACTTAGAGCAGAATGGCTTTTACTACCAGCAAAAAGTTATCTCGGCCCAATAAGACACTCGGCTATTTGAATGGCGTTGAGAGCCGCTCCTTTGCGTAAGTTATCGGACACCACCCAGAAGTTGATGGCATTTTCGCAGGAAATGTCATCACGAATCCGGCCCACAAAGACCTCATCGCGGCCAGCACTATCAATCGCCAACGGATATTCATTGTCTTCGGGATTATCAACCACTTGCACTCCAGCCGCCTTGGACAAAAGTTCCTTAACCTCCTCAGCGCTGATGGGGTTCACGGTTTCGACATTCAAAGACTCGGAGTGCGCATAAAAAACAGGCACCCGCACCGTGGTGGGCGAAACCCGGATGGATGAATCGCCTAAAATTTTCCGCGTCTCATCAACCATCTTCATCTCTTCTTTTGTGTACCCATTGTCAAGAAAAATATCTATATGTGGCAAGCAGTTAAATGCTATTTGATGAGGGTATACATCAGGATCAACCCTCTTCCCCGCCAGCAGGTTTTTGGTCTGGCTTTCGAGTTCGGCAATGGCTTTTTGACCGGAACCGGAAACCGATTGATAAGTGGAAACCACGACCCGCTTGATTTTATATTTGTCGTGGATCGGTTTTAACGCCACCACCATTTGAATGGTGGAGCAGTTTGGGTTGGCAATGATACCGGGGTTGTCTCCGATCGCCTCCGGGTTCACCTCTGGCACCACCAGCGGGATATCCGCTTGCATGCGAAAGGCACTGCTGTTATCAATCACCACGCAACCTGACTGCACCGCAAAAGGAGCAAACTGACGGCTCACACTGGCGCCTGCCGAAAAAAGGGCAATGTCTACCCCGGCAAACGAATCTTCTTTCAGTTCTTCAACCGTTACGGATGCGCCATTAAACTCGAGAACCTGCCCCACCGATCTTGCCGAGGCCAAAGCTTTCAGGTTGGCAACAGGAAACCCCCGTTCGGCAAGAATTTCCAGCATTTTTCTTCCCACAGCCCCTGTCGCACCCGCTACCGCTACATTATATTGATCCTTTTTAAGCATGTTTCTCCAATTCTTCAGCCACCATATCCCCTATTTCTTTCGTACCCACCTGCTTCATCCCGTCAGACATTATATCTGCCGTTCGAACTCCCTTGTCCAACACCGCTTCAACCGCCGACTCGATCCATACATTCGGCTCTTCACGCTCCAGGGAATATTTGAACATCATGCCGACAGACAATATTGTCGCCAAGGGGTTTGCCAGTTCCTGACCGGCGATATCCGGTGCGCTGCCATGTATGGGTTCGTACATAGCATGTTTTTCCCCAAGACTTGCCGAGGGTAACATTCCGATTGATCCGGTGAGCATGGATGCTTCATCACTTAAAATATCGCCGAACATATTGGTGGTCACGATCACATCAAATTGTTTGGGGTTTCTCACCAATTGCATAGCACAGTTGTCCACATACATATGCGAAAGCTCCACATCCGAGTAGTCGGAATGCACGTTCGTCACCACCTCACGCCAGAAACCCGTCGCTTCGAGAACATTGGCCTTATCGACGGAGCAAACAGATTTATTGCGTTTGCGCGCCACATCAAAAGCGATACGGGCAATGCGTTCGATTTCCGGCTCGGTATAAACCAGGGTATTGAATCCTCGACGAGTCCCATCTGGCAACGTATCGATGCCACGCGGCTCACCAAAATAAATCCCTCCGGTCAATTCACGCACTACCAGAAGGTCCAACCCTTCGACCACTTCCCGTTTCAAGGTGGAGGCATCGACCAAAGCCGGAAAAATACGGACCGGGCGAAGATTCGCATAGAGCCCCAGACTGGACCGAAGACCCAACAAAGCCCGTTCCGGCCGCAGGGAAAAATCAATATTCTCCCATTTGGGCCCGCCGACTGCCCCCAGCAACACCGCATCGGCATTGCGAGCCATTTCAAGAGTTGCTTCCGGTAAAGGATGCCCCGTCGCCTCATAGGCGGCCCCGCCAACAGGTGCCTCGCTGAGGCTTATCTTTAAACCCAGTTTGGACTCTATAATTTTGAGAATTTTTAGAGCTTCACCAACCACTTCCGGCCCGATTCCATCACCGGGTAATACCGTAATATTGAATTCCGTTTTCATAGAACTGATCAAACTCCTATCATAATTTTTGCCAAGTATTACAAACCAGGGGAAAAATTTCCACAAGGAAACGCTGGCAACTGCAAGTAAAGGCGCAATTTTATCTTATATTGGCTGTGCATAGTGTAAGGTTCTGCTTGCCTGAGAGACGGACTGTCTTTTTAACACCTACTTTAAAACTTGAGAGTACAAAATGGCACAAGCACTGCTGACACCTTTTACACTGGGGCCGAACCCACTGCGCAACCGTATCGTCATGGCTCCTTTGACCCGAATGCGTTCCCTGCCCGGCAATATTCCCGGGCCTTTGAACGCGGCCTATTATGGACAAAGAGCTTCCATGGGGTTGATCATCGCCGAAGCGTCTCAGATATCGCCTGCAGGGATCGGCTACCCTGGAACTCCCGGCATTTATTCCCCGGAGCAAGTAGAGGGTTGGAAACTGATAACCCATGCAGTCCATGAGAAAGGTGGAAAAATCTTTTTGCAACTGTGGCATGTGGGGCGCGTGTCCCACCCTTCCCTGCAACAAGACAATGCGCTTCCCCTGGCGCCATCCGCTATTGCGATGCAGAGCCCGGTGTTCACAAACAAAGGAGAGATGGCTGATCCTGTAACCCCTAGAGCACTTGCGACCGAGGAGATCGCTAAAATAATCGAGCAATACAAAACCGCAACACACAACGCACTCAAAGCCGGGTTCGATGGGGTGGAGATTCACAGCGCCAACGGCTATTTGCTCGATCAATTTCTGCAAAACGGCACGAATAAGCGAACCGACAACTATGGCGGCTCCATGGAAAACCGCACGCGCTTACTTTTGCAAGTTGTGCAGGCCGTCGTGGAAGTATTTGGAGCAGACCGTGTCGGCGTGCGCCTCTCCCCGCATGGAAACTTCAACGACATCAGCGATTCCAACGCGGCAGAACTCTTCCCCTTTGTGGTGCAATCGTTGAACCCGTTCGGGCTGGGCTACCTGCATCTGGTAGAACCGCGTGTCTCCGGCGGAGGCAATGAATCCGATTACAAAGGAGAGGCTGTCACCGGAATATTGCGAAAAATATTCAACGGAACGATGATTTCCGCTGGAGGGTACAATAGGGAATCCGGCAATCAGGCAATTAAGCAAGGCGTTGCCGACCTGATCGCCTACGGACGCCAGGCCATAGCCAACCCTGATTTGCCTGACCGGTTTGCAAAGAAGGCATCACTCAACCCTTACGACCGCGCAACCTTTTATGGCGGAGACGAACGCGGTTACACCGATTACCCTACCCTGTAGCCGATTTTGCCTTTCCTAAAAACAGCAATATTTGCTACAATGGCTTTTTTCATCGCCGACAACCAAATGTTCTATTAACCGACCCAACCTATCCCGCCTATGCTAAACGGTAAACGCATTTGTGTGGTCATGCCGGCCTATAACGCCGCAAAAACCCTCAAAAAAACCTACGATGATATCCCCAAAGATATTGTCGACGATATCATTCTCACCGATGATGCCAGCCAGGATGAAACCGTCAAGCTTTCGCGCAAGCTGAACATCAAAACCTTTGTCCATACTGAAAACAGAGGTTATGGAGCCAACCAGAAAACCTGTTATCAGGAGGCTCTTAAAATTGGCGCAGACATTGTCATCATGTTGCACCCGGACTATCAATATAACCCCAAGCTCATCATACCCATGGCATCCATGATGGCTGAAGGGATTTTTGATGCTGTAATTGCTTCGAGGATTCTTGGCAACAAGGCCATGCAAGGGGGAATGCCGGTTTACAAATACATCTCAAACCGTGTTTTAACTCTGGCCGAGAACCTGATCATCCAGCAAAAACTTTCCGAATATCACACAGGTTATCGCGCCTTCAACCGCAAAGTGTTGAAGACCATTCCGTTACTGGAAAATTCCGATGATTTTGTGTTCGACAACCAGATGCTTTGCCAGACCTTGTACTTTGGATTCAGTGTGGGGGAAGTATCCTGCCCGGCGCTTTATTTCGACGATGCCTCATCCATCAGTTTCAGCCGCAGCATGACCTATGGGATGGGAGTACTGCAAACCGCCATGAAATATGCTTGTGCTAAACGTAGCATGGGTCATTTTAAAATTTTCAACCCTCACGGCAAAAGGCTGTCGGACCACGCCCGAGACAATATTTCCTCTCCACTCGAGGGAGAGGATTAAGGTGAGAGGGAAAAAATGTTCCTCGCCTTTTCCTTCATCATCAACCCGCATAATTTTATAAACCTCGCCATCATTCCGTTTCCAGTTGCTTGGCCGAAGCAATCCCCACAAAGTTTCCATTTCGGTTGGTCACAGCAATATGCTCAACATTGTTTTCCCGCATCAGGTTGGTAGCCTTTGATTTATGCGCACTTTCATTGATGCAAATCAGGGGCTCCATATATTCAATTACTGTGGCAACGGGGAAATCCCTTGAACTATAATTTTCTACTAATTTCTCCAAGGACACTATTCCTACCATTCCCTCCTCTTTTTTAATAAAAGCGTATTCGCAGTCATTAATAATGAGGTACTCAATCGCATCAAAAATAGTGGTTTGATAGTCGAATATGGGGGAAGGTAAGGCAACTTGTCTTACAAATGACATTTCTCTCCAATCATTGACCGAAGCGGTTTTAATGAGCTCGTGCGTTTTTTGAATTAAGATTCCGCTTTCAATAGCTTGGCCGAAGCAATCCCTACAAAATCTCCATTTCGGTTGGTCACAGCAATATGCTCAACATTATTTTCCTTCATAAGGTTGGCAGCTTTTGATTTGTGCTCGCATTCATTGATGGAAACCAGAGGCTCCGCAAATTCTGCGACTGTCATTTCAGAGGGAGTTGCCGAATTAAATTCTCCAAGCAGGTTATTCACACAGACAATACCTGTGATTTGGTCACCCTCTTTCACAAATGCACAATCTTGATCGAGAAGAAGAAGGTCAACGGTGACATCAAAAGAATTAGCTTGGTGGTCAAAGGTGGGCGGGCGGGATATGGCTCTTCCTATAAGCGGCATAGTTCAGCCTCCAGGGACTTGCGATTAGTTCTCCCCGAACTTTATAAAGAACCACCTAGAAGATAGAGTGCTCAATTATCGGCAATCCTAACACAGTTTTATCGAGAATACACCACAAATGGGGGGGGGATGCAAATTAAGGCAATAAGTGAAGGTTTTACAGCACTTTTGAGGGTGAATTATTTTGGGTAAACACCGTTTATCTATTCTCAATCAAAAATCGCCATTTCAAACGATACCTGACGCTAGAGTCAATACTCCACTTTTATCAGGCAGAGACCTTCAGGCGGAGCGGTGGGGCCAGCGACTTGGCGGTTTTTGGCTTCAAGGATGGTTTTCACTTGTTCTGCGGGGAATTTGTTTTTGCCTACATAAACCAGCGTTCCGACAAAATTACGCACCATATGTTTCAAAAACCCCTTGCCTTCAAATTCAAAGATCAGGAAATCGCCCTGCTTAAAAAGTTCAACCCGGTCCATAGTCCGTATAGGGGATTTCGCCTTGCAGTTGCCGGCACGAAAAGAGGTGAAGTCATGCTCCCCCACCAGATACTCAGCCGCTTTTTGCATGGCGGAAAAATCCAGTTCATGCGGAATGAACCAGGAGCGGCGAAAATTGAGTGCCGAGGGAAAATCTCGGTTTAATATCGTATAGCGGTAAAGTTTGCGTTTGGCAGCGCCCCGGGCGTTGAACGTCATCGGGACTGCACGCACTTCTTTGATCGTGATGTCGTGAGGAAGCAGGCTGTTCAAAGCCAGTTGGAGTTTATCGACCGTCATTGTGGATTCGGTCTCAAAATGCGCGGGCATACCTTCGGCATGAACTCCGGCATCGGTTCTGCCGGAACTTAAAACATTTGTTTTGCTATTGGTGATTCGACTCAGGGCCTTTTCCACCACTTCCTGGATGGCGAGGCCATTTTTCTGCACCTGCCAGCCGCAGTAGGCCGTGCCTTCAAACTCGATGATCAGAAGATATTTTTTCATTCCGCTAGGCATATAAAAATGAAAAACGCGTTGAAGTGAAAACCTTCCAACGCGTTTTTTCCTCTTTTTTTGGGGTCATTCCCTCACACTGCCCCGTTCACATTTATATGCGAACCTTTTATTTTGTTCTACTAAACTTTTTAGGCGGACTGTCAGCTTCTATAAGCGACCTCCTGGTTAAGATGAGTTTCAAACCTCTTCCAGTATCAATATAGTCCCTCAGCCCGGCTTCGCAACATTTAGCCATAAAAAGTTTAATGTGAACAAGAAAAAATCCTTGTTTCCAAATACAAAAATCAAATCCCCCCAGCCCCTGTGATACTCCCTCCTCGGCTTTCATGCCCCGAAGCGGGTACTTCGGGGGA
>CAZEBI010000063.1:0-14085 GCA_964510355.1 uncultured Nitrospina sp. | reverse complement strand
TGAAGAAACAGGGCATAATATCACCACCGCTTATTTAACGCTCCCCGACAAAAAAAGAGTGCAGATATATTCCGGCAATGGATTAAAAAGCGCTCTCAACACCTTTTGTGCCAGCGAGCATCTGGCGGTAACCCTGGCACCCCAAAAATATCTCCAGTCGATTCGCCGGCCTTTTTCATCCGGATTCAAATCCACTCTTTATGTCTATTATGTCCGTCAGGAACTGTTTTTCCGGGATTCTCAAGTGTGGAAAAAAGTGAAAAAACTTTTATTACAAACAGCAAAACAAAACGGTTACCTTGGCAAAACTCAAAATTTCCCGGACGACCCGGATATGCTCTATGTTTCCCTTGCCGGAGGAAAAGCCAGTGTCTTCGTAAGAAATTCCGGCACCGAAAACAAGATCAGTGTTAATCTGCGTGGCAAAAAGTCGGATGCTCGAAAACTTAAAAATATGGGGCTCGAAATCCTGAAGCTTTTGACCACCTGGCTCAAAGACCGGGACAACTCTTTTTATAAAATAGAACTGTATGCCTTAAGCCAAATCGCTTCCGGGCCCGTCACCGATGAAAAGTTGGAAATAAAAAAGCAATACAAAACCAGGCTCATCACCGAAATGAGAAAGCAAAATCTCATCCAAGCAAGCCCCAAAGGAAACCGCCTAACTCCACTAGGAAAATGGTATATAAACGCACCAGCGTGACGCTGGACCCAGAGAGCAATGGCTTTTTCTCGCTAGCAAAGAGTTGTCTCGGCTTAACAGGAAGATATTTGTTCTGCTACTAGACAGAAAAGGCAAATCACCCCAGCCCCTCTTTGTAAAAGAGGGGTCCATTGAAGCTCCCCCTTCCACGAAGGGGGTTGGGGGGATTTAGAACCTCTCGCATGAATACGAAAATTAGTAGGCAAAGGAAGTATCCACATGAAAGATTTTAAGCTGTTTTTTTCAGACCTGAGCGAACCCTGTCGGAAAATTTTTGCCGATTGCCAGTATGTATGGGAACCGTTAAAAACTCTTGAGCCTCGGCTCGAAGAGCTGGTGCACGAAAAAGCCCGGAGCGGACCGCATGCCTCGCATTTGCCGGGAGTAAAAACCACTCTGGATTCCGCCAGTTACCACCGGGGCGGAAAAGGGCTTTATGTCCAGGACTGGATCGATCTGGCCGAAGCGGTTTATTTTGAGGAGCTCGATATCTTCATTGGCAAGGGAACGCAATTGGAGCCGTCAGCAATTATCAAAGGCCCCACCCTGATTGGCGAAAACTGCGACATCCGGCAAGGGGCCTATATCCGTGGCAACGCCCTGATCGGCGACCACAGCGTGATCGGCCATGCCACCGAATTGAAAAACAGCATTCTTATGAATCATACCGAAGCGGGACATTTCAATTATATCGGCGACAGCATTATCGGGAGTTACGTCAACCTGGGAGCAGGATCGAGGCTGGCCAACGTGCAATTGCGCAGCGCCGATGAAAAACGCAATAACTATATCAAACCCATCCAGATTTCCCTCGGCGCAGAAATCATAGACACCGGAATGGAAAAGCTGGGTGCTGTGATCGGCGATAATGTTGAACTGGGTTGTAACGCCGTCATCTGCCCTGGCGCATTGATCGCAAAAGATGTCTGGGTCTACCCCAGCCTGACCGTCTCAAAAGGCTACTACCCCGCCGGAACCCTGCTCATCCCGAAAGATCGTAAACCCCGATCCATACAAAAATAATGCAACACGACAAAAACGAAAGCCGACTCGACAGATTTCTCGACATGTTCGATGCCGTTGAAGACGATATTTCTGAAATGCTTTCCGATGAAAATGAAAAGCCTCCCGAAATAGGTGGCTACGAGTGCTTGTTCATCGCCTTTAGCAACCTGAGCCTTTATTGCGCAAGCAACGCCATCCACATGGAAAAGGTAGAAGCGCAATACCGGAAAATGCAGGAGTCGCAAATAGGCGCAGAGTCTGACGGGTTTACCGTCCATGAAGATTTGGATGAAAACAACGAGGTCGTTAATTTCTGCAAACTCCTCGAACAGATCGAAAACCGTTTTTCCGCTTGCGAGGAACAATACGAAAAAGCTAATGAAGTTTTTGACGAATGGGACTGTATCCTCATCATGTATTCTTACCTCAAAAGCTATTGCGTAAAAAAATCTGTCGATTTCGAAAAACTCCAGAAAGAAATCTCGCTCCTGCATAAGGAGATGGAAAAAGATAAAGAGGCCTAGAAAATAAGATATTTGCAGAATCCTTTTCGATTAAATGATATATTGACTCTGTCGGTCATCTGCGGACCCATACCCCTTTGAAACAGCCGGAGAACCAGAGCCAAAGACCATCGCGTAAACCCTTGAAATATAATGCGGATGTGGCGGAACTGGCAGACGCGCATGATTTAGGATCATGTTCCTTACGGAGTGGAGGTTCAAGTCCTCTCATCCGCACTCCCTTAACGGGAGTCGCAAATAGCAAGGGCTGGTTGGGCCGCGAGGGAGTTTGCCCGCAGAAAAAAATTATCGAATAAATAGAAACCTCTTTTTGACCTTTGGAAATTTATGAAAATCGAGATCGAAGACGTTGATACCTGCAACAAAAAAATAAAGTTCGAAATCCCGCACCAGGAATACGATAAGAAGGTCAAAGCGTATTATCAGAGACTCGGACGCGAAGTCAAAGTCCCCGGATTCCGCAAGGGAAAAGTGCCACTCGCATTGCTGGAAAAGCAGTTTGGCCCGGAGGTTAAAAAAGAAGTTCTGAGCAACCTGATCAGCGAGGAACTCAATAACGCGATTGTAGAAAAAGACCTCAGAGCAATAGGCCAGCCCCATCTTTTGGAAGTCAGCGCCGAAGACGGAACAGATATTTCTGTTTCCGCATCGGTCGAGGTGCTTCCGCCGGTAGAATTGCAGGACTTTTCCGGCATTGAACTGGCAATGAAAATCCCGCGTATCACCGATGAAGATATCGACCAGACCATTGAGGCAATACGTCAGCGCAAAGCGACAACCTTTGTCGTGACGGATCGCCCCGCACAGGACAAGGATTTACTCAAAATAGATTTCACCAGCAAGCTCGGCGACAAACCTTTTGAAGGCGGGTCCGCCCAAGACCAGATCATTCAGGCAGGAGGAGGGCAGTTGATTGAGGGACTGGACAAGGGCATGATCGGCATGGAAATCGGCGAAACCCGCGACATTCAGGTGCAGGTTCCCGAGGATTACCACAACAAGGAAATCGCCGGGAAAGATGTGGATTTCCAAATTATGCTCAAAGGCATTCAGGAACAGAAACTGCCGGATATCGATGATGAGTTTGCCCGTGGCATGGAAGACAAGAAGTACGAGAGCCTGGACGATATGAAACAGAAAACCCGCTCCGAGCTGGAAGATTTTGAACGCAAGGAAGCCAGAAAAGCAGTGAAAAACAAACTCATAGAAAAAATCACCGAACAAAATCAGCTGGACCTGCCAGAAGGGCTGATAAAAGAGCAAGTTAAGTTCATGGTCGAGCAGACCAACAAAAAGCTGAATAAAGAAAGCAGTCACCAACATCAAGGCCATGACCACGATCATGATCATGACCATGGTGTCGAGGTGACACCTGAACTGCTCGACCAACACCGAAAACCCGCCATGAAAGCCCTGCAGGAAGAATTGATCATCGACCAGCTGGGCCGGGATCTTAAAGCAGAAGTCAGCGAGGAGGAGTTGGAGCAAGAGGTCAAAAACATGTCCCAATTGCTGGGCGGGGGCAACCTGCAACAGATAAAACAGGAGTGGAAAAAAAGCGGGGTGCTGACTCGTCTGCACAGTCGCATGAAGCGGGATAAAACCCTGGATGCCGCGCTGGACAAGGTGACCATCAAAGAAGAAATAGTTGACAGAAAAGATTTAATTGCTGATAATTAAAAATCAACCATTACAAAGATATCTGATTATTTTTTAATGACTTACAAGCCAAAAACGCTTTTGAAACCCCAGCCGGATTCAGAAAGCAGTTTTTTTCACCCCCATTCCTAATATAGAGAGAACCATGACCGAAACTTACAACCAGTTGGTACCCATCGTAGTGGAGCAAACCAGTCGCGGCGAAAGGTCTTATGATATTTATTCGCGCCTGCTCAAAGACCGAATCATTTTTATTGGAAGTGCCGTTGATGATCATATGGCCAATCTGATTATTGCTCAGTTATTGTTTCTGGAATCCGATGAGCCCGATCAGGACATCTACCTTTATATAAACAGTCCGGGCGGCCAGGTCAGCTCCGGCATGGCCATCTATGCCACCATGCAATATATCAAGCCGGATGTTCAAACCATATGCATCGGCCAGGCGGCCAGCATGGGTGCCCTGCTCCTTACTGCCGGCGCACCGAAAAAACGCTTTGCCCTGCCGCACTCACGCATCATGATCCATCAGCCAAGTGGCGGGTTTCAAGGACAACATACTGACATCGAAATCCAGGCAAAAGAAATCACCCGCATACGCGCCATTCTCGATTCCATTTTGGCCAAGCACTCAGGAAAAACTGCAGATCAGGTCAACAAGGATACGGAGAGAGATCATTATATGACGGCGGCAGAAGCCAAAACTTATGGTCTCATTGACAGCGTGATCAGTAATCGCGATGAGGCTCATAAGGGCAAGGGTAAAAAGAAGAGTTGATCAGCAATCGCGATGAGAAATCATAAGAGCGAGAGCAAAAAGAAGAGTTGAGGATATCCTCTTTGTGGCCCCATTGACGCGTGATCAGCAGTCGTGGTGGGGACTCATATAGAGTAAGAGCAAAAGTGAACAGTTTAAATGATTGAGCCAGGAAGCTCAATTCCAACCCGAGGGTTTTATGGCAAAGAAAAGCACGACTACCGGAAATTACCGCTGTTCTTTTTGCGGAAAAGGTCAGGAAGAAGTCAAGAAACTGATTGCCGGACCCAGCGTCTACATTTGTGACGAGTGTATCGAGCTTTGCAATGAAATCATGGTGGAAGAGTGGGCTCAGGAAAAGGGCGAAGACTTCCAGCACCTTCTTAAGCCGCATGATTTATACAAGCACCTCGACCAATATGTCGTGGGGCAGGAACGGTGCAAAAAAATTCTTTCCGTTACGGTTCACAACCATTTCAAAAGAGTCGACTCCAATCTGGATATGGGGGATGTGGAACTGCAAAAGAGCAATGTGCTTTTGATCGGCCCTACCGGGTCCGGGAAAACCCTCATGGCACAGACTTTAGCGCGAATTCTTGATGTTCCTTTCACCATTGTGGATGCGACCACCCTGACCGAAGCCGGTTATGTCGGAGAAGATGTTGAAAACATCATTTTAAAACTCCTGCAAAACGCCGACTACGATGTTGAAAAGGCCGAACGCGGAATCATCTATATCGATGAGATCGACAAGATTTCGCGAAAATCAGAAAACCCCTCCATCACCCGTGATGTTTCCGGTGAAGGAGTGCAACAAGCCCTTTTAAAAATCATTGAAGGCACAACAGCCAGCGTTCCTCCACAGGGAGGCCGCAAGCACCCGCATCAGGAGTTCTTGCAAGTCAACACGGCCAATATTCTTTTCATATGCGGCGGAGCGTTTGTTGGGCTCGATGCGTTGATTCGCAATCGCATCGGCAAAAAAAGCCTCGGTTTCGGACAAAATATCATGTCCAAGAAAGACATCGAAAAGGAAGATGCGCTCGAAAAGGTGCAACCCGAAGACCTGCTCAAATATGGCCTCATTCCAGAATTTGTCGGGCGTTTTTCATCATTGGCCACGCTTAAAGAATTGACCCTTGAGGCAATGATACAGGTCATGACCGAACCCAAAAATGCTCTGGTCAAACAATATCAAAAGCTGTTTGAGTTTGAAGATGTTAAACTTAAATTTACCGATACCGCAGTCAAAGCCATTGCCGAAAAAGCCACCAAACGCAAAACCGGGGCAAGAGGCCTGCGCGCCGTCATGGAAGAGACCATGCTCGACATCATGTTCGACCTCCCTTCTAAAGATGATGTAGTAGAAGTAGTCATCAACGAAGAAGTCGTCCTCAAAGGTGAAAAACCCATGTTGGTTTACGAAAACAAGAAACAGGCCAGTTAAAATATGGGTTCCGAAAAAACGGTATTACCGCTCCTCCCGCTAAGGGATATCATTGTCTTTCCATTCATGGTACTGCCCCTGTTTGTAGGTAGGGAGAAGTCCATCCTGGCCCTGGAAAAATCCATGGCCGAGCAAAAAAGCATCTTCCTCTCGGCTCAGCGCAACCCCAACAATAACGAACCGCAACCCGCAGACATTCACGAGACGGGAACGGTGGCAAATATTCTCCAGATCCTCAAGCTGACCGACGGAACCATGAAAGTTCTGGTGGAAGGCCTGCAAAGAGGACGCATCGAATCGTTCACGAAAAACCCGGACTATTTTGAGGTCGAAATCAGCCGCATCCATGAAAACGACCAACTGACACCCGAAGTGAAAGCCTTGATGCGCAGTGTGGGAACACTGTTTGAGCAGTATGTGAAGTTGAATCAAAAAATTCCCCTGGAAGCTGTAGCCGCCAGCGCCAATATTCTGGAACCGCACCGCTACGCAGACACCATTGCCGCCTATATGGTTTTTCAAACCCAGGAAAAACAGGAGTTGCTCGAGACCCTGAACCCGGCAGACCGCTTGAGCAAACTTCTCAATATTCTCAAGTCAGAGATGGAAGTCCTTAAAATCGAAAAACGCGTTCATGGCAGGGTGCGAAAACAAATGGAACGCTCTCAAAAGGAGTTTTATCTCAACGAGCAGATCAAGGCCATCCAGAAAGAGTTGGGCAAACGCGATGAGTTCAAAACCGATATCGATGAACTCAAGCAAAAAATCAAAAAAGCCAAAATGCCCAAAGAGATCAATGAAAAAACCACCAAGGAATTAAAACGGCTCGAACTCATGCAACCCATGTCCGCAGAAGCTACGGTTGCACGCACCTATATCGAATGGCTCGTCGACCTGCCCTGGAAAAAAGGCAGCGGAGCAGATAAAATCAAAATCCCCGAAGCCCAGAAAATTCTGGACAAGGACCATTACGGTTTAGAGAAAGTCAAAGAGAGGATCACCGAACACCTTGCGGTGATGAAGCTGGTAAAAAAAATAAGAGGCCCCATCCTTTGCCTTGTCGGGCCTCCGGGTGTCGGCAAAACTTCGTTGGGGCAATCTATTGGTCGTGCCATGGGCAGAAAATTTGTCCGCATCTCACTGGGTGGTATTCGGGATGAAGCAGAAATTCGCGGACACCGCAGAACCTATATCGGAGCTTTACCGGGGAAAATCATTCAAGGCATCAAAAAGGCCGGTGTCCACAACCCTGTTTTCATGCTCGATGAGATCGATAAAATGAATGCCGATTTCAGGGGAGACCCTGCCTCCGCTTTGCTGGAGGTTCTGGACCCGGAACAAAACGCCAATTTCAACGACCATTATCTGGAAGTCGATTACGACCTTTCCAATGTCCTTTTTATCTGTACCGCCAATGTCCTGCACTCCATCCCACAACCTTTGCTCGACCGAATGGAGGTATTGCGCCTGCCCGGTTATACCGATCAGGAAAAAGTGGGCATCGCTAAAAGTTTTCTCGTTCCTAAAAAAGTGTCGGAACACGGCCTGACCAAAAAGAATATAGAGATCACCGACAAGGCTTTGGATAGCATCATCCATGACTACACCCGCGAAGCAGGGGTGCGAAACCTCGACCGCGAAATCGCCACACTCTGTAGAAAAGTCGTCAAAATCGTTGTCGAAAAAGGCAAAAAAACCAGCATCAAAATCACCCCGTCTACCCTGGAAAAGCATCTGGGCATTCCCAAATTTAAAAAATCCGAAACCGAAGGCCCTCTGGAAATAGGCTCTGCAACCGGCCTGGCATGGACAGAGTTTGGCGGTGAAACCCTTTCGATAGAAGTCTCGATAGTTCCCGGCAATGGCAAGCTCGTGCCTACGGGGCAACTCGGAGACGTGATGAAAGAATCGGCACAGGCGGCTATGACCTATGTGCGCTCACGCGCTGCCGAGCTGAAACTGCCCAAAAATTTCTACCAGAAAAATGATTTCCACATTCATATCCCCGAAGGGGCTGTTCCCAAAGACGGTCCGTCAGCCGGAATCACCATGGCAGTGGCACTGGTCTCTGCATTGACCAAAATTCCGCTACGACCGAATCTCGCCATGACCGGGGAACTGACCCTGACCGGAAAAGTCCTGCCCATTGGCGGACTCAAAGAAAAAGTTCTGGCGGCCCACCGATACGGCATCACCCATCTTATTATCCCTGTGGAAAATGAAAAAGATGTTCCCGAAATCCCTGAAAATATCAGGAAGAACATACAGTTTTTCCCCGCCACCACGATGGATGACGTGATCAAACACTCGTTCGATAAAAAGCTCAAAACCAGGAAAAAATCCACCACAAAAAAAACCCGCAAACGCACCCCGTCATCAAAACAACCCTCCGTCTCCCGGCTCAACTAGCCCGCCACTAGGCGTGGGGCCAGTACTGCATTGCCCATCAAGCAAACAATACCATTCAGCGCAACGCCCTAGTAACCTGCTTTTGCCAAGGAGACCTTTCATAAGATGTCATTGCGAGCGAAGCGAAGCAATCCAGAGGGTTGTTAGCCGCAGATGGGCGCAGATTTTGGGGCTGGAGTTTTTACCCCCTCTTTCTTAAAGAGGGCTGGGGTGATTTACATTCAGGGGTGTTGTCTTGTGCGATGGATTGAGATAATTGATCTTTTTTGGGAGTAGTTGGTCAGTAGTCTTTCTTGTAAAGTTCAAGTGCCCTACACGCAATTGTGCTGAGAAGAGCTTCCGTAGTTTGAAATAAAGAAAATTCATTCAGATTGTGAGTGTCCAGTGTTTTAAGTGCTTTAACTCGCTCTGTTGCAGGCATTGTGAGCTTCCACAATAAATCTTGATCAGTTGGTTTACTTGCGAAGACATCCTCATGGAGAGTGTATAGCCATTCATTTTCACTAAACTTGGCTCCTATAGTGTATTCACTTTGTTGAAGAAAATGTCGAGAGTGGCCCCGAACGTTGGGGCCAAAGCTTTTTATAAGAGCCTCATCAGATGAACCCATTTTCCCAATTCCGATGTCTTCTTGATAGACAAACACTGCCACTCGTTCCGCTTGTGGTTGTGCGAAAGCAAAAAATGCTGCAATGTACGGAGACCGCGTCCAATCTAAGAGAGGCGATGGAAAACCATGATGCCGCAGAAACACTAGGTAGTCATATTTTGGGAACTGCGTGAGATAGAGGTTATCGTATTTCGATGCCCACTCTGTAAGTTTTAACCAAGATTCAACCTCCCAGCGATGGCTGGTAAATGTTTCTATTTGAGTTTGTGCTACCAAAATAAAACGAAAGTAGTTGGAAAAACTCCACTGGCCTCCACGAGTACGGTCGAGGGTTGTCTCTAGATTCCAAGAATGATCAGCTTGCCCTCGAAAAAGCAAATGCGGAGGCTCTTCGCCTTGGCCCTCACTGGTTTCGGTGGTTACGCCTTGCAACTGTTGGACTCTTGTTTCAAATTCTTCCCAAGTATCAAAGTCTTCCTGTATCATTCTTTAGTTTCGTTAGAGTTAGATATTGCCCTTTTTCTTGCAGGGCACCAAAACAAAAATTTTAGGACAAGTGGCTTAGGGATAAAACCAATATGAAAGAATTTACCTCTGCCATATATCCAGCAAATCTTTTCATAAAAATAGTGATCCCGAGGTGAGCCTCAGTTCTGGAATCGGATTTTACCTGTTTTGAGCCGGGAATGAAAGAGCACCATTAGCAGTAGGGATGGGAGATGCTTCGACAGGCTCAGCATGACAAGACACCCAGCAGAATCGGCATCGCGAGCCACGAAGCGGCGTGGCGGTCCAGAGTTTCGCTGGATTGCTTCACTTCGTTCGCAATGACGACCAAAGCAACCCCTCCTAACCTCCCCTTGTCAGGGAGGAACTTATCCGTGTCCATCTGTGTTTATCTGTGGTTAAACTCGCTTTTGCAGTTTTCCATGTGATACTTTTTCAGGCTTTCCATAGGAATAGTGATTCATTTTAGGGCATCTTTCCTGTCATCGAACTCCGTTGAAACTGTAACTCTGTTTGTTTATGGCTTTTAAGTGCTTGTTTTGCAGTTGGCACGAAACTTGATAATAGGTTTTGTGAAACCTGTAACACTTATTAACTTTTCGCACGCAGGAATCATTTATAAAAAATATTCGGCAACTGAAACTTTGCAAAGCAGTCCAGGTGTTGGATTTAGAAGGGATACGGTTTTTATATGAAAGAGAAATTAGTTTTGGTGGGCAATGGCATGGCGGGTGTGCGTACGCTTGAGGAGTTGATCAAGGTTTCGCCTGATTTGTATGACATCACGGTTTTTGGCGATGAACCGCATGGAAACTATAACCGCATTCTTCTCTCCCCTGTATTGGCGGGAGAAAAGAAGATCGACGGCATCATGCTCAACGAGAGACAATGGTATGTGGAAAATAACATCCAGCTCCATACGGGTAAAACGATCGTCAAGATCGATCGGCGCAACCGTATGGTAATTGCCGAAGATGGCACGATAGAAAAATATGACCGGCTTTTGCTTGCTACAGGTTCTAATTCAATCATTCTTCCGGTTCCCGGCAATGATCTGCACGGAGTTGTCACCTTCCGCAATATTCGCGATGTGGAAACGATGCTTGAAATCTCGGAGCCGCATAAACAAGCGTTGATCATTGGCGGCGGCCTGCTGGGTCTGGAAGCGGCCTACGCGCTCAAACAACAGGGGATGTACGTTACCGTTGTGCATCTCATGGACTCTTTAATGGAGAGGCAACTCGATTCCGAAGCGGCTGCCATGCTAAAGCGGACTCTTGAAAAACACGGCATTCAATTTTTGATGGAAACCACGACCGAGGCTTTTTTAGGTGAAGAAAAAGTGCGCGGTGTCCGTTTCAAAGGCGGACTGGAAATCGCTACAGACCTGGTCGTCATGGCAGTGGGAATTCGCCCCAATACGGGTCTTGCGAAATCCGCCAATATATACTGCGAACGCGGAATTGTCGTCAACGACACCATGCAAACCTATGACGGCAGAATTTATGCGGTGGGAGAATGCGTTCAACATAAAGGCCAGGTCTATGGGTTGGTGGCCCCCTTGTTCGAGCAGGCTAAAGTCTGCGCCAACCAATTGGCCCAGTTGGGTCATACCTATTACAGGGGTTCCACTACATTTTCAAAATTGAAGGTCACCGGCGTTGATTTGTTTTCAACCGGAGATTTTATTGGCGATACGACCACAGAAGAAATCGTCATGAAAGACCTTGCCAAGGGAGTCTATAAAAAAATCGTGCTCAAAGAAAATCGTATTCAGGGAGTGGTCATGTTCGGGGATACGGTAGACGGGGCCTGGTACTACCAGTTATTGCGCGACCAGACCGACATCAGCCATATGCGCGAGCAACTGCTGTTTGGTCAGGCGCATCTGGGAGACTCCGGGCACGGCGGAGCAAAATCCATCGCCGAGATGAGCGACGATACGGAAGTGTGCGGCTGTAACGGTGTGCGCAAAGGCGATGTTGTGAAAGCCATCACCTCTAAGGGATTATTCACTCTCGATGACGTTCGCTGTCATACCAAGGCTTCCAGTTCTTGCGGCTCGTGCACCGGACTTGTGGAGCAGATTCTGACCTTCACGCTGGGCGGTGATTATTCGGAAACACCGAAAGTAAAACCTTTGTGCAAATGCACCGACTACACGCACGACGAGATCCGCCAGACCATAAAAAAGCAACATTTAGTCGGCATCCGTGCGGTGATGGATTATCTGGAATACAGCACACCAGACGGATGCCATGTCTGTCGGCCGGCGATCAATTATTACCTGCTATGCACCTGGCCCGCCGAAGTTGTGGATGACCCGCGGTCCCGATATGTCAACGAGCGCATGCACGCTAATATTCAGAAAGACGGGACTTTTTCCGTGATTCCGCGTATTTGGGGTGGAGTCGCCCAGGCCTCAGAGTTGCGAGCTATCGCAGACGTTGCCGAAAAATTTTCGGTCACGACGATCAAGATCACCGGTGGGCAACGTATCGGACTTTATGGCATTAAAAAAGAAGACCTGCCCAATGTATGGGAAGAATTAAATAAAGCGGGTCTGGTTTCCGGTTATGCTTATGGAAAATCTCTGCGCACCGTCAAAACCTGCGTTGGCAAGGAATGGTGCCGCTTTGGCACTCAGTTGGCCATCGAGATGGGCATTCGGCTGGAAAAACTGATTTGGGGTTCCTGGATGCCGCATAAGTTCAAGATGGCCGTGTCCGGCTGTCCGCGCAATTGCGCCGAGGCCACGATCAAAGACTTTGGTATCGTGGCGGTAGATTCTGGATGGGAACTGCATGTCGGGGGCAACGCAGGTGTGAAGGTTCGCGCCACCGATCTGTTGTGTAAGGTGAACACAGAAGAGGACGTGCTCGAATACGGTTGTGCTTACATCCAGCTCTATCGGGAAGAGGCCCACTATCAGGAACGCACCGCCCCCTGGATCGAACGGGTGGGTTTCGCCAGTGTGAAGCAACAGATTGTCGAGGATGCGGCAAACCGCAAGGCATTGTGTGAGCGCTTCAAGGAATCGCAGCAACATGCTCAAGGTGACCCATGGGCCGAACGCACCGGCAAGGATGTTCAGCCTGAGTTTGTAACCTTGGAAAGGAGTGCGGCTCATGACTGATTGGATAAAAATTTGCGCTTTGAAAGATATCCCGCAACGGGGTGCACGGGTGGTTCGCATTGACAACGATGATATTGCACTATTTCGCACCAGTCTTGATGAGGTGTTCGCCCTGCATGACCGCTGCCCTCACAAAGAGGGGCCGCTGTCTCAGGGCATCGTGCATGGGAACCATGTCACCTGCCCCTTGCATAATCTGGTGATGGACCTGACTGACGGTCATGCGGTTGCGCCGGATGAAGGGTGCGCCGTTGTTTATCCGGTTAAAGTTGAAGCGGGTTGCGTGTCGATTTCTTTGGCAAAAACTGTCAAAGCGGAGTGACTAGCTTGTCTGTATATTGTGTATGAGTAGTGTCCGAAATGCCTAAAAACCCCCTAGCCCCCCTTATCAGGGGGAAATTTTATACCGGGCCTCCCCCTGACAAGGGGGGCTAGGGGGTTGCTTTTTACCCTTTCTTGCCCATGCGGGGCATGAAATTAAATGAGGAAAAAACACCATGTTTAAAAGCGAAATGCAAAAAATAGCCGATGCTTCTGAAAAGAAGATCGAGTATATGAAAAAATCCCCGCTGGGTTATCTCATTTTGTCCGCATTAGCCGGGATCTATCTGGGGTTTGGCATCACCCTGATTTTTTCGATCGGTGGGCCCATCGCAGATGCAGGCGGAGGTGCCTATTTGAAATTGATCATGGGCGCTTCTTTCGGTATTGCCTTAAGCTTGGTCATCTTTGCCGGATCGGAACTGTTTACCGGCAACAATATGATTTTTGCCATCAGCCGGTTGGCGGACCGAGTAGGCGTGGGATCGATTATCATGTTGTTTGTCATGTGCTTCATCGGTAATTTCATCGGTTCGGCGTTTCTCGGCTGGATGGTGATCGAAGGTGGCAGTTTGAGCGAAGCCTCGCAAGCCCTGATACTTAAAGTCGCGGCGGGAAAAATGGGGCTTGGGGCAAAAGAAGCTTTTCTGCGCGGAATACTGTGCAATTGGCTGGTTTGCCTGGCGGTGTGGGTTTCTTTGCGGACAAAAAGCGAAACCGCCAAACTGATCATGATTTTCTGGTGCCTGTTTGCTTTCATCGGTAGTGGATTCGAGCATAGCATCGCCAACCAAAGTTTGTTGAGCATGGCAATGCTCCTGCCGCATGGAGCAGAAATTTCTCTGGCCGGGTTCATCCACAACCAGGTCTTTGTCACTCTCGGCAACCTGGTCGGTGGCGGCGTTTTTGTCGGGCTGGTGTACTGGCTGGCCACGCCCAACCTGCGCATGGAAGCCGGGGCCACCTTGCAGGAATCCACTCGGCGTGGGGCCAGCGTGCAATAACTT
>CAZEBI010000062.1:0-14168 GCA_964510355.1 uncultured Nitrospina sp. | reverse complement strand
GTTGTCGCAGAAAGCTTCTGCCCGGCACAATTTATTTTTAATTTTTCAAAGGGTTCTCTGAACTTAGATATGAATAGTCAGGGAAAGTTTAAGGAAAAAAAGCATTCCTCAGTCGGGGAATGGCAGTTTTCGCCCTCATTTCCCTTGACATAGCAACCGCAGTTCCATAACCTCGTTATTCTGCTTTTATTTTTCCAGGGGTTTGTGCGATAAGAACCCATTATTGTTTTTTTAGGAGGTTTAGATGGTAGTTACCGGAGAATGTCGACTCCTGCACACTTGTGAAATGTGTGAGTTTAATAATGAAACCGACTGCAAAGCGGACAAAAATGAGCACAATCGCTGGCTTGTCAACAAGCGGATGAATGACATCAAGCATAAGCTTATTATCGGTAGCAATAAAGGTGGGGTTGGCAAAAGCACGGTGACCACCAACCTGGCTATCGCTTTGGCAGAAAAAGGTTTTGCTGTAGGGTTGGCGGATGCGGACCTGCATGGGCCCAATATTCCGAAATTATTGCAAGCCGAGAATATTCGGTTGAAAGCCACAGATACAGGCATTGACCCTTATGAAACCAGCAATGGTCTGAAGGTGGCATCATTAGGGTTTCTCATCGAAGACCCCAATATGCATATTGCCTGGAGGGATGCCGTCAAATATGACTTCATTATTGAACTGCTCGGAAATATCAACTGGGGTCCATTAGATTATCTCCTGTTTGATCTTCCCCCCGGTACGGGAAATGAACAGATTACGATCATCGACTTCATCGGTGATGTGGATGGTGCCGTGGTGGTTACAACCCCGCAGGACTTGGCGATTCTGGATGCACGCAAAATGATCTCTTTTGCCCGCGACAGCAATGTTCCAATAGTGGGGATCATTGAAAATATGAGTACGATGACCTGCCCGCATTGTAGTGAAAAAATTGATGTCTTTAAAAAGGGCGGTGGAAAAAAATTAGCGGAAGAATTGGTATTGCCTTATCTGGGTAGTATTCCTCTGGATGGAGAGATTGTAGCGAACTGCGATAGCGGGGAACCTGTTGTCTTGGCTCGCCCCGATTCCGAAGCCGCCAAAGCGTTCATGAGACTGGCTGATAATTGCCATAAGTTCCTCAATCCTGAATAAATAATTTTCCCCCTGACAAGGGGGATAATGGATTGCATTTTACGGTTGGATTGAGAGATAATACCTGTATACAAGATCAGACTTGTTTATTATTTTCATGACCTTTGAGTCAAGGGCCTTTCCTTTCTTTTAAAGTTTTAATGATCCTTCGTTTTTCTCGCAGATTAATAGGTGTGTTGGCGATTGCCTTTATGTTTTTTGCCGTTGGGGCGACTGAAGGTTTTGCCGATGCAAGCAAAAATCCTGTCTATGCGAATAACCCGGTAGTCGCGGAGGTGGATGGAAACCCCATTCACCTCGATGACCTCAAGAATGTCCGCATCCAGGAATCTCTCATGCAACTGCATGAGATGCAGACCCGCTCCTTGAAGGAAAAAATCCTCGATAAGCTTGCCCAAAAACATCCTGACTTGATTGCAAAGCAGGCTGCCAAGGTGACGCAAGCGGACATCAAAAAGTTTTATGAGGGTAATTCCGGCATTAAAGAGTTGGGGAGCCTGGAAAAGGTGAGCGCTGAAATCCGGGACTACCTGGAAAAAAGTTTCCGGCAGGTTCATATTGAGCGGCAATATCAGTATGCGGTCCGGCAGGGCTGGGCCAAGGTTTTCTTAACGCCGCCTAACGAGTTCCATTTGGTAGCGGGGGTTGGCACGGCTATGTTGTGGGCGGATGAAAAACTCCCTTCAACCCGGCGGGTTTTTATATTGGAATATTCCGATTTTCAATGTCCGTTTTGCAAGCGGGTGCAAGGCACTTTAAAAAAGCTGAGAAAATCATATTTCAACGAAGTGCAGTTTGGTTACCGGCATTTTCCGCTACCCTTTCACAAAAAGGCGGAAAGCTTGGCCCAGGCTGTCGAATGCGCCCGAGATCAAAATAAATTCTGGCAACTCCAGGAACTTTTTTATGAAAATATTTCTGGTGACGCCAGCGAAAGTGAAATCATGCGGCTGGCCCGGCTTGCCGGGATCAAAGATATCCCGGATTTCGAAACTTGTTTGCGCACAGGAAAATATGCGCAACGGGTTCAAAATGATATCCGTGAAGGAGCCGAACTGGGAATACAGGGAACCCCGACTTTTATTCTGGGGCTCTACGATTCGGAATCTGGAACCGTTTCTGGGAGAATGTTTTCCGGTGCTGTTTCTGAAGAAAAGTTTGTTCATTTCATAGAACAATTGCTCACCCGTACCGAAGCTAAGTTAAACCGATAGTTTTTACACCCCCCCCTTTTTGTCATGATAAGGATACTGATTTTCATTCTGGCTGGAATAATTACTCCCACACTCGCAGAGCCGGGTCCGTTTTCGCCCTCTTTACCTGCATCCGCTCCCCGTATAAAACTTGATGTCATGACCGATAGGGAGTCTGTCTCTCCGGGTGGCCGGTTCAGGTTATATTTGTCTGTCCAGATTGAAGAGGGCTGGCATATTTATTCCCTGCGACCTTTGGATGGCAATGGGTTGCTGGCAACCCAAATTACTCTTGAGGATGAGCTTTTAGAAGGCGCAGGCGATTGGCAGGAATCCGCAACCCGCCTGATTCAAGATGATGCCCAGGAAAAACAGGTCAAAGCTCATACCCGTATCGCAGAGTTTCATAAGGATTTTCAGGTTCCCAAAAACTTTAGCCTCGGAAACTATTCCATAAATGGGAAACTGATATACAGGGCTTGCGACAACAACCTCTGCACCCTTCCGCAGAGCCTTCCTTTTGTCATTCATGTAGCAGTACCCCAAGAATAGTGGCATTCTTTTTATGGTTGTTTTTTAATATGCGGTTGATGCCTCCTGGAATTTGCAAAGCCCCCCTTCCCCTGCTTTAAAACAGCTTCGTTACGAAGTCACCCCGAGCGTACAAATTTTGTTACAGGGATGACGGCCCAATACCCGTGTTTTGTGGAATAAAAAACATCTCTTTTTGACCCTATCCAACGAGAAAATTCTTTTTGGCCTTTTATGGTTTTGACTTTGCAAAGGGGGGAATATGTCCGGGCGCTCGCATAAGGTTTTAGTGGTGATTCCAAATGAAAGTTTGCTGGCATTGGGGGGCGAGGTTTTATCTTTCTATAATTATACCCCTCTTCTGGCAAAAAATGAGGTTGAGGCGATTGCAATTTGTAAAAAGGAAGATGCCATAGCAGTTATCGTTGTGGACTGGGAATTATCCAAAAAACATTTTCCAGCCCTGCTGAAAAGGTTGAGGGTGCTCTCCCCTTATATGGGAAGGTTTGTCCTGATTGATGATAATGATATGGAAATAAATAATCTCAGGGTGAGCGGTGAGTTTTGCTGTTATATGAAAAAGCCGTTTGTGCTGAAGGCCTTTGAAAAAGGCATAGCAGGATGTGTCCGGGAATATGAACTGGCGAAAGAAAACTGCCAGTGTGTAAAAGTCTGAAAAAAAAATTGCTTTGCCAATGCAGTTCCTTTCTACATTATTCAAAATAATACTGCGTATCCCTTGCGCTAGCCAGCCCAACAAGAATCGTCTTTCCTTATTCAGATACAATAGGATAAACTCATATTGGTGAAAATTGAGAACCGGTTCTTATTGTGAAAAAAATGCAAGTCATCACAACACATTTAAATGCAGACTTTGATTGCCTGGCTTCCATGATGGCGGCTAAGAAGCTGTATCCACAGGCCCATATGGTCCTTCCTGGGTCTACGGAGCAGTTGGTGGATGATTTTATCAAAGAAGGAAGTCCACATCTGCAATTCACCCGAATCAAGGATATTGTTTTAGATCAGGTCCGACTTTTGATCATCGTCGATACCCATGCCCCCGAAAGAATCGGAGTTTTTGCTCCTCTGCTGGATGATCCGCAAGTGGAGGTTCATATTTATGATCACCATCCTGACCCGCAACTTGAATTAGAGGCCGGTCAGAAAATAATCAAAAAGAGAGGTGCCACAAGCACCATCCTGCACGAAATTTTGCGCGAAAAAAATATCGCTCTCACACCGGAAGAATGCACCCTGATGGTTCTGGGCATTTACCAGGACACGCACTCACTGGTTTGTGTCTCCACAACCCCAGAGGATTTGACCGCCGCCGGAGACCTGATCAAAAGGGGGGCAGACTTGAACCGGGTGTCCGGTTATATGCGGCAAAAACTGAACTCGGAGCAACTGGATATTTTTAATGGTCTGATATCCGGTCTGGAAAAGCACCTGATCAACGGTGTCGAGATTGCGCTTGTTACCGCATCTTCTGAATATTTTATCCGCGACCTGGCTAATGTGGTGCAAAACGTCATGGATATGGAAAACCTGACCGTCGTGTTTGCCTTGATCCGCCTGGACAAGAGAGTCTATTTGATCGCGCGCAGTAGCATTGCGCAAGTTAACGTGGCGCAACTGGCTCAGGTTTTCGGGGGAGGCGGGCATGAAAGCGCGGCGTCTGCCACCATCAAGGAGATCACGCTTGTACAGGCAAAGGAAAAATTGCTCGGCAACCTGGAGAGCCTTGTTCAACCGTTGAGCCGCATCAGAGATATCATGCATGTTCCCGCTATTGCGGTAGGTGTGGACGAACCCATTCAAGCGGTTGAAAAAAAACTGACACTTTATAATTTAAATACATTGCCGGTTTTGTCAAAGGAGCAACCGGTGGGCCTGATCACCCGCCAGATTGTGGAAAAAGCCATCCATCATGCCATGGCAAACGATAGCGTGGAGGATTTGATGATAAGCCGCTTTGCGGTCACGACTCCCGATGCCTATTTCAGGTCGGTGATTCCTCTGCTGATTGAGGAAAAACAAAAGCTCATTCCCGTTGTCGACTTTAAAAACAAGTTGATCGGTGTAGTGAGCCGAGGCGACTTGCTCCTGCATAGTGAGCCCTTCAAAACCCAGTTCGCAAGAAAGGGCAGCGACCAGAAGAGCTTGAAAAGCCTGATCAAAGAAAGGCTGGATAAGGATGTTTTCAGGCTTCTTGAGCGGATTGCTAAAGTTGGAGATCGTTTGCATCTATCTCTTTATGCCGTCGGAGGTTTGGTGCGGGATCTGCTTTTGAATATCCCCAATCGGGATATTGATATTGTCGTTGAAGGAGACGGGGTTTCCTTTGCCGCCCACCTGGCTGAAGAATTTGACGGCAGGATGAAGTCGCATGAAAAGTTCGGCACAGCGGTAGTGATTTTCCCTGACGGTTACCGTATCGATGTAGCCACAGCGCGTGTGGAATATTACCAGCACCCCGGTGCTTTACCGACAGTGGAAAAAAGTTCGGTCAAGTCCGATCTTTTTCGGCGTGACTTCACCATAAACTGCATGGCGGTTAAGCTGACAGGTGCCAATGCATTTTGCTTGATCGATTTTTTCAACGGGGAAAGAGATTTAAAAAATCGGGAAATCCATGTCCTGCACAGTTTGAGTTTTATCGAAGACCCGTGCAGGTTGTTTAGGGCCATACGGTTTGAACAGAGATTTGCTTTCGCAATGGGCAAGCAGGCTGAAGCGTTTATGCGAACCACCGTCAAAAAGCGCCTGGTCGATTCTTTAAGCGGAATGCGTTTGTTCAACGAGATCAAACTACTCCTCAAAGAGAAACGCCCGATGGATTGCATACACCGGATGCGGGCGTTTGATTTGTTGCAGTTTGTTTCCCCGGAAATGTTGAAAGAGAGTAAGGATATTGAGACTTTGGAAAGGCTGGAATCGGTGATTTCCTGGGCAGGCAGGGTCGCCCTTCCCAGAGAACCGGAGATCTGGCGCGTCTATTTTCTGGGGCTGTTTTATTCCCTGGAGGAACAAGCGTTTTTAAAGGCCGCCGAGCGCCTTCACCTGCCAGCTCGCATGAAAAACTCATTGGAGCAGGATAGAACCGCCTGCCGTGAAAGTTTGCAACGGCTAAAGTCGCACAAGGAATGGGGGCCGAAAGAGATATACCACACCTTTGCCGACCTTTCTATTGAGGCGGTTATTTTTTTGGTCGCATTGTCTTCCTCGGACCGGATCAATCAGTATGCGAATATTTATTTTGCCCAGTACCAGGGCAAGGCAGAGCTATCGTTGACAGGGGGTGACCTGGTGAAAATGGGGCTGGAACCCGGTCCGGTTTTCCAATCGGTGTTCAACACGCTTCGGGAGGAACGGGTGATGGGCAGGGTGAACACACGGGAAGATGAAGTGGCTCTGGTTGAAGAACGATTCCTCAAGTTGTAGAGGCAACCCTCCCTTGTCAGGGAGAGGCTTAATTTCCCCCTGAAAAGAGGGATTGAGAGGGGTATTTTGTGTTTTCGGGGTGAGACAATATGTGTTCAGCTAACAATGGCGGGTTTACAACTCCAGGGAATCCGGCGATGCTATGCTATAATGAAGAACTGAATTTTCCTTTTAACATATGAAGAGGTGATGGGTCGTGGCAAGTGTTGAATACCTTATTAAACAGTTTTTGACTCCAGATAAAAAAAATCTCGACTTGAGCAACCAGAATATCGGTGACAAGGGCGCGATCACGTTGTCCAAGATCAAGAGCCTTCGCAAGCTGAAAAGATTGATGTTGCCGAACAACAATATCAGTGACGAAGGAATTTCCGCGATTGCGAACTCGGAAAATTTCAAACAGCTGACGGACCTTGATATTTACGGAAATGTCATCAGTGACGACGGGGTCAAGGCGATTGCAGAATCCCCTTATATGAGCAACCTGAAAAAACTCAGTCTTTATGGCAACCTGGTTGAAGACGAAGGAGCCATTGCCATTGCGGAATCCCAAACACTTTTGAAGTTGAAACATTTATATATCTCCTCAAACCGGATTCGGCGCGAGGGCATTGAATCGTTACAAAAAGCAAAATGCCGCACCCGGCTTTGCCGTTTGTATGTGGACGACCTGAAAGATTTTTATTATGAAGAGGTCTCCGATGAGGACGATGAAGATCTGATTCATACCTGGGAAGAACTCAAAGCCAAGGCCGCCCAAAACAACGATTCCGACGACTGATCTTCCCATCCCGTGCTGAAGCAAAATTGGCTACTCCTGTTTATATTTTTTCTCCTGCCGCCGCATCAAGTGGTGGCTCAAGTCGACTTGTCGGAGCCGGTGGATTTTGCCCAGCTTTTTGCCGAAAACCTGTCAAAGGGGGTGTTGAATCTTTCGGGGAAAAAGATAGGCGATGAGGGGCTGAAAATTCTCCTCGAACAGGATTTTATCCAAAAGCTTAAAAAACTCGATTTGAGATACAACGATATCAGTCCAAAAGGGGCTATAATTCTAGCCCAGTCCCCGCCTTTGGAAAAACTCAAAACATTGATCTTGCGGCATAATTTTTTTTCTGACGAAGGCACCGTGGCGTTTGCCAACTCTTCGAGTTTTCCCAATCTGGTGGCTTTGCAGTTGGGGTGGAATGAAATCCGCGATGCGGGTGCTTTGGCTTTGGCGACTTCGAAAAATTTCCCCAAATTAAAGAAACTCGATTTAAGGGGAAACTTTCTGGCAGGAAAAACAAAACAAACCCTCAAAACGAGTCTGCCTCATCTGAAATCTTTGCGCCTGTTTTAAGCACCACCAGCCCCGGCCAGCGGCAGACAGTAAATTTTTTTGGCGAGCAAAGAGTTCTCTCGGCTTGACGAGGTTTTGCCTCGTTCCCCCATGAGAAGGGGGGGGGGCCGTAGACCGGATTTAAGAGGCTATAATGGGAAACATATGGTTGGGTGTGGGTTTTGCTGTGTAAAATTGTATTTAAATGAAAGTAGTGAGTTGGGGGCTTGACTGGCTGTCTGCTAATATCGGGAAGATCAGTTGGCAGCTTATTGGGGCGGGTCACCCTAGTAAACCGGGTTTTTTGAAGATTTTCATATTATAGCCAGTGCAGATGATGGGGAGGAGGTCAGGTTGAAGTCGTTTAGTCGTATAAAAGGATTCACGTTTACTATAATAGCTCAAGTTTTAACCTTGCTGATCCTTTTTGGGTTGGCCGAAGGTGCTTTCAGGCTACTAAATCCGGATTATGATTTGCGAGGTAGAAATGAGCGAAGATTTTTTTGTGTATTTGACCCTGTGCTAGGTTGGGTTCCAAAAAAGCAATTCACTGGAATTCATGAGAAGGACGGGTTTGCCATTCCTGTTCATCAAAACCAGTTTGGCTTGCGTGCTCCTGATAGCCTGCTCATGGAAAACCCTGAGGAAAAAAGAAGAATCATCGTATTGGGAGATTCATATGTTTGGGGTTATGGAGTAGGTGACAATGAAGTGTTTACAGAGCTGGGCGAATCCCGCTATGGGGTGAAACTGATCAATTTTGGAGTTTCGGGGTATGGTACCGATCAAGAATATCTGCTCTATAAAAGGTTGGGTAAGAATTTTGCGGCAAACGAGGTGATACTTGCTATTACTCCCTATAATGATTTCATGAACAACACAGCAACCAGACAATATGGATATGATAAACCCTATTTTCTACTGATCAATGATCAACTTCATTTATACACAGAACACATGGAACAAAAACCGTTGAAAAGATTTAAAAACTGGTTAAACGACAGTTTGTTCGCCTTCAACTACATTAATAGCGTGGTCCGAAATATTAAGCAAATATTAGAGTCGAGCAAAAAGAGTGCGTCTGCTCCTAAACAGGCTGCTCTTGCGGAGGGGGCCGTGACAGATTCCGACCGTGCAGCGATAGCGCTGACTATACGAATTGTAGACGATTTAAAAAATTTAGTTGAATCTCAGGGTCGAAAATTCAAGGTAGCATTTATTCCATATAAAATTCATATCAACCAAAACATTTCCCACAACCACCCCATGGTTTCCCTATTTGCAGAAGAGCTTCATAAAATAGGTGTCGAATATCTGGAACCGTTCTTTACTTTTCGCAACCGGACGGAAAAAGGGGCGGGGTTGTTCAACCAGAGAGACAACCATTTCAGTGCCTCAGGGCATGCACTTTTCGCCCGCGCTTTGCTAGATCCAGACCTAGTAAAGCAACACCAAAATTATTACCATAGAGATCTGTCTCAAAAAAACTGATCCATTTTCTATGTTCGGGTTTGGGTCAAAAACTTGTTTAGTAGGGGAGTAAAATGGTCAGGAAAAGATATTTTTTGCAAGATTTGTAGCTAGACTGGTTCTGGCCTGAGCTACAGAACTAGGATAGAAATTTTGTGTCTAGATAGAAAAATATAGAAGACGTGGGTGTAATTGCCTCTGTAAGCGGACGCATTATTCATGGAGATAGGTTCAGAATAGGGGTTGAAGAAAGCGAATGTCAGCAGGGAGAACGAGGGTTTAGTTTTTATACAACAGAGTCAGGGTGCGCAATGTGCCGCATTCGTTATAAATTGGAATGACTATGGAAAGCAAGTTAATGCTTCTTAGATAGGGTGTAAATAAACGGAGCAACGGCGCTACCCTCCGTTAGAACGATAAGCAGGCCATTTAGCATGATGAAGATAATGGGTTCCAGCCCCCCCCTTGTCAGGGGAGGAACTATCACAGTATTGCGCTTTACCCCTTCGGGGCACGAAAGTTGTGGAAGTACCCGTACCGGGCATGAAGGTTAAGGAAGAGGACATCACAAATATCACGGAGCGTTGCTGGCTTGTATGGGTAATGCAATGCTGGCCCCACGCCCAGTGGTGGTTAGACTTTGATGATGCCGCTGTCTTCGTCGTAAAAGAAGCTGTCGCCATCGGGGCCACGGTAGGATATTTCTTTGACTTCCCAGATATGCTTTTTTTTGACATCCGCTTCTGCGGCATGGAAGCGTCCGCTTTCTTCCCGTTGTAGAAGGAGAAATTTATTGTCGTTGTTTGAAATGATTTCCCAGTTGAAAAAATCACTTCGTACGGTTCCTTTTTCGTAGTCGATATTGATGATGTTCATGTGCAGACAACCCCTCTTGATGTTGGACTAATAGTTGAAATTGGCAGCTATTTCACGGGCTTTTTCCATGGACCGTTTTTTGCTGGCTACCGTAGTATTTTTCAGGATGCGAAGAGCCAGTTCCACGGTTGCATCATGTTCCGCGCTCAATGCGACACCCTGTTTTTTGAAAAATTTATTAAGGCTCGATAATTTTAAACTCAGCGAAGATATTTCAGGGTCGGATTTATTCGACTTGGGGGCCTCTTCCCCTGCGATATCGTTGATGATATGAATCTCAGGAACAATGCCATGCTCGGTGATGTCGATTCCTGAAGGTGTGTAATATTTTGAAGTGGTGAGGCGTAGCCCTGAACCATCGCTCAACCTGAAAATGGTTTGCACGGAACCTTTGCCGTAGGAATTTTCACCAAGGATCAGGGCTTTTCCTGAGTCGCGTAATGCCCCTGCGACGATTTCCGATGCGCTGGCGCTATACTGGTTGACCAGCACCGCGACCGGAACCTGATGCAGGCTGTTTTTATACATGCCGCGATATTCATGGTAATCGCCTTGGGCTCGGCCTTGCGTATAAACCACCATCCGCCCTTTGAAAAGGAAATGACTGGATACTTTTACCGATTGGATGAGTAGCCCGCCTGGGTTTTCACGCAGGTCCAGAACGAATCCTTTTACGCCATCTTTTTTGGCTTGCTTCAAACCTGCGATCAACTGTTTTTCGGTTTGTTTGGAAAAACTGCTGATCTTTAAATAACCGATCTGGTCATCGAGCGTTTGATATTCAACCGTGTCGATCAAAATGATTTTTCGGGTCAGGGTGTAGGTTCGTTGTCTATTTTTACTGGACCGTGACAGGGTGATCGTGACTTTTGTTTCGGGATAACCTCGTAGCAGGTCGGCGAGTTCCTGAATATGCATTCCTGAGATTTTTTTGCCGTTTACGCTCACGAACGAATCGTTAGCAAGAATTCCTGATTTCTCAGCCGGAGAACCTTTCATGGTTTTGACCACATAAAGCCGGTTGTCTTTCATGGTGATCACCATCCCCAACCCCCCATACTTTCCTTCGGTGTCACGCATGGATTTTTCAAAAGAGTCTCGATTCATATATTGGGAATAGGCATCGAGCGAGTTCATGATTCCTTCAATTGCCGAAGTTTCCAGTTCTTCCTTGGTGACCGCCTTGCCCGATTGGTCGTGAAGAAAATAATAGATTTTCTGGAGTTCGTCCCAATCGTGGCTTTTGTCGTAAGTCAGTTTGTATTGAGTGGCCCTGTTGTTATACCTCACGGTATTGATGCCGGGGTTTTTGGTGAGCGTCACCGCTTCTGAGTCTGCATTTTTTATCATTCCTTCAATGGCGGCGGAAAACAGTTTTTTATGGTCGGGAGGATAGACATATTTTTCTGAAACCAGATCCATGACCTCTTCAAATATTTCCAGGTCATTATTGAAAAATCCTGCGTCAGCCGTTCCCTGCAAGCCGACAGGAATATTGACCGGAGGCAGGAAAAGGAGCGCAAAAAGCCCCAGACCCAACAAATATTTTCGAAGGTTTCGATTCATTTTAGATTGTTAAACAGGGTTGAAGTTGTGGGCTTAGAGGGTTCTACCCATTATTTTTCAATATGTCTGTAAAAATAATTTCAAGGTTGTCTGTCATTTCATCAATGCTTCCATTTGTCATGCTCGGAGCCACTTTCAATACGCCGTTAATGATAATCGTTGGTGTTTCGTTGGCCTTGAACTGCCGGGCCAGTTCCAGAGAGTGGTCGGTTTTGGCCTTGATGGCAGCCGACTGCATGCCCTCGGTCATCTCTTTACTTATCTTAAAATCACGGGCCAGAAACTTGATGACTTTGGGTTGAAAAATATTGATGTTTAATTTGAAATTGGTGTCGAACAATTCCTGGGTGAACTCTTCTTCAACCCCCAGCTCATCGGCGATATAAAAAGCCATTGCCGGGTATGCTGTTTGATCGCCCCAGTAAATGGGGGATTTTATATGATGGAGTTTGTCCTTGAACTTGGTATGCAGGCGTTTGGCGGCATCGAGAAACCGGTAACAATGTCCGCAGGAATAATTGAAGAACTCGGTCATCTTGATCGTTTTAACATTCTTGAGTTTGCTGAGATCACCGATCACTTCATATTTACCACGGATTTTTTCGTCAGCCTGCACCCATCCCGGCAACAGGAAAAAAATAGCCAGTAAAACGGCGGAAACTTTTTTCATGAACCACTCCTTATTTTTTTAACAGGTGTTTTTATGTTTCTACGTATTCGATAATTTGAGCAACAGTCCTTATAAACAATAGCGGACCCCAAAGAACTCCTTTGCCCCGGGCAGAAAGTTAAAGAAAGACTATTACTGCCACCGGCGACTCGCTGGCATCAATGTCTGATTTTCGGCCAATATTTAGCATAATCAAAACGTGGGCTATGATTTTTCACATGGCATTGTTTGCAGGCCTCTGTGGCTTGCCTTCCAAAGCCTGCTTGCGGGGCCGATGCGTGGCCCCGACCCGGACCGTGGCAAACCTCGCATTGGACGTTTTTCAGGCCCGGAGTATCCAGCTCGCTGATAAATCCTCCCGTAAAATCAAAGCCAACGACGTGGCAAACCAGGCATTCCGGATCAAACGCCTTATTGATTTTCCTTAATGTGTCATAAGCTCGACCATGACGCGAACCCGACCAGACTGCGTGTTCTGCCGGGTGGCAGGTCTTGCACACGGTTTCCCCGGCATAAACGGATTGTTTGTTTTTGTTGCGTCTGTCAGCCAGGCTCGCAAAGAACAGGGCTTCGACCTTCTCATTGTACTGTTCGTATAACTTTACCATTTCAGGGTCAAATTTTACACTTGAATCCAGTTTTACCATCTGATGCCCGAAAGATTTATTGCCGTCAGGGTCAATCTGTACCTGCAATTCTCCCATTTTCTGGCCCCGGGATGATGACTGGAGGAAAATTTTCCCGCCTTTTCGCACCGGTTTCATGTCGATGACATCGGTTTCATTGCGGATATGCCCATTGATCACAATATCCACACCCTCTAGGTCGAGATAGGTCAGTGCTGTTTCGCGTTGTGCATGGGTGAGAAGGACGATGAGGTCGGGTTTCTCCATTGCACGCATACGGGTTATCAAGTCCACGGCTGTCTGCTTTGGATCTTCGATGCTCAGGCCAATATGGTCGTAGAACAAGCCGGGGTCGGCCACCGCCAGGATGCCTATTTTCAATCCGTTCGGCAAGACTTTCACTCGTGATCGGGCGGGTTCAAAATGATCGACCTTGAGGTTTCCCGCAACCCAGGGGATCTGCGTCCGATCCTGTAAGAATTGTGCACCATAAACCAGATCCCGGTCTCCCAGAGCGATGGCATCATACTGCATTTTTTCTGTCGCGGTGAGAAGCGTTTCGGCTTTGAGTTTTCCCTGGCGGGTGGGTTCCTTGAAAAGGTCGCCTGTATCCACAAGCAGGAGGTGAGGGTGCTCCCTGCGTATATCTTTGATGTATTGCATTCGGCGTTCTATGCCGCCCTGATCTTCTTCCTTGGAGCATCCGCAGGGCTTCAGTTCTGCCAGCAGGTTGCCGGTATAAACAATGAGGGCTTTCTGCGCGGGTTTTACCGTTGTGCCTGGGTCCCATGAAAGGCAACCTGTCACCAAAAATATCAGAATGATCAAAATCGTTTGTTTCATGGCATTCAAGGTAGCGCATTTCGTTATGAAATACTTGGAAAACCCGCTAGTATACAGAGAAAATGGAATGGTTATTCTATGCCAATGCGCAAGTCCGAAATTCATATGCATTCTATCTTTTCCGATGGCGAGTTTTCTCCTTCCGAATTGGTTGAGATTGCGGAAAAAAATGATGTCTCCATCCTGTCTCTGACCGATCACGATACTTTCGAGGGTATTCCGGAATTTCTTCAATCTGCCGAGGAAGCGGGCATCACGGCTTTTCCCGGCATAGAAATCACCGTCAAGTACCATGATTTCAATATTCATCTACTGGCCTATTTCAAGGACTACGAATCCCTCAAGCCCGAGCTTAGAGAGCGGGTAAAAAAAATGACCAAAACCCGGGAAAGCCGTATGCGCTATATGATTGAGCGGGTGAACGAGGTGGTCCCCGAAAGGTACCGGGGCACGATAGAATTTGAGAATGTGGAAAGGGCGGCCGAAGGGGTTCTTG
>CAZEBI010000061.1:0-14309 GCA_964510355.1 uncultured Nitrospina sp. | reverse complement strand
ACCTTGTCTTCACAGGTGAATTGCAAATGTTGCAAAAACCCGGTGCAATTGGCATCGAACTGGTCTTCCTCAAGCATCACCCCTTTGGGTTTGGCTGTCGTTCCTGATGTGTAGAGAATCACATCGGGGAGGCTTTCGCCTCTTTCATGTTGCTCCAGCGGATCGTCCGAGTTGCCGCCATGCATAAACTCGTCCCAGCGCAGAGTTTCGGGTCCTACTTGCTTTGGGTCTGCCGGACCGATGAGAATTTTATTGGCGAAAAGTTTAAAAAAAGGCGCGACCTCGGGTTTAACAAAAGCCGAATCCACCACCAGGGTATCGATTCCCGCATCCTGGGCGATATAGGCCAGGTCATTAGGTTTCAACAAAAAATTAAAAGGAATAACCGGAACGCCTTTGAGCAAAGCGGCAAAAAAAGCGATGAGATACTCCGTCTGGTTCAAGCAGAGCAGGCCGATTTTGCTGTCCGCGTTGAGTTTGAGTTGAGATAACGCGTGCGCGAAACATTCGATTTGCGCGACAAAATCCCCGTAGCTCAACACCGACTCCCCCTCGATGATCGCCGGGTGCGACGGGTTCTTTTGCGCCTGCGCTTTTAAATATTGGTGAAAGACCATTTTCAAAATTCCTTATTATGGAATGGAGCGGCTATTATACTCGTTTCGGGTAGGAAGGATATAGGGGCAGCTTCAATGGACCCCTCTTTTTAAAGAGGGGCTGGGGTGATTTTGAAACCTCTCGTGCCATATGCGGGATATGAAGGCTAGCTCGGATTTAGTATGAATATTTTTATATATGAAATGGGGGAAATTATTGAACCACCCTCACCTCAATCCATCAAGCCCTCACACTATCGGGCTTGAGTCCCCTCAAGGGAGAGGAAGCTAAAAGTCCCTTCTCCCCTGGAGGGAGAAGGTTAGGATGAGGGGGATGATATGAATAAAGTCGTTTTCTTCTGCAGTGGTCGGCTAAAAGGGGACAACTAAAAGTTTTATTAATTTAACCAAAAACTTTCCAAACTTGAAAAATGTTATTCTTCATTCTTCCGGCTTCAAATTTTCTACTACGTTTCTAAGTGATGAATAGTAATACTCAGAAGGTGATCTCATCATTTTTGCTTGGTAACTACTATGTGGCACGGTATCCCTTTCAAACTCAGGCTTAAATTTGAGCGAATTAAAATAGAACTTGTCCATATATAACTCGGCGGGAGGATGTGTCCCTGATTTAATGGCCTTTCTCGCCTCTCCTTCAATTTCCACTAACTGGGAGAAGGGAATTCCCAAACTATTTAAGGATATATGGTTGCGAGTCTTTGATATATGCAATAGAGGATCATCGTAATATTCGTTGCTACCCTGAGCTATTAATGCGTATGTTCTCAGACCTAATATGTTTTGGTAAACGTCATTTATCTTACCGGCAAGGCCTATAAATGTTTCAGGTTTATAGGTGTATTCAATCCCCTTCTTAAAGTAGCCAACCGACCAATTACTTTTAAGCAGGAGGCTGTCGCCAAATGAAATAAAGGATATGTCTCTATAGTTTTCAGCTAATAAATCAATTTCTTCTCGTAGCCCTATTAGTTTTTCTCTAGTAATAGTGCCTTTTTCTAGTGCCTTTTTTACGTCTATAGCATCAATTAAGGCAAAGATTGAATAAGTCCGTAAATAAATTTGTTCAAGCCAATTACTATTAACAAATATTCGTGGCTTTTCATCATATCGCCAAGATCCTACACAAGTGACAAACTGATCAAATGGTAAAGAAAGAGATACTTCATGAAAACGATCAAATATATTTGGGTACCAAGATAGTTTCAATGAATGATTATTTACTGACCTCGCTGCAGCGTAACTCACATAACCAACAACTGGGTATTCCGCACCCTCAAAAAATTTAACCATCGAACTCTCGTATTCATGAAGATACACCTCACTTACAATATATATGTCTTGATTTAAAGGTATGTCTTTAAAGACAAAATTGTCGAAATTTTCATGGTCAAACAAAGCAACTAAACTCCTTTGAATTTCTAGGAAAAGAGGTTTACCGCGAAGCCTTAACTTCAAAACGAACACCCTCTTTTTTTTGCAGGGTGTGGATGATGCCGAATAAATTGTTGGCTGTGGGGTTGCCGCTGGGGCTGAACATTCGCATCAGGCTTTTGGGTGATTTTTCTACTATGCTACCCAGCTTCTCAAAACCAATTGTAGCGTTGATGTAGTCCCGTAAAATCATTTTCCCGGTTTCTGTGTCTCCTGCCAGCATGCTTTCGATGCTTTCTTTGAGCAGGTCTGTGCGAAATTTTGGGTCACGCAGGGCGCGGGCCTGAATCGTTTCTTTGAAGTTACGGGTGATAGCCATTTGTCATTACGGTAACGTATAGGTTACTTTATTGTAAGTTTGATAATCAGAGGCAAAACAAACTCTGAGTGTAAATCACCCCAGCCCTATTTGAGAGAGCTTTGCGTAAGCCTAAAAAAAACAAAAAGGCGAGATGCTTCGAGGACCTCAGCATGACAAATCAAGCCCCAAAGGGTCGTCTTCGCGAGCCGCAAAGCGGCGTGGCGATCCAGAGTTTCGCTGGATTGCTTCACTTCGTTCGCAAAGACGTTTAAGTAAAACCCCTGGTTGTAAATCACCCCAGCCCTCTTTAAAAAGAGGGAGTAGAATCCAACCCTCCCCAATCCCCTCCCTATGAAGGGAGGGGGCATAAAAGTCAAAGGCTATCAAGGCCGAGATAATTCTTTGTCCGCCTAAAAAAGTTATTGCCAGTTGGGTCCAGCGTCACGCTGGCGCTGACCACCGGACGAAGAAGCCGTTGGGTAGGTTGAGTCCGCTGGAGGTATCGGGGATGAACATTTCTCCGGTCTTGAAGGTTCCTGTTTTGCAGGGCGCAAGGTAGGTGCGCATCATATTTTCGAGGGTCAGGGCGGAGAACCCCGGTGAATGGGTGGTGAAAAGCAAAAATGTCGGTGAATCGCTCAGAATATTCTGGCAGGCTTCCATGAACTCGGACAATTTGTTTTCGATATTCCAGACCTCGCCTTTGGGTCCGCGACCAAAAGAGGGGGGGTCCATGATGATGGCGTCGTATTTTTTTCCACGCCGATGCTCTCTTTGCATGTATTTCATGGCATCATCGACAATCCAGCGGACGGGTCGATCGCTCAAACCGGAAAGTTCCAGATTGTGTTTGCCCCAGGTGACAGAAGCTTTCGAGGCATCAATATGGGTGACATGGGCCCCGGCTGAAGCCGCCGCAATAGTGCTGGCACCGGTATAACCAAAAACATTAAGTACTTGTATTTTTGTGCCGTTAAGCTGTTTGAGCTGATCCATGATCCACAGCCAGTTACGGGCTTGTTCGGGGAAAATCCCGATATGACCGAACCCGGTGGGTTGCACTTTAAAGACGAGGTTGTGGAATTTAATATTCCATCCCTCTTTGGGGAGTTGCGTGAAAAATTTCCATTCCCCGCCTGTTTCTTTGCCTTTGAAATATTTATACTCCCCTTCGGCTTTTTTCCATTCATCAGGAGAAAGGGATTTGGGCCAGATGGCCTGAGGCGCGGGACGGATGAAACGGTGTGGGCCGAATTGCTCCAGTTTCTGGAACGCGCCGGTATCCAGCAACTGGTAGTCAAACGGGTCGAGCGGGTGGTTTTTGGATGAGGATTGGCTCATGAATGTGTTTGAAAACTCCTGATGATTTCTATAGGGTAGTTATTTCGGATTTCCACTAAAAACAGGCCCTGTTTGGAGGGGGATTATATCAGAATTTTGTCACACAGATTAAATAGCTCTATTTTTCCATTATTATTTTTAGCTCTTTTTGGGGTCTCCTGTTCTTCCCCTGAAGATAATGTTTCGCCAGTGAAAAAGCGGGAATTTGCGTTACCGGTGCAAGTGGGGAAAATCGTTGTCATGGATGTGGCGGATGAAGTGCGCGCGGTGGGGAATATCCAGGCCGAAAAAAGGGTGGTGATCAATTCTGAAGTGCGGGGAAAAATTACTCGTATTGCAGTTGAAGAAGGCATGAAGGTGAAGGCCGGAGATTTGCTGGCGCAGATCGACCCGAGGGAATTTGAACTGGTTCACGAAAGATTGCGTGCGGATCTTTCATCCGTGCAAAAGGAATATCAGAAAGCCCAGGGAGGGTTGCGCCCGGAAGATAAACAAAGGCTGGAAGCCAGAATGAAAGCCGCCGAAAGTGCCTTGAACCTGACTCATATAGAACTTGACCGCACCCAAAATCTGGTTGCTCAAAAGGTCTTGTCGCAGTCGATGCTGGATTCTGCCAAGGACAAGGTTTTACAGGCCGATGAGTTTTTGAAAGCGAGCAAAGCGGAGCTGGCCGCTGGCATGAAAGCGCGCAGTGAAGATATTGCAAAGCTGGAGTCGGATATGCAGGCGATCCGCAAACAGGTTGCGGTGGCAAAACTGAATCTTTCAAAGGTGAATATCAAAGCGCCTTTTGACGGGGTCATCATCGCTAAAGAAATTGAGCGCGGTGCTTTTGCTGAAGCTGGAACTCCTATTGTGAGAATGATCGGTTCCTCGCGTTTGAAAGCGGTTCTGGAAATGCCGCAGAGCTACAGAAATAAATTAAAAAAACTCCAGAGCGCACAGTTTCTGGCGCGGGAGTTGGGTATGGAGTTCAAGCAGAGTAAAAATCTGGCGCGGCTCATCCGGGTCATTCCCGATGCGAATATTTTCTCCGGCAATATCACGGTGCAAATTGATTTACCCGATGCCAACGCTTCTTTGTTTCCGGGGCTGACGCTGGAAAGTATGTTGAATTTTGGTGTTCGCAAAAATGTATTGCATATCCCGGCGGTATCCCTGGTCATCTCCGAGCGCGGGACCGTTGTTTATATCGTTAAAGATGGCAAGGCCCATCTTGTTCCAGTTCGGGCTTTTAAGGAGCGCAACGATTTTGTCGAGATCGAAGATTTCACTCACCAGTTGCAGGCGGAAACGGATCTCATCCTGCGGGGCTCCGGCGCGGTATTTCCGGGGGTGAAAGTGTTCATCACGAATTTGGAACCGAAATCGAATACGGAAACTCCGTCTAAAAAAGCCTCGGGAGTCTGATGAAACTTATCGACCAGTCTATCCGTAATTATCACACTGTTACGGTGATCATCGTCATGGCCCTGGTAGTGGGTGTCTTGTGTTTCCAATCGCTTCCCCGGCAGTTGGCCCCCACCGTTGACAAGCCACAAATTGAAGTCAAAACCGAGTACCGAGGCCTTTCCCCCGATGAGGTGGAGCGCAATATCACGCGCCGTCTGGAAGACCAGCTCGAATCGGTGGAAGGCATGAAAAAAATGACTTCCACCAGCCAGCATGGGTTGAGCACCATCAACCTGGAGTTTGAGTGGGGAATCGATAAAAACCTGGCGGTGCTTGATGTCAACAACAAGCTACAGCAGGTTAAAGATTTGCCCATCAACTCCGACAAACCAACTCTGCGATCTATTTCGAGCGACAATTCGAGCCCTATCATGTGGATCGTGTTCGACAAGCCCAATGAAAAAATGCCCAACCTCGATCAGAACTATATGTACAAGATCGGTGAGAATATTATTGTCCCCGCTCTCAGGCGTATAAAGGGCATCGCCGATGTCTGGCATTTCGGCGGGGAAGAAAGAGAAATGCGGGTCGAGTTTGACCCTTACAGCATGGCTCGTTTGCATGTGACCTACAAGGAAGTGATAGCCCGGCTATCTGAAGAAAACCAGAATACCCGCGCCGGGTTCCATGATGAAGACAACCGTTCTTATACTGTCCGCGCCTTGGGCGAGTTTCTCAACCCGCAGGATATCCTCGATACGGTTATCAAGCGTGATGGTGAAAAAACCATTCGGGTGAAAGATTTTGCCACAGTGGTGGACGGTTATAAACGGACTTCTTCCCTGGTTCGCATCAGCGGCAGTTTGTCCAATGCTTTTGGGGTGATTCGCAAAGCCGGGGCCAATGTGGTGGAAACCTGCAACCTGACCGCCAAAAAAGTGGAGGAACTCAACCAGGAATTGTTGAACCGGGGTATCCCGATCAATTTGAAAATTGTTTATCAGGATGTGGACTATATCAACGAGGCCATGCGGTTGGTGAAATCGAACCTGGCTTTTGGAGCTGTTCTGGCCGTGGCGGTGCTGTTGCTGTTTTTGGGGTCGGCGCGGTCATTGTTGATTGTGGCGATCAGTATTCCGGTGAGCCTGGTTTCCGTATTCATCGTGCTTAAAATTTTTGGACGCAGCATAAATATTATTTCCCTTGCGGGCATGGCTTTTGCCGTCGGCATGGTGGTGGATAACTCGATTGTGGTGCTGGAAAATATTTATCGTCATCTCACATTGAGGAAAGGTGTTTTTAAAGCCGCCTACGATGGTGCGTCAGAAGTGTGGGGGGCGGTGTTGGCCTCAACGCTGACGACGTTGGCCGTTTTTATTCCCATCGTGTTCATTCAGGAAGAGGCGGGGCAGATGTTCCGCGATATTGCTATCACCATCAGTGCCAGCATCGCCTTGTCGTTGCTCGTGTCCATCACAGTTATTCCGACTTTGACCACGTTGTTGATCCGTCTCAAGCCGGGAGAAGAATACCGGCCGGGGTTTTTCCATCGCACTTTGTTCAAGCCCGTCGTCCTGCTGGGTAGGAAGATGAGCGATGCCTATTCCGGGCTCATGCAATGGATATTGCAAAATTCTCCCGTCAGTATTTTTTTCAGGATAATTGTCATCGTTTGCGTGGGGTGGATGTTGTGGTATAGCGGCAAGACCTTGCCGGAAAAGGATTATCTTCCTTATGGAAATGTGAACATGGTGTTCATGCTCATCGAACCGGTAGCGGGAACGCCGGTGGAAACAAATATGCGTTATATGGCCGAATACGAAAAAAAGATTGTGGCCATGGAAGATGTTGACCGCAATTTTCTGGTTTTCTCTTCTCGGTTTAATGGCGGGGGTGCCATCATCAACAAGGAGTTGGCCGCAGGCCAGCGTGGCGAAGTGAAGATGGCGGTGAAATCCCAGGAAATGGGTCGGGAGATTTTTGCTATTCCCGGATACCGTTTTGCCTTTGCCATGCAGCGGCCCATTTTCCGCTCCGCCAATAAAACCTTTGAGGTTGAAATTACCGGGCCGGATATGTTGAAACTCAAAAGCAGTGCCCTGGAGTTGATCGGAAAAATTTCTGGAATAAAAGGAGAGCACTCCGTCCGACCGGAGTTCAAGTTCGGCAACCCGGAGCTACGGTTCATTCCCCGGCGCGAAGATGCGGCCCGGCTGGATATGGGCATGAATGAGATCGGAGATATTATTGAGTCGCTCAACGCCGGTAAATATCTTGGCGAGTTCAACGACCAGGGCGAACCCATCGACTTTGTTCTGGTGCAGAAAAAAGACGGCAATAAACTGGGGTTGGAAGACTACCGTTCTTTGCCGGTATGGACAGATGAAAACCTGATGACCCATCTTGGACATTTGGTTGATATAGAAATCGACGCGGGCCCTGCACGCATCGACCATATCGGGACGGAACGGGCGATCAAACTGCGGGTGCAGGTGAGAAAAGATGTGGCCATGCAACTGGTCATCGACCGGGTTGATGAGCAAGCATTGGTCGAGGCCAGAAAAAATTTGGGTGAAGAATACGGGCTGCGTATCGGCGGTTCCGCCGATGAACTGGCTTCCACCGAAAAATCATTGATGAACAGTTTTGCCTATGCATTAGGTTTTATCTATCTGCTTCTTGTCGCTTTGTTCTCCTCGTTTTTGCGACCGTTCATCGTCATGTTGACGGTGGCGCTGGCGGTTTCCGGTTCTTTTTTAGGAATCACCTGGAACAACTGGTTTCAACGCGGGAATATTCTTGCCATCCTCGAAGAATGGAATGTGCCGAACGCACAGGCCATGGCGGGTGACTGGAACTGGATCACTTTTGATATTCTTACCCAGTTGGGCATTGTTATTCTCGCGGGCATTGTTGTCAATAACGCCATCCTCATCGTGCATCAAATGCTCAATAATATTAAATCCGGTATGGAGGAGCGCGAAGCCCTTCTCCTGTCTTGCCAGACGCGGTTGCGGCCTATTATGATGACCGTTATTTCCAGTGTATTTGGCATGATGCCTCTGGCTTTTGGCGAAGGGGCGGGCACCGAATTATACCGGGGTATGGGCACCGCCCTGATCGGCGGATTGAGCATCTCCACTTTGTTCACTCTGTTCCTGGTTCCTGTGTTGATATCCCTGCTGATCGATATGGGGTTCCATACCAAAAAAGAAGACCTCGTTAAGGACTCATTGCAGGCATAAAAAGCAAATCCCCCAACCCCCTTCGTAGAAGGGGGCTTTAATGGACCCCTCTTTTTAAAGAGGGGCTGGGGTGATTTAGAACCTCTCGTGCAATATCCGGCTAGAAGCAGAGCCAGTTTTCAGGCTGAGGGCAGTCGATCGTGATTTCCTCTTTGCTGATCGGGTGCTTGAAAACCAGTCGTTGCGCATAAAGGGCAATCTGTCCTTCGGGCAACGCCGAAGATGCGCCATACTTTTTGTCTCCAACGATGGGGTGCCCGATGAAGGCCAGTTGGGCGCGGATCTGGTGGAACCTGCCAGTATGCAGATGGATATCGAGCAGGCTGGTGTTTTGTGAAGTTTCGATGACTTCGTAATTCAATTGCGCTTCTTTGGCATTGGGTGTTGGGCGGGGGAACACGGTGGCCTTGAGGGATTTTTCTTTTCTCAGATAATGTGTCAGGCTGACTTGCCGGGGTTTTGGTATTCCTTCGACTTGCGCCCGATAGATTTTCTTTGTGGTTTTTTGGCGGAACTGTTCAGAGAGCCGCGAGGCCCCTTTGGAAGTGCGTGCGAAAACAACCACCCCGGATACGGGCCGGTCGAGCCTGTGCACCAATCCTAAAAACACGTTGCCCGGTTTTTTATATTCGGTTTTGATCCAGTCTTTCACCTGGTCCATCAGGGAAATTTCTCCAGACTTGTCAGGCTGGATGAGTATTCCCGCAGGTTTGCGTACCGCTATCAAATGGTTGTCGAGATACAGGATATCGGGGTGATCAGGAGGGTTGCTCAATCTTCAGCCCCTTAGCGGCTTCCACGATTTTGAGTTCCGCAGGAGTGACCAGACCTCCGGAGACTACATATTTGATGCCTTCCTCAATGGTCATGGAAATTTCAGTGAGTTCTTCCGGTGGCGAGAAGATCAGGAACCCGGATGTGGGGTTGGGCATGGTTGGCACGAATACATTGAGCATGTTCTCCCGGGTGAGTTGCTGAACCTCCCCGCGCGATTCACCCGTCACAAACCCGATGGCTAAAAGGCCCCGGCGCGGGAACTCGATCAGGACGACTTTGCGAAAGGCGGACGTATCGGCTTCGGCGATGGATGAAACCACCTGTTTGGAGCCTTTATAAATTCGGCGCACAAACGGGATTTTTTCAATCAGCAGTTCACCGAGTTCAAACAGTTTTTTTCCGAAAAAATTGGTGGTGAGCCAACCCACTATGAGCACGATAAGCAGGGTCACCACCAGCCCGAGAAAAGGAATGCGAAAGCCTTCGGGAATTGGTGCGCCAAGCGCAATCAGCGCTCGGGTGAACACCGGTGAGAGGGCATCGAAATTTTTGAGCAGAAACTGCAAAATGAACCACGTCAGCGCGATCGGCAGGGTGATCAATAGCCCAGTGATGAAAACATTTCGAAGTCGGCGTTGGAAGCTTTTAATCACAGCGGCAATGACGGGTTATAAATGATATAGGGGTCTGGAAACCCCAGACTATAAGGAAACTGGAAAAGTTTCATTATATTATATAAAGAACTGGTAGAAGGCAATAGCGGTGCAAAAATGCTGGTTTTGCGCTTGACAGTGACGGGATAACCGTTAATATCAACCAGTTAGTTTTTTTTAGATGAGATAAAAAAATAAATGGGGCTGTGGCGCAGCTGGGAGCGCACTTGCATGGCATGCAAGGGGTCAGGGGTTCGATCCCCCTCAGCTCCACTTTTTACGCAGAGGGCGGGTTTTTCGTCTCCGGTCAAAGTTTTTTGATTCGGGTGCGAAATTTTCCTACGACTCTCCACCATATAAAAGAAGGGGTTAACTCGAAAGGGTTGACCCCTTTTTTTATGGATTGAATGGGTATTGTATCGTAGGGGGTTAACCCTTTAAAATGGTTATATGATTTGTCCGAACTGCAAAAAAAATAAGACTGATGGTTTCTACATCATTTATTAGGATTTACATCACAAAGCATCCAATTCGAATGGGGATGACAAAATTCTTATTTGCCCTACTTGTGACGCGGAACTGTTCATCGAACATAACTGGACATTTATATAGGAGGCTTAAATGGATAACATTGAAAATTACATGAGTGAAGATTTGATTGTTGTCAAAATGGAAGCGACCATTCAAGAGGCAGCGATGGCTATGCGGGACAGTAATGTTCACGCAGTGATTGTTAAGGAAGAACGTAAATATGTGGGCATTTTGACCGATGCGGATATAACCAGAAAGGTTGTTGCTCCAGAATTAGACCCAGCCGAAACTAAAGTTACCTTAATAATGGGAAGCCCCCTATACACCATAGATGCAAGCCAGCCAATGAATGAGGCTCTTTTGGCAATGAAAAAAAATCATACCCGCCATATGGTAGTAACCCGAGATAATAACGTGGCAGGAATTATTTCCATCACTGATTTTGCTCATTACCACAGTAAGAATATCAGTGATCCCATTGCTGAATTTTGGAATAATAATGAGGAACTTTTGGTTGAATCAACGTTTGGTCAGGCTATTGATAAACTGTTGGAGGGAATGAGTGAAAAACTAGGTAATTCCTCCAAACTGGGTCAGGCAATAATAAACAAGGAGCCCTTGCCAGTAATTGCTCAATATGCAGAGGAAGAAGGCTTACAGGAATTTGTCAGTATTCTTAAACTTGCGGAGAAGGATTGAAAAGCGGATTTGTCATTAACTCGAAAGGGTTGACCCCTTTTTTTGTGGGTTGTATGGGTATTGTATCGTGCGGATGGGGCGATAGGTTAACTCCGGACCCAGGTTTATCAATCGTCAAAAAAATGAATTCTGGAAGAGAGAACGGGTGCGGTTAATCGTACGTGGGGCGCTAAAGGCCGAAAATAGCAGGCATCTATCTTTTTTCGAAGATGAAATTAGGATATATCTGCCATTCATGATATTCTTATCCGCTAAACAAAGGTTGTTCAGTTGTAGCGTAAGTTGATTCTTTCTGGTTTCTCGCCTCGAGTAAATCTGTAGAAACACTTTGGTCTGGCAGATCAAAGGTGGTTTTTTTCTCCGAGTGGTTCCTAAAAGTTCTTGCAGCAATCCAACCCAATATAAAATCAGGGGAAACGGCAGGCAGATTTTCTGCGAGCACGTTCCCAAAAAAACAACTGCATGTCGTCAGACAGAACTTCAATTCTGTATGGTATTTTTCGGTTTCATGTGGTGTGAAGGGGAACGGCCACTTGGTCGAGCTCCTATTTTTTGCCCCAGAAAAAAAATAATGTTTCACAGCTGATTCAAGGCCAAGGCTTAAAAAGCACTTTGCTTTTCCAATAAAACTGTTACGCACAAATTCCACAGAACTTATTTTATGCTCTCTTTATCACTCTCATACATGAAACGTAACTGGCTTGGCAATATACGCAATGATATCCTTGCGGGTACGGTTGTTGCGTTGGCTCTCATTCCTGAAGCGATTGCCTTTTCTATTATTGCCGGCGTTGACCCCAAGGTGGGCTTGTATGCTTCATTCTGCATTGCTATTGTCATTGCTTTTATCGGTGGTAGATCCGGTATGATTTCTGCTGCAACAGGTGCTATGGCACTTGTCATGGTATTGCTGGTGAAAAAGTATGGGCTTGAATATCTCCTTGCTGCAACTATTCTGACAGGAATTTTGCAAATCATTGCGGGTTTTTTCAGGTTAGGTTCTCTAATGCGATTTGTTTCACGTTCTGTCGTGACAGGGTTTGTAAATGCCCTGGCCATTCTAATATTTATGGCGCAACTGCCGGAATTCAAGGGTGCTGGAATCCAGATGTATGGCATGGTCGCTCTCGGGTTGGCAATTATTTATATCTTTCCGCTTTTCACAAAGGCTGTTCCATCACCTCTAATCAGCATTGTAATTATTACAGTAATCAGTATTTATTTTGGAATGGATTTGCGCACGGTAGGAGATATGGGGGAACTTCCCTCCACGTTACCGATTTTCCTGTTGCCCGATATACCGCTGAATCTGAATACATTGGGGATTATTTTTCCCTACTCATTGACACTCATGACTGTCGGCCTGCTGGAATCATTGATGACAGCAACGATTGTTGACGACCTGACAGATACCCCCAGCAATAAAAATCGTGAATGTGTGGGCCAAGGTGTTGCCAATATTGTGTCTGGATTTTTTGGCGGCATGGCAGGTTGTGCGATGATCGGGCAATCGGTTATCAATATTAAGTCCGGGGGGCGTGGCCGCCTGTCGACACTATTCGCAGGGCTATTTCTCTTGTTCTTACTTTTGGTTCTTGGGGATTGGGTGCGCCAAATTCCTATGGCCGCTCTCGTTGCCGTCATGATAATGGTTTCAATTGGAACATTCAGTTGGTCGTCTTTTAAAAACTTGAGAACACATCCCAAAACCTCGAGCCTTGTCATGATAACCACCGTAATAGTCGTTGTTATCACACATGACTTGGCAAAGGGTGTCTTTGTTGGAGTTTTGACGAGCGCTCTCTTTTTCGCCCGTAAAGTATCGCGACTACTAAAAATTGAATCTCATTTATCTGAAAATAAAGAAGAGCGTACCTACAAGGTTTATGGGCAGGTCTTTTTTGCTTCCGCAGGCGTGTTTTCTGACTCTTTTGATTTTAAGGAGGTAGTCCAAAATATTACCATTGATGTCAGTGGAGCGCATTTTTGGGATTTGTCCGCTGTCGGTGCATTGGATAAAGTTGTCATGAAATATCGTCGTGAAGGAACGGTCGTTCACCTACTTGGAATGAATAAAGCAAGTGCCACGATTGTTGATCGCCTGGCTGTGTATGATAAACCCAATGCGCTTGACCTGATGCCAACACATTAAGGGGGAGAATGAATGGCCAAATTATTAGTATGTATCGACGGATCGGCTTACGCAGATAATCTTTGCACCAATGCTGTCTGGGTTGCCAAACAAATAAATGCCGACATTGATCTTCTCCATGTTTTACGCCGCCCTTCAGACTATCAAGCACCGATAGACCATACCGGATTAATGGGCCTTGAGGCACGCAGTACTCTTCTGGAAGAATTAACAAAGGTGGATGAACAGCGGGGCCGTTTAGATCAAGAGAAGGGGAAAATCATTCTTGAACATGGTGCCAAAATTCTAAAAAAAGCAGGCGTCGAGACAGTAAACCTCATTCACCGGCGCGGTAGCCTGGTTGAAACCATTCAGGAATTTGAAGATTCTGTTGAAATGATCTTCATGGGAAAACGAGGAGAGCATGCCAACATAGACTCTGTTTTTCTGGGCTCAAACCTGGAAAAAGTTGCACGCGCCCTCCACAAACCACTTTTTATTGTGTCCTCCATCATACGCCCGATCAAACGTTTCTTGATTGCCTATGATGGTAAGGACAGTGTTCGCAAAGCCATCAACTTCATCATCGACCGACCTTTGCTGGACAAGGAGTTAGAGTGTCACTTGCTGGTGGTTGAGCGTACCAAAGGTGATATTGAAACGTCAGAAGTCGTGCAAAAACTGGAGGGAGCCGGGTTTAAAACCACCCTTCGGGTAGAACAAAATTCTCATGCCGACCAAGTGATAGCTTCTTATGTTGTGGAAAATAAAATCGACCTTCTGATTACAGGTGCGTATAGCCATTCGCGTATGCACAGCCTGTTACTCGGCAGCACAACCGCATCACTGATCAAGACTTGCAAGGTGCCGCTGTTATTATTCCGATAGAAGGTTGCCGCTTTCTTTTATCCAATCTCATCGCCCCCCCGTCAGTTCCATTTTTTACGCAGAGGGCGAGTTTTTCGTCTCCGGTCAAAGATTTTTGATTTGGGTTCGAACTTTTTTTACGACTCTCCACCATATATAAAAAGGGGTTAACTCGAAAAGGTTGACCCCTTTTTTCGTGGATTGTATGGTATTTATATCGTGGGGGTTGAGAGAGGGGGCAAGGTATTTTGTCGAGCCATCTAGCAGGTTTGATCTTCCCCCGAAATTGTGGACACATCGAAAAGTGTGGATAATGCACTTTTG
>CAZEBI010000060.1:0-14449 GCA_964510355.1 uncultured Nitrospina sp. | reverse complement strand
GAAGATGGGCGAGCGCATCTGCCACAATCTTGGGGGTGTCGGCAATAAAAACTACTGTGTCGCCGGGCTGGCTTCCCAAAGCCTTCAGCATTTGGTCGAGCATTTCCTGCTCGAAGAACTTGATGATGGGCGACTGCAATCCATCTTTCTGAACCTTGATCCAGGCCATCCCCTTGGCGCCGTAAGTTTTGGCAATTTCGGTTAAATCGTCCAGCATTTTTCGGGACAAAGCATCGGCGCTGTTTTTGATGTTGAGGGCGCGAACCTGTCCACCCGATTCCAGCACCTGAGCGAACACTTTAAACGATGTGCCTCGGACAATTTCTCCCAGATCAACGATTTCCATGTCGAACCGCATATCCGGTTTATCGGTTCCGAACCGGTCGATGGCATCCTGATATTTCAGGACCGGGAAGGGAGTGTCGATTTTAACATCGAGGATCTCCTTGTAAATTTCCGCCATCATTTCCTCGAGCATTTGGAATATGAACTTCTCACTGCCGAAAGACATTTCAATATCGATCTGCGTGAATTCCGGTTGCCGGTCAAAGCGTAAATCTTCATCGCGGAAGCATTTCACGATCTGGAAATACCGGTCCATGCCCGAGACCATGAGAATCTGTTTGAACAACTGCGGTGACTGAGGCAGAGCATAAAACTTTTGCGGGTTGAGCCGGCTGGGCACCAGGTAATCCCGTGCCCCTTCCGGAGTACTCTTGGTCAGCACGGGGGTTTCTATCTCCATAAATCCGTTCCGGTGCAGTTCGTTTCTTGCCACCCTTGTGATGTCATAACGGGTTTTCAAATTGCGCTGCAAAACCGGCCCGCGAAGATCGAGAAACCGGTATTTCAAGCGCAGGGCTTCCGAGATGTCCTGCGGCTCCCAAGGTGAGATGGGAGGGGTTTCCGATGGATTGAGAATATGCAACTCATCTACATAAACTTCTATTTTTCCGGTTTTCAGTTTCGTGTTCACCATGTCATCCGGTCGGGCGCGGACCTTGCCAGTGACAGAGATGACAAAATTTCCACGAATGGACTGGGCGTGCTCGTGCGCCAGTTGGTCGATCTGAGGATTCAGCACCACCTGGGTCATGCCATACTTATCCCACAAGTCCACGAAAATGAGTCCCCCGTGATCGCGCCGGGTATGCACCCATCCGCACAGGGTTACTGTTTCGCCGATATGGCTGTCTGACAAGGTTCCGCAATCATGTGTTCGTTCGTTATTCATTCAACCCTTAATTTATTTTTTTATAATTTGCATAATGCGCAAGAGGTTTTTAAATCACCCCAGCCCCTCTTTAAAAAGAGGGGTCCATAGACTCCCCCTTCCACGAAGGGGGTTGGGGGGATTTGATTTGCCTGTCTTGCGAGGGGCCAAAGTCCAGTAAGGTACTGAAAACAAGGCCGACTTGCAAGCGTTAATCTGATGGGGCAGAAGGCTGGCTCAAGGTTTCACGTTCGGTTTCTTCAGTATCCGGGTTTTTCCTTTGCTCTGCTTGTTCCGCTTCGATGCGGGCCAGTTCCTGTTCCCGGCGTTTTTTATCGAGTTGATACTCGACCACCATCTGCGGTTTGATCTTGATTGCCAGGGGAATATTGACCGTACTGCACGAGCGCATGCAGACTCCGCACCCGGTACAGGTTTTTTTGTCGATGATGGGTCTATTGTCCACCTGATGAATGGCCCCTGGAACCGGGCAGTCGATCACGCATTGCTGGCAGAACGTTTCACCGTAGGCCTGACATTTTTTCTTGTCTAAAATAGCATAACCCATGTTCACATCACTGAGTTCTTGCACCGGGAGCAAGGCTCCATCGGGGCAAGCCGAGATGCAGGGCAGCTCGGTGCACATCACACAGGGGTTGCGCATAGGGTCGATATAGGGTGTGTTGAAAACGAGGAACCCCATTTTTTTGGTCGCACGCAGGATGGCATCCTTGGGGCAGGCGTGGATGCATTCATCACAATGAGAGCAGGCTTGCAAAAACTGTCTCTCAGAAATCGCGCCCGGAGGCCGCAACAGGGGAACCCGCTTGGTGATCTTGTCCATCATTTTGTTGATGCCGTCAATTTTTCCCTGTACTTTATTGACAGCGGGTTTAGCGAAAAAGTGGACCCCTTGCCGCAATAAATTGCGACGATCATATTCCTTGTCTTCGACCTCTTCTAGTTCAAAAATATTATTGCTGGCAGGTATTTCCGCGAGCTCCTGGCTCGGTACTTCTATTGACTCTGCGTCTGGCAGGGGTTCTGTTTGTGGCGAAGGCTCATCTTCCGGGTCGGGCTTGAACTTCGATATCAGCCTTTTGAAAAATCCTTTTTTGGGTTTTTCAATTTCCTCGACCGTTTCTACCCCTTCAACGCTTTCGACGTTTTCGACATTTTCAATCTCTGCAGGTTCCGACTCGGCAGGGGCCTCGGGGTCTTCCTCATCCTGTTTTTCGGTAGTTGCTTTAGTGGATTTTTGCGCTTCGTCTTCTACCGCTGTGCCAAAATCAAGGAAATTACCGAACGAAAACATATCCCGGCGAGATAGTTCTTTCGGTTCTTCCTCGATGGGGGTGATGGTCTCTTTATCCAGGCTCAGTGGGTTGGGCCCTGTGTCGACGCTGGCGTGGTTTCCGCGCTGGTCTTCACTGATATGGTCTTCCATGTTTTTTCTGGAGACCTTTTTTTTGCCCTTGAAAGTTTCTTTTGCGAGATGATGTCTGAATTTCATGATTGATTCCGGCCCTCTATCGAGGGAGGCAGATAGCAAAGACTCGTTAAACTGAGATGCTTTGACAAGCTCAGCATGACAGACTAAACTCCCCCCTTGTCAGGGGGGAATATTAAAGTATTGCGCTTGACGACTTGGCCTACTTGACGGGCAATGCAGTGTGGGCCCCACGCCTAGTGGCTAGAGCCAGTTATTTTCTTTGGCGATATTATTAAAGTCGTGCCAGTTTTGTGCGTCCGCGTTTTCCAGCATATATTCGTCCATAGCCAATACCAGCGGGTGGCCTTTGTTGACAAAGGACTGCACTGTCGGGAAGCGCAGGATAAAAGTTGTGACGGCAGTTTTACCCAGTGTAACGATATTGGGGTCTTTGAAAACGGTTTCGAGAACCTCGTCAGCATTTTCCAAAGTGATCGACTCGAACAACTGTGCTGTTTTTTCTTCCAGTTCCGGATGCTCGTCACAAACTATGGCAGAGCGCATCTGCAACTCGAGAATCTTTTGATAATCGTCTTCGTCATACTCCCCCTCCATGCGACCGTCTTCCCAGGCCGACCCGTCGAGGTTGCGTTCTCCCTTGCTGTCTTTGCGTTCAGACGTTTCTGAAAATGCCAGATTTGCTTCATCCAGCAGGATTTTTACTTTCACTTCTGTGCTGGTTTCCAGGGTGGACATAACTTATTTTGTGCTCCATTTAGCTTATAAGGTTAACCGGGTGATCGCCGGGCCTTGCTCTTGTTGAGTATTGCAAGAAAGCGATTTCTGCCCGATTTTGATTAAGGGTAGTGATGGCAATATGTTAGCATTAACCCAGTAAATTCCAAAAAATTAAAAGCGGGTTATCGAACAAACTGCATTTACAGGAACCTATATGAAGAAGGTCATGCTGATATTTCCTCCGGAATGGGTGCCAACGGCTCCTTATCTGGCATTGCCGAGCCTCGCGGCGGTTCTGCGTGAAAATGGTATAGAGACCGTGCTCAAGGACATTAATGTGGAGATGTTTGACCACTTTTTCACCTCGGGGTTTCTGCTGTATGTCAAAAGTAAAATAGAAGCGCGGTTGAGAAAACTGAGAGACAAGACTGGCAGCTTGAGCGCCGAAGACGCTGAGCTGATGGAAATGCTCAACGAATATCAGTATATTGACCTGGAGCACCATATCAAAAAAGTGGCGCGTGCCAAGAAGATCATGCGGGGACCGGAATTTTATGAGATTGAAAAAGCCGAATGGGCGCTCAATTCTTTCCGGGAAGTCATGGAATATATTTCTGTTTGCTACTATCCGGCCAGCATCAATTTTTACCCGGTTGAGAGCAATCTCAACAGGTATCACCCCTGGGTTTCTGAAGACCTTTTGAAAGTTCCTCACGACAAAGAGGTCAATGTTTATGCCGACATCTGCCGACAGTTGGTATTGCGATCGATCAAAAAAGAGAACCCCGATGTCATCGGCATCTCCATCGGTACGCCGGTGCAATTGATGTCGGGCATTACCTTTGGCACCTTGATCAAAGAAGCCTACCCGGATATCCATGTGACCGTTGGCGGCAATGTCATCACTCGACTCAAAGATGAATTTTCTAAAAAGCCGCATTTTTTCGGCAAAGCGTTTGACTCGATGATCACCTACGAAGGCGAGCATGCCTTGGTCTGGCTGGTGGAAGCGTTGGCGGGTGAACGCAAGATGTCTGAAGTCTCCAACCTCATCTATAAAGATGATGCAGGTGAAGTGCATGTCAACGGCACGTATCAGGAAAAAGTCACCGATTTGCCGCCGCCGGATTTTGACGGTATGCCGTGGGAAAAATATTTCTCGCCGGAAAAACTCGTGCCGTACCTGGGTACACGGGGTTGTTATTGGGGGAAATGCACATTCTGCGATCACGGTGCCGGTTATATCGACCAGTTTCGTGCGAAACATGCTGATCAGATCGTCGATGAACTGGAATACCTGAAAAACAAACTCAACGCCAAACATTTTATGTTTACCGATGAGTCGTTTCCCCCGGCGCTGTTCATCAAACTACCGCCGCTGATGGTTGAGCGCGAACTCGATATTTACTGGACCACGCTCATCCGTTTTGAGTCGCAGTTGCTGGCACCGGATTTATGGGATATGGCGCACAAGTCAGGATGTCGGTCGTTGTATTACGGGTTGGAATCGGCCAATGAACGCATCATCAAACTGGTGAAGAAAGATACCGATATCGAGGCGGCGAAAATCAATCTTGAGCAGGCCAAGCGGGTGGGCATCTGGAGTCACGTGATGTGTTTTTACGGGTTTCCGAGTGAAACCCCGGAAGAAGCCGAAGACACAAGGCGGTTCCTATTGCAAAATCGGGACAAGATTCCATCGGTGGAAATGTATTTTTTCGTCTTGTACAAAAATGCGCCGGTGATGTTTCAGGCCGATGAGTACAAAATAAAAGTTCAGGAAAACCCCGAGCACGACCTGGCGCTGGATTATTATTACACTCCCGAATCAGGCCAGACCACAGAAGAAGCGATGGCGCGTTACGAAAGTTTTTACCGTGACGATTTTGATCCCTGGGCATTACGCATCAACGCCCGGGAACATATTCTGCTATACATCACGCATTTTGGCACCAGCGATTTGCCCCATCTCTACGTAAAAAATAATTCCGCACCCCAGGAGTTCGAACTCGAACGCGAAAAGTTCTGGGACATCAGATAACCCCTCGGCGTGGGGCCGACTGGCAATAGCTTTTGCTGGCTAGCAACGATTCCTCTCGGCACAATCAAGCTCTTGCTGTCTGCCACCGGTGGCTCACCGGCACTCGGCGTGAGGCCAGCACTGCATTGCTCGCCAAGCAAACAACGCCATCAAGCGCAATACTTTAATATTCCCCCTGACAAGGGGGATTAAGGGGGTTGGGTTTGTCATGCTGGATCTCTATAAAAGGTTTGTAGTTGATTCCTGTTGAAATAATCGGCTATACTGCACTTCTAAATGTAACTATTTATAGTTGCAAAAAGGAGAGGCTTTGAGTAAAAAAGAGAAGCTGGTCAAGCGGTTATTATTGCGACCGCGGGATTTGACCTGGCAAGAACTGACCGGGTTGTTGAAGTGTTTGGGGTATCAGGAACGCAAAAAAGGCAAGACGGGTGGTTCAAGGCGAAGGTTTGTGCATGAAAGTGCCCCAACGGTGAACCTTCACAAGCCGCACCCGAAAAATATTGTCAAGGGCTATGTGATCCGGGAGTTGATAGAATTTTTAGAACGCGAGGGACTGTTATGAAAGACATGATGCACCACAAAGGATATTTGGGGTCAGCTCATTACAGTGATGAAGATGCCATATTTCACGGCAAGATTGAATTTGTCCGAAGCCTGGTGACTTATGAGGGAAGCAGTATTAAAGGTTTGAAAAAAGCCTTTAAAGAAGCCGTAGACGATTATCTGGAAATGTGTGCCGATGACGGAAAAGAACCGGAAAAATCTTTCAAGGGAAGCTTCAATGTGCGAACGGGTTCGGAGCTTCATCGGCTAGCAGTTTTAGAGGCCAAAGAACGCGGGCTCAACCTGAACCAGATTGTCACCGAAGCTCTGGAGAAACATCTTAAGAAAACAAAGAAAAACCCCCGTTCTGCTACGACCTCATCTTCAAAGTAATATTGCGGCCTTCACTCAGCATGGGGACAGTAGGTCTGTACCTGCCAGAAAAATCAAATCCCCCCAACCCCCTTCGTAGAAGGGGGAGCTTCAATGGACCCCTCTTTTTAAAGAGGGGCTGGGGTGATTTATAATCTTTCAGCAATACACACACCAATTATGGTGCATAATTAGAAACCATTGAATGTCATTCTGAGGAGCGATAGTGACGAAGAATCGGGGACTAGATAAAAAAGGGAAGCGCAAAAAACTAAACCAGAGCACCGATCTGCACGAATGGCAACAAGCCCATATTAAAAAGGGCATCGAGGTAGCTCAGAAGGGCGGCTTTGCATCGGGTGGAGAAGTATCTGCTTTTTTCAGAAAATATGGCAGGTGTTCAAACTAGACTATCGTTGAGGCTCTTAAGCCAAGGGGGAACGGCTATTTGTACTCCCTTTACATGCTGATGAATTTTTAAAACCAGATTATAGGTTATATCTACCATCTGCTTGGTTTCAGGTAGTTTCAGGTCGTAGCATTTTGCTAATTTATCGTATCCTCCAAACCTCTCAGGAACCGCGAAGGGTGAAGGGTGAACCAACGAGTCCCTGAAAGGCTTTAGCTCGAATAAAAATGTGTTCAAAATAGGGTCAGTATCTGCCCAAAGTGGCTTCCCGGCAATAATGTCGGGATATTTTATGATTTTGTCTTTAAGAGCAACTTGACTGGTATCAAGTATCATGGATTGTTTTCTTTTGGAAAGTTTATCCAAGTCGGGTTGTTCCTCAACCCACTCCCATGCGATTCCATTTAAATAAGCTTCGATAAAATAAAAACAAGCCAAGAAGCAACTTCTGCATGCAACTCCATGCTCTCTTAGTAGTTCAGCCAATTGATTTTGTTCTCTCTTAAGCCGTGAGTGTTTGTAAGCCTTATACTTACTCAACTCATTTTTTGTGGTTTTCGCCGACTTAAAAGATTGGACGATGTCTTTAGAAAATTGGTCCTCGGGAAATATGAAAAGTAGTCCCCACAAAGAGATTCTAACTGTTGAGTGGCGGGGTATGTTCTTCATTACTGTTTTTTTTAACATGAAAAAACTTGGATTCGAAGTCCTTCAGTGGAAGATATAGACCCGCCTTTTTTTCGATTTCAAACCAAAGTGAATAAATTTTGTCATCTGAGTAGTCACTAAAGTTTTTTTCGTAAAATTTTTTGATCTCTTTCGAAAGGTTTCTCCTTACGTCACGAGAACCTATTTTAAGATTTCGCCTTGGTAGTGACATGAAGTCAGTTTTAGTGGCTCCCGAAATTGGTCCCAGGAGTCGAATTTTCCTAAGAGCAAATTTCCTACTGCGACAGCTGCATTTGCAGTTAAAATCTGTAGAACCTCTTTTTCTCGACCTTTAATCATTTTATTACTCAAAATGAAGTTAGTTTTTTTTCATCCTGCCTTACGAATAACGAGCTTACAACATTCTTCATCCTATTCGTCATCGCGAGCCGCGAAAGCGGCGCGGCGATCCAGTAGGTTTTTTCTGGATTGCTTCGTTGCACTCGCAATGACGAGTACTATGAACCCCTCATTTGAAAATAGGCGACCCTTCGACTGGCTCAGGGTGACGACAAAGCCTGAACTTCCCCTTGTCAAGGGGAAGCAGTCCACACCCCTCCCAGCCTCCCCTCATGAAAGGGGAGGAGTTTTTTTATCCGTGTTCATCGGTGTCCATCTGTGGTTAAAAAGGTTTCTCAGTTTGGACGTTTAAAACCACGCATTTGCGGGACGGTGCCATCGAAGTTGCTGGTTCCTTGATCTGAGGCGGGTTGGATTTCTTTCTTTTCTTCCTGCTTTTCTTCTTTTTCTTCCTGGAAACCTTTTTTCTCTAACAGGAAGACGCATAGATCGGGGTTGACCTGGTTTTCCGGGCACATTTTAAGGTGTTGGCGAAAAAACGGCATATTGTAAATCGGGTCGTTGTAAAGCCGCACCAGCTCATAATGCTCAAACAAACCTTCCAACGGACGCGGCCCAACCAGATAGAGGAAGCCGCCGGGCTGGAGGGCGCCGGCTAAATCTCTAAGCATACTTTCACAGGCTTCGCGGTCCTGATGGTACATGAACGGAATCCATTTAAAGATCAGGCCGTACTGGAGACTGTAGGCATGGGCGATATGATCCTTTTCCGGCAGGAACGAAACTTTCTGCAGGTTTTTCAACTGGTCGCGTGACATGGCGTAGTTCCACAACAATTGCGCGTTTTTCTGGGCGAACTCAGGGTCGCTGAACAAGACGGTGTACTCGCGTTCCCGGGTGCAGTCGATGCATCCGGCGAGCACAGTGTCGAAGGTGTGGATGAGGACCTTGTCGATTTTTTCCAGCCGCTGTGGCATTCCCGGGGCCATTTCCATATAGTAGAAAATCTGGTCGAGCACCATCGGTTGCAAGGCCGACTCATCAATATCGGCGGCGCCTTCGGGATAGAGCGGCACGGTATATTGCACCTTTATCGGGTCGACTTGCGGTGGCTCTCCGTTGAAGAACCATTTCCAGGTGAACGGATGCTGAACCGGTGATTTGGTCACAAGCGTTTGCGGGCGCAGCCCCCATATAGGATCAAAAGGAATCTCCCTTCCCCGTTCCCCTTCCACCAGAGTGAACGATTGGTTGCCGATGCGGACTTCCCGTTCAATAGGCGGTTTTCTCACTACGCCGCAATGGGTGTAGGGGAAAGTGACCGGGTCATCGTATACGGTGACTTTGTAGAGGTAGCCGTCTTGCGCGGTGATGACCAGTTTATGGTCGTCGCTGAAATAACGGGTGGGCGCGTGTTTTTGTGCGGTCCAGGTGATCTCGTGCGAGGTCATGGGGTTCATGAATATTTTTTTAATGTCTTTGCCTTCCGGCCCTTGCGGCACAAAAAAAGCCGAAAAAATATTGAAGGCTTCTTTCGACGGATAGCTGGGCAGGCCACGATATCTCAGTGCCGGCAGTTTTTCTTCTCGCGACTGGTCGTTGTAGATGCCCCAGATGAACTCGAACACCGCCCCACCGGTTCCCGGCAGAGTAGACTGGAACAGTTCCACCACCGGAATCAGATCGAGCTTGGCCCAGTTGATCTGGAACATGAAACTGATGAACAGGGATTTGTCGAACGCGCCTTCGTGCAAAGCGTAAATCCCGTCTTTAGTCAGTTGGATATTGTATTTGCCGTCTCCCTGGTGAACCATGTGGTTGTCGTCGTAAAAGTATTTCACTTCCGAGACGGGGACGCGCCAGGCTTCGGCGGCTTTTTCGCGCAGGTCATCGAGTGACATTTTTTGCCAGCCGTCATGACTGCTGATGTCGACTTGTGTCTGAAAAGATTTGGCGCGGGGCTTGATGCCGACCCACTGCCGGTTGTCGAGTTGCATCCGTGCCAGAGCCAGTTGCGTCTCTCCGGTTTTAGCGTCCTGCGTCCACAGAGCCTCATGCAGGGGCTGCCCTTGCGGGTCGGTGTAAAGGAAACGTCGGCCTTCATTGTTGAAGAAAACCATATGCCCGGTCGGGTTGACGATGATACGGGTGTTGGCCACACTGGCCGAGCCGTTCTCGAACCACAGGGTGCGGCCTTCCTGCTCTTGGCATTCCAGGCCGGGAATTTTCTTTTCCAACTCCAGGGCAAACTCAATATTTTCGGCGAAGGTCAGTGAACCTTCCCGGGTCAATGTGTCGATTAGCTTTTCAGTATTGCTCATTTTTTGACGTAAACTCCTTCATATCGGGTTTTGCCCAAGGGTTCAACCCCCCTAGCCCCCCTGACAAGGGGGATTTCAGAGGGGGTTGCTCTTTATCTATTTCAATAGATTTTTTCAGCAATCTGCTAGTGGAGGCCAATCTATAATAACCCTCGTGTGCCCGCAAGATAAAGTTATGCTCTCCTGAGTGGACCCCGCTTTTTCGCCTTGTTGACAGGGGGCGGCTGGCCCCCTATAATTCATATCTAAATCCGTGAAATATAAGCTGTTGCTAATCGTTTCCGATTTTTCAGGGTCTTCATTAATTTAAGGAGAGCTTTTGATTTCGGCGGACGTTTTAAATTTTAAATTACAAACTCATTTTTGTGAAGGTGGACCCGATTATGGATGAGGGCAGAAAGTTCGAGAAACTCGGTTATGAGAGTTTGCAGAAAAATAATATTGCGGAGGCAGAATCCAATTTCCTTGAGGCGTTAAAGCATATGGAAGAGGCCGGGGACGATAGCGGTCAAGCCTATGTGCTGGGCAACCTGGGTAATATTTTTTTCCAGAGCAAACAGTTTGACAAGGCGGAAGGTTTTTATTCGCGTTCGCTGAACTTCATGGAAAAACTTAAAGATGCCAAGGGTATCGAAAGCTCTCTGGGCAATTTGGGCAGTGTTTATTTTTATCAAGGCAGTCTGGAAAAGGCGCAAGAGAGCTACCAGAAAGCGCTGGCGATCATGGTCGAGGCCAACGACTCGCTCGGGCAGGGAATTTATAACGAATACCTGGGCAACACTTGCCTGAAAAAAGAAGAATTAGAGCCGGCTATTGATTTTTACCAGAAAGCCAAAGACTTCATGACATTGGCAAAGCAGGATGAACGAAAAATCCAGCAACTGGGAGATAGAATCGAGTCTCTGCAAAAACATCCCACACTTTTAAAAAAGAGCGAATCTGCCTTGCTGGCCGAAATCGACACGCTCACATCAACAGGACAAAAGACCCAGGTCATTGCCAAACTGCAAGACCTGGAAGAACTCTATTTTCAATGGAAGCAGATGGACAAAGTGGTGGAAACCATACAAAAAACCATAGTCGTGCTCGAAGACACGAACGATAAGGTCTCAGCCGGAGTTTGTTATGCCAACCTGGCAGGAATTTATCTGCAAATGGTCAGCGATGGGCAGGCAGAAAAGGTGGATGAGGCCGAGGTCAATTTCAAAAAAGCCCTGCAATCGATTGGAGATTCGGATAAGCGCAGAAATTCGTATCTGCTGGGAAGCCTGGGAAATATTTATCTCAACAAAAACCAGCTCGATCTGGCCTGGGAGCATTATGAAAAGTCTTTGCAGGCCATGCAGGTATTGGGCGATGGCATGGGGGAGGCCAGAGGTTATGCCAACCTGGGTAATGTCCGCAGTTTACAGAAAAACTGGGCGGGTGCCAAAGAGCAGTATTTTAAATCTTTGGAGCTGATGGAGAAACAGGAGAACCGGCCCGGAACGGCCCAGCAATGTGAATCGCTGGGAGATATTTTTGTGAAAGAAGGGGAGTTTGATCAGGCGGAAGATTACCTGATGCGGGCCAGTGATTTGTATGAGGCGATGAAAGAGAAAGGGGCGGTGCAGGAAGTGCAGAGCAAATTGATGCTTATTTTCTCTCAGCCCAAATACCTGGAAAACAGAAAACAGCAGATCCGCGAAGCTCTCAAGAAACCGGAGGCTGAGAAGGACAGCAAACTCAAGCTGGCGTTGTTGAGCGATTTGGGCAATGTGTTGTTCATGTCCAATGAGTGGGATGAAGCCCGCGATGTGGCAAAAGAAACCATTGCCCTGCATGAAAAGTCGGGGGACAAGGCAGCATTGAGCGCGGCGGTGGGGAACCTGGGAAGTATTTTGATGCAAAAGCAGGATTATGCCGGAGCAGAAGAAAACTATGCCCGTGCCATTGAACTCAAGCAGGGAGTCAACGATGGAGATTTATATGCCAGTTATTTAAATGTCCTGATCGTGGCGGGAAAAATGGCCAAGGCGGAGAAACTGGTCAAAAAAGCCTTGAAGGGTTATGAAGGCAGCAATAACGCCCGTGGGATGATGCTGGAATATCGCAACCTGGGAAATATCAGCCTGCAAAAAACCGATTGGTCCAGTGCCGAGAAAAATTATTTAAAAGCTCTGGAAATCAACACTCAGTCTGATAACAAAAGGGAGATGGCGGAAGACAACCGAAATGTTTATAACCTGTATCTGCAAAAAGAAGATTGGTCGAAGGCGGAAAAGTTTGTGCTGAAAGCTGTGGCTATTTCTGAAAGCATCAAGGACTATCGCAATGTTTGTGCCGACTGCCGCGTTCTGGCGAATATCTATGTGGAAAAAAAGGAACGCTCAAAACAAGAGACCTATCACAAAAAAGCTCTGGAAAATTCCCAGGCTCTCAACGACCCCAAGGAGATTCTCATAGACCTTCGGTATTTGGGTAAATTTAATATGGGCCGGGGGTACAGGGAAAAGGCCAGGGAAAGTTTTAACGAAGCGTTGTCTCTCTCTAACCGGTTGAACGACAAAAGAGAAATAGCCGAAGACTATCGCAACCTTGGCAACCTCCTTTTTAGTAATGGCGAGCGCAAAGAGGCCGAAGGTTCGTATCTGAAAGCATTGGAGCTCACCCGTGAGGTGGGGGATTATCAAGGTGCCGGTCAGGACTTGACCTATCTGGGCAACTTGAAGTTCAAGGATTGTTTGTTTGAGCAAGCGGAAAGTTATTTCGACCAGGCCAGCAGTTGTTTTGAGCAGACCAAGGGTTGGACCAGCCTGATTCAGTTTTATTTGACCGTAGCCCGGATGGAGATCATGGTTTCCCGGCCTGAGCCTGGAGACGAATACATCGCCAAAGCCCGCAAGATTGCCAAAGACTTGGGTGACCCGGAGCCGATCATGCAAGCGCTTCAGGAGATTGAAAAATTCAAAGACTCCGTCGATAAAAAATAGTTTCGGTTATAGTTTTCTGAGGCAAACTGAAATAACAGGGGGCTCTTTAAGTCCGCGAATGCAGGGGGCAAGTTTTTTATGGCCTAACGATATAAAAATAAAGGCCATTTGTCTTGACACAGGCCTTTAAAAGAAGATAAATTAAGGTACACAGGCTTTTTAGGAGGTCTTCGTTCATTCAAGGGTTTGCTCTAAGGCAATGCCCTTGTTATAGGGGCCGCTCACGGTCAAAAGCAGTTTTAGAGATGCCTTGGGTTCGGGAGCGAACAGCTTTTAGTCTGCCTGTGTATCAAAAAAATTAACTAATTATAACTACTTATATTTGGTAATAAATGAAAGTCACTTATAGCGCCCAGTTAATGGAGGAGTCTGCCTTTCGGCATCTTAATCATTTGGAAAGATCGGGTTACCGTGCTGATTATGACGAATTTCATTCCCTCGCCGATCCTATTTATGAACTCCCGGAAGACGATCGGGAAGCCGCCTTTGAAAAGGTCAACCGCCTGTTTTTTCTTGAGAGATTAAAGCTGGGAGACCATGTGTTGCGTGCTCTCGAAGCGGTGGGCCTCATTCCCAAGCGCAGGCGCACGGTTAAAAAGTCGGCGCTGATTCAAAGTAGCGAGCCAGAAGAACTTGAAGCTCAGGCCGATGAGGATGCAGAGGCATCGGCGCAACCGGCTGAAGCTGGCGAGGAACAGGAGGCATCGACCGCAGTCGCCGAAGTGGAAGATGAAGAAGATGAGGAAGATGATGGCGAAATCGCTTACGATCTGGCCCGCGAATTTGAGGAACGTATTCGGGAAGTGACGGTGAAACGAGCGATCAATAAAGTGGATGAGGGCTCCAATGTTCTCAACCGGGTTTCCGGGAATCCGCTCATTGAGATGAGGGTGCTGGCAAGCCGGTTCAGTAACCCCGAAGAAGCTCAAGAGCTCGACGCTTTTCTGATCCATGAATTCATGCATGCCAAAGACATGGTTGACCCTGAGTTCGACTATGAAGATGCTTTTATCCCTGGCAACCCATCGGTAAAAAACCTCATTACAGCGCGGTTCAGACTTTTGTGGAATATGTATGTGGATTCAAGGTTGGCGCGCATGGGTGTTGTTTCCGTTCTTCCCAAGGATGCGCGCTATCGTGAGTTTGATAACTTTTACCGTAAAATCCCGGAAAAGCAGAGAAAGGGAATTTTTGAAGGGCTGTGGAAAACCGAGAAACTGACGCACGAAGAGCTTTTGTCCATGGCCACCGATCTCGATACCCTGATGAGCAAATATGTGGATCCGGGAGAAATGACGGATGAAGACAAAGATTATATCCATCTGCAAGGGTCCCCTTGTCCGCTTTGTAAATTCCCGACTTATAACTGGGTGGACGACCCGGAAAGTATTTGTGAT
>CAZEBI010000059.1:0-14688 GCA_964510355.1 uncultured Nitrospina sp. | reverse complement strand
ATCCAGACTTCATAGCAAACGATTGCTTCGTCACTTCGTTCCTCGCAAAGACGGCAACCCCCCTAGCCCCCCTTATCAGGGGGGGGAATTTTTATCTGTGTTTATCTGTGTTCATCTGTGGATAAAGCCTTGTAAATATTCTATACTCATCACTCTACTGTGTATTTTTATTACTCAATCCCTAGAAAATATGGCCCAGAACAGCTCTGAACAATTGGTCACCCGGTTCGGCAAAGAAAGTTTGCCGGAAATTCTTCATCATATTGCTACGCGTTTGAAAAAGCTTTATGACTGCAAAATGGTACGCATCAACCTCGAAGACCTTTATGAAGGTCTGCTGGTTTGCCAATATGTCACCGGGCAGAACCGACCCAACGAGCAACCCATCACCAAATTCGTCTCGCCCGAAGCTTCGATCATATCGCAGGCGTTTCTCAATAATGAAGTGGTGTTCTCCTGGGACTGGCCCGATGGTTTTGCGAAAATACAGAATCCGTTTGAGAAATTAGCCGGAATCAAGGCCACCGCTGTTTTCCCTATCACGCATCAGTTTCAGCCTATCGGCACCATCAGTTTGGATTGGGGGAAGGAAGGCGAGTTCCTCGATGATGAGCAAAAAAAGGAGATTATCGATTTTCTCGCCGATGCCAGCGCTACCATTGATCGCGCCAAACGTTTTCGGCAAAAATTATCCTTTTCCCGCCATCTTGATCTTGCGCGTAAAAAAGAAGCCGCCTGGATGATGATGCGCTCAGCCGTGCAACTCATCGGCAAACTGGCGTTGGCCTCGGTGTGGGTGCCCTCTTCCATCAAAAACTCCGTATCACGGGAACTGAGCAACCGGATCGAAAGTCTCGCCGCCTTTTCAAAAAACAAAGAAGATGCGCTGGTTTATAACGACCACGATCATATCAGCATCCACAAGGAAAACCTGATCAGCAGAATTGTCACTTATGACAAAGACAAAGGGCTTATCGCCAAAGACCCTGGCCTCAAAGCGGTCTATATCGAAGATGTTATGGAAGAAAGTTTCAGCCGCAAAGCCGTGGCCCGAAAGATTGACCTGGTTTCGCTTTATCAAGTGCCAAAATTCAACCCCGAAACCAGGCGGTTGATTTGTGTGGTGAATTATTACACCAACTCCACCCACAAGTTCACCTCTTTTGAAAAGCCCCTGCTGGAAAACCACGCGACCATGGTGGAAAAATTAATCCTTGAAGAAAACCCCGAGCATATCGAAATTGAAGTGCTCAGTGAAATCGAAGAACTGCTGTCGGAGGCCGATGACAACCTGCAATCTTTTCTTGAAAAAATCCTGGCAAAAACTTCTGAATTGATCGGTGCCGATTCAGGAACCATTTCGATTTATAAGATTCTCGATGGCAAACCCTGGCTCATCATTGAAGACGAAGAGGGCAACCTGGTTGGGGCAAAGTCTCGCGGCTGGATGAAAAGCAAAATCCCCCTTCTACCCGTTGGCGGGGAAGAGCTTCCGACCGAGCAAAGATCGCTGAACGGTTATGTGGCGCATTGTGCAAGACCGGTGCTAATTTCCAACGTGGAAGACAAAAAGCAGAAATTCTATAAAAACCTGTCGCGACAAATTAAATCCGAGTTAGCCGTCCCCATCATTCATGGCAGCCATGTTCTTGGGGTGATCAATCAGGACAGCTTTCAAAAACATTTTTTTTCTCAGGAGCATCAAAAAATCCTGCAAATCATCGCTAGCCTGATCAGCCAGAAGGTGAACAACCTCCAGCAGATCGAAACGCTAAAGCGGGAACTTTTTCAACTTAAAAAAGATATTGAGTATCGAGACCCTAAAGTTTCGTCTTATCATTTTGGCAACGTCATCGGAAAAAGTAAAAATATCCACTCCCTGGTCAACCAGATCCAAACCGTTGTGGAATCCATTTGCAATCGCATGCTCAACTGGGAGGGCAATCAACAACGTGAGACAATGACTGGCTTACCGAGCCTGCTGATTCAAGGCCAAACAGGTTCAGGAAAAGAATTCTTTTTCAACAATATCTATTCTCATCTCACCGACATATTCCAAAAAGAGAAGGGAGCCCACTTCAAAATACCGCTGAAAAAAACCAATATCGCCGCCTACAGCGGGGAGCTGACTTATAGCGAATTATTCGGTCACAAAAAAGGAGCTTTCACCGGGGCGGAATTCAACCGCCAGGGTATTTTAGAAGAGGCTCATGGAGGCGTGGTTTTTCTCGATGAAATTGGTGATGCCGACCCAAAAACCCAGGTGCAGTTATTGCGCTTTCTCGATACCGGGGTCTTCATGCGTCTCGGTGAAAACCAGCCGCGTTACGCCAAAATATTCCTGATTGCCGCAACCAATAAAGACCTGACAAAGGAAATTCAGCAAGGACGGTTCCGCGAAGACTTATACCACCGCCTCAATGCCTTGACCTTTCAGATACCGCGTTTGAATGATCGGGTGGAAGACATCGAAGACCTCGCCACACATTTTCTCGGCATCCTGTTTAATTCCTATAAAAAGGAGGGCGATGACACGGCCCTACCTCAACTGGAACCGGCAGCAGTAGAATGCCTCAAGCACCACTCCTATCGGGGAAACGTCCGGGAATTAAAAAACATCCTGCTTAGGGCCATGTTATTTCGTAATGGAAACCTGATCACTAAAGACGATATCATCTCAGCATGTCGACCCTCCGGTTCAGAGCAAGCCCAAACAACAGACTCCGATTTCATCGAAACCTTGCTGGCTCAGTTTGAAGCCGGGGATGCCGACTTTTGGTCAGATATCCACCAGCCCTTTAAAGCCAACCATTTGACCCGCGACACCGTTAGAGCATTGATATTGGCGGCGAAAAACCGCTATCAAACCAATCTACCCGGGTTGGCGGTAAAACTACGCGCCTGTAAAACCCGCTCGCATCTGGAATCTGACGAGAGAAAAAAGTTTATCAGCTTTAAAAATTTTCTGTATAAAACAGTAAAAATATCTTCCAACTGATTGACCCGTATATTGCACGAGAGGTTTTCAAATCACCCCAGCCCCTCTTTGTAAAAGAGGGGTCCATCGAAGCTCCCCCTTCTACGAAGTACCCGCTTCGGGGCATGAAAGCCAAGGAAGAAATATCACAGGGGTTGGGGGGATTTGCTTTTTTCAGCTAAAGCAAAAGGAAAGCCGCCGAACTCAGATGCATTGACCTTATCCAATAATCTGCTAAACTAGTGGAACGAATCGCCGTTAATAAATAGACAAACTTGAGGGCGACCTCCTATTCACCCCTCTAAAGACAGTCCCTCAAGACATCGCAGAAACCCATCATTTCCATCAATTTTGAATAAATAGATATCCAAACTTTAATTATAAAACCTTCTAAAGGGAGTAGCTCATGTCAACAACCACCGTCTCTGAAAAATTTAAAGTAAAAGATCTGTCGCTGGCAGATTGGGGACGCAAAGAAATCATCCTTGCCCAGAACGAAATGCCCGGTCTCATGGCCCTGCGCGAAAAACATGGCGCATCAAAACCGTTAAAAGGGGCACGGATTGCAGGCTCATTGCACATGACGATTCAAACCGCAGTGCTCATGGAAACCCTGGTCGAGCTGGGAGCAGAAGTTCGCTGGGCTTCCTGCAATATCTTTTCAACACAAGACCATGCCGCCGCCGCCATGGCCAAGGCTGGCATTCCCACATTTGCCTGGAAAGAAGAGACGGAAGAAGAGTATTGGTGGTGCACCGCTCAAACCCTGCTCTTTGAAAATGGCCCCAATATGATTCTCGATGATGGCGGCGATCTCACCGCCTATATCCACGAAAAGCATCCCGAGTTATTGGACGAAATTAAAGGTGTCACAGAAGAAACCACAACCGGCGTGCACAACCTGTACAAAATGATCGAAAAAGGCACGTTGAAGCTACCCGCTATGAACGTCAACGACTCAGTCACCAAATCAAAATTCGACAACCTTTATGGTTGCCGGGAATCGCTTGCCGATGGCATCAAACGAGCCACCGATATCATGATAGCCGGGAAAATTGTGATCATTGCCGGGTTTGGCGATGTGGGTAAAGGTTGCGCCGATGCTATGAAAGGTTTGGGCGCCCGAGTGATCATCACCGAAATCGATCCCATCTGCGCCTTGCAGGCGGCAATGGAAGGTTATGAAGTCACCACTATGGAAGAGGCTGTCAAGGAAGGCGATATTTTCGTCACCACAACAGGATGCGCCGATATCATCTGTATCGAACATATGGAAAAAATGAAAAACGACTCCATTGTCTGCAATATCGGTCACTTCGATATTGAGATTCAAGTGGAGCAGTTGAATAAATTTCCGGGCATCAAAAAAACCGTTATCAAACCGCAAGTGGATAAATACACCTTCCCGGATGGACACAGTATCCTTCTGCTGGCAGAAGGCCGGCTCGTGAACCTGGGTTGCGCCACCGGTCACCCGTCTTTCGTGATGTCCAACTCGTTCACCAATCAGGTGCTGGCACAGATCGAATTGTATAACAAGAAATATGAGGTAGGGGTTTACACCTTGCCGAAAAAACTCGATGAAGAAGTTGCGCGCCTGCATCTGGACAAACTGGGAGTGAAACTGACAACACTCACCGCAAAGCAGGCTGAGTATTTAAGCCTCCCGGTGGAAGGGCCTTACAAACCTGAGCATTACCGCTATTAAAATAGATACTGCTAGCAAAACAAAACCGGCTTTCCCTGAGGGGAAGCCGGTTTTTTTTATGCCTGCAAAAATTCTTTCATCATGGGAAGAATGTGCTCGTGAGCGTCTTCCACTACATAATGCCCGGCATCTTCCATCCGATGTACTTGTGCCTGAGGGAAAATCTCCTGCCAGCGTTGCAGAAAATGCTCGTTAAAAACAAAATCATGCGCACCCCAAATTATTTGCACAGGATGCTTGCGAAATAGTTTCAGGTTTTCCTCAATATGCTGAATGACCGAATAGCTGAGTGAGTCGGGGCTCATGGGAATATCCTGCACAAAACGCAAAGTCGCCACCCGGTTGGCAAAATTATCATACGGTTCCAGATAACCAGCCCGGACTTGCGCCGTCATTCTTTCTTGTTTGATGCAAGCCCAGCGCGTAGCCATGCAAGCAAAAGCATTAAAACCCCGAATGGCCAGAGCCCCAAACCCGGGTATCCGACACAAACGTAAGCTCAGTGGAATCTTACGCGATAAAAATGCAGCGGTATTAAAAATCACCAATCTCTTGATTCGCTCTGGTTGCCGAACCGCGAAGCCCATGCCAATCGCCCCACCCCAGTCATGCACCACCAGGGTGATGTTATCGAGTTTGAGATGGTCGACCAGCTTTTCCAGGTTGTCGATATGCGTAGAAAGCGTGTAAGGATAGTCCTGCGGTTTATCTGATTTACCCATTCCCATATGGTCGGGCACCACGCAACGATAAGAGTCCCTCAAGCCAAGGATCAGGTTGCGGTAATAAAAAGACCAGGTAGGATTGCCGTGCAACATGAGCAGAGGCTCCTCACCGGAACCTTCATCCAGGTAGTGGTAACACAAAGAGTCCAGTTGCAGGATATGCGAAGAAAAGGGATAAAGCGCTGTCACCACTCGACACCCATCATCAGGCAGTTGAGCCCGCTACCTATGCCGAGCAAAGCGGTTTTGTCGCCGGGCTTGAGCACATTCTTTTCAATTCCCATAGCCAACGTCGTGGGCAATGAAGCCGACCCGGTATTTCCGAGAAATTCCAGAGTGGAAAAATCTTTTTCAATATCCAGCCCCACACTTTCATACATCAGCTTGCGATGGCCTTTGCCCACCTGATGGCAAAATACCCGGCTCACATCTTCGTCGTTCCAGCCCAGCACTTCACGGGTACGCGCCCAGGTTTTACCAGCAAGTCGGCATCCCTCCCGCATCAAAGTCTCCGAATCGGTTTCCATCAGGGGAATACCACCGCTACCATCACTGCCACGACATAAATGATTGAACTGGGTTTCCGCCATAGAAACACCGCCCAGCAAACGGTGGCCCTGCCGGGCAATCTTTTCATGCACCAGAACTACGCCGGCGGCGGCAGAACCAATGGTCAAGGAAGCAAAAGAGGATTTAACCTGATTGCGGGTGATATCTTTTCGAGCCAGCAATGTTTCGATCGTATTGTTCACAAGCGGGCCGCCATTTTCCCCGGCCACAACCAATCCGGCCAAAATCTGGTTTTGTTCAATCATGCTGGCAATGATCGACATACCGTTGAGCACCCCCAGGCAGGCATTGGATACATCGAACACAAAAGCCTCGACGGGAAGTTGCAAATTATGATGCACTACCGAAGCCGTGGCAGGTTCCAGAAAATCCCGGCACACCGATGCGGAAATCAGGCAACCTATTTGTTCAGGGTTCACTCCCGATTGCGCAAGGGCTTTTTTCCCCGCAAGGGTTGCCACCTCACTGGGGAAAACCCCCTCATCCCAAAAACGGCGTTCCTGGATACCGCTCATCAATTCCAGCCGGCCTTCGGGAAGTTTGAGCCGGTCATAAAGAGGCTTTAACCTTTGTTCAATTTCAGCCGAAGTCACGATATTGTCAGGCAAGTGGTAAGCCAGGCCTTCTATATAAACTTTTTCAAAACGCATTTTTCAATTCGATTCCTTGATATCGTTATCTTCCCGATCGGCAAACTGCATTTCATAGTATTTCTTATACAATCCGTTATTCATAAGAAGAGACTCATGAGCCCCCGACTCTACAATTTGACCGTTGTCCAAAACAATGATCCGGTCGGCGTGTTTGATCGTTGACAGACGGTGAGCGATAACAAAAGATGTCCTATGTTCCATGAGGTTATGCAGGGCATCCTGCACCAACTTTTCAGATTCGGAGTCCAGTGCGGAGGTCGCTTCATCGAGCACCAGAATCGGAGCATTTCTTAAAAGCGCCCGGGCGATGGCAATCCTCTGGCGCTGACCGCCAGAAAGCTTGACCCCACGCTCTCCGATGATAGTGTCGTAACCCTCATCCAGGTTTGACACAAAATGATCCACATGAGCAGCTTTAGCAGCCTCCATAATTTCGTTGTGAGTGGCCTTGCTCTCACAGCCAAAAGCAATATTGTTCCAGATCGTATCGTTAAACAAAAAAGTCTCCTGGGTCACCAGAGCCAACTGCCGCCTCAATGAAGCCAGTTTGTAATCCTGAATCTTTTTCCCATCGATCAAAATTGTGCCGGAAGTCACATCGAAAAAGCGGAACAACAGATCCACCAAAGTTGTCTTACCCGCTCCACTCATTCCGACAATGGCGATGATTTCTGATTTTTTCACAGAAAGATTGATGCCATTTAAAATTATTTTACTGCGCGATGGATAGCGAAAGAAAACATCCTTGAACTCAATAGAGTCATTGATAGTTTGAAGTTCAAGCCGACCTTCCTGCATCTTCTCCGCATCCTGATCGAGAATTTCAAACACTCTTTCCGCCCCTGCCAATGCGGCCTGGACACTGGCGTAGATTTTGAATAATATTCGAATAGGCGAATACATCATAAACAGGGCAACAATGAAAGCCAGGAATGTTCCTTGGCTGACCTCCTCATTCAAAACCTGATTGCCCCCATACCACAGAATAAACGCCGCACTGATAACCCCCAACACCTCCAGCAACGGTGAAGTGATTTCCACATACTTCACATTTTTTTTCATCACTTTAAGGTAACTATCATTATAAATCCTGAACTTATCTATCTCGCGGGACTCCATGCCAAATGCACGCACAACTTTTATTCCCGAAAAAGACTCCAGCACCGTTGCGTTGATATTGCCCAGTATCTCCTGGCCCTTCTTGGAGAGGCGTCGCAGTTTTCGGGCAATGTTGGACACCGGAAAAACCATGACCGGAAATACGACCAACGCCATCACGGCCCAGTCCCACTTCAAATAAAACACCCATGCCAGCAAACCCACCAGCATCACACTGTTTTGCAGAAACTCTTTCATCAATCGCGTTACAGTGGATTGCATAACCGGGACATCATTACTGATCCGCGACATGAGTTGGCCGGTTTCATAGTCCTCAAAAAACTCGAAAGGAAGCGCGTGGATATGCTTGAACAGTTTTTCCTTGAACGCCACCACCAACTCCCAAGATATCCCGAAAATGATCAGGTTTTGCGCATAGGTCAACCCAGCCTTGATGGCGTATAAAATAATCAAGGCAAGGGGAATCACCTTGAGCATAAAATAATCTTTTTCTACAAAGATATTATCGAAGGTTTTTTGAATAATCGGGACAGGAGAAGTCGCAATAATGCCAACAACGATCGAAAAGAAAATCGCCAGAGACAGGCGTCTTGAATAAGGTTTTAGGTTGCGGAGTAAACGCTTACAAATTTGGAAGGACATGAGTCACCAGGATATCGGGACAGGAAAAAGCCCCTGGAATTGAACCAATATCCAGGGGCTAAAAAAAGCGTTGCTTAAACAGGAGAAAACCTAGGCTTTCACTTCCTTTTGCGGTATGAAATCTTCCAGAGCCGCGCCATTTTTCATGGCCTCTTCCATCATCTTCACGGACTCCCGGATTCCCTCCTCACAAACGTCCAGTGAAATATCCTGGATATCATTTTGCGAGCACCAAGCCATCACCCGGTTTTGGGTATTGTCCCGCATGAACCCCTGAGGAACACGTTCCAACCTCTCCAAAGCTTCTGGCGACCAGTTGAAATCATCAGAACTCAATGCGGCCCCTATTTCGCGGATATCCCCCGGAATTACATTGTCACTGTCATCCTTTTTGATCTTTTCGTTGAGGATTTTTTCGAGAAATGCCAGAGAAACGGTCTCAACTTTCTGAACCCGGGCATTTTTCTCAACCCGGGCATGGGCTTTTCTTCGTAAATGCCCTTGCGGGAACCCATTAAGCCTGTCCAACGCTTCCTGAGTCCAGGTGACTTTGACATCATCAAAGGTCGTAAAAGTGGTGGCTTCCTGCGACTCTTCTTCCGTTGCTTTGAACTCCTCTTTATCAACCGGAAGCAAACGCTCGACTCCCGCGTCACAAACGCCACATTTAACAACATCACTCTTATGATAAGTACCGCAACTGGTACATTTGAGCGTGACCTCGGGTTCACCCTTATGAGCTTCGGCCATTTCCTCTTTGAGCATACCAAGACCTTCCGGGTTGTTCGGATCCATACCCTCATTGCGCATTTTATCACCGATGGCAGACATAGCCTGCATCGCTCCGGCTGGAAGAATCTCCTGCACCGCTTCGGTAATAACGCTGGATGTGATCATGCTGTGCCCCCTCTCCAACGCATAACGCAGAATCGCTGAAGTAGCCATCGGGCGTACAAAACCCGGAATGTTCTTCAAGCGCTCTTTCGCTTCAGAGGTCCATTCAATAGTCTCTTCCGCCAGCATATCTATCGGCGGCTTGAACACTTTGCTCGAAAGCAGCAGGTTGCACGGAACCAGACGCATCAGGTTCTCGGTATTGCCGCCAATGTCCATATCTGCGGCACTGTGAACCCCGATCCGCCCCAGAATCAGCAAATAAGGATTCTCCTCGCGGGCGTATTGCAGAACTTTTTCGAATACCTTTCCATCCAGAAGGCGGATGGTACATTCAATACCTTCGTCTTCACAGACCTTGCGGGAAATCTCCAGATGGGCCTGATAGATTTTCGCCAGCCCCTTGTCGATGATGTCTTCATGAAGCTTTTCCTGTTGCTCAAACTTGAACACCTTGGAAGCTTCCCGGGACAATACACCGGTCAGGCTGTTGAACATGGCGTAATGGAAGTAGGGATCAAAAGTAGAAATGATTTCCAGCGGACGCTGCAACTTTTTAGCCAGCTCGATACCTGTTTTCAATCCACCAAAAGAATGCCCACTGCCATCCACCGCAACCACAATCTTACCGCTGGACGGTTTATCCTCATGAATCTCGGGGCAATGTTTCACAATCAGCATATCTGTATTGGAACGCCGGATCACCCTTTCGGCGACCGTGCCAATCAGGCTGTCTTTAATCGCGCCCAGCCCCAAGGCCCCCATGACAACCAGGTCATAAGGAGATTCCTTGATGTCGCGCACCAGTTCTGTCCAGTTGCGCCCTTCAAGGGATTTACCGACAAAAGGAATACCCAGTTCTTTACATTTGTCTTTGGGGACATCCAGATAGGAGTCACTGATGACTTCCATGCCTTTGGTGATCAACTGGTCATGGATATTGCGTTGCTTTTCTAACTCTTCTTCATCCTGGTATTCTTCAGGGAGCCCGCTCTCCATTTGCCGAAACCGGACATCATGCATTTTTGCGGCATAAACATGGCTTGCGGTAATGGTCGCATCAGATCCCTTAGCCAACTCAAGAGCCAGATCGACACAGGCATTGGAGTGATCAGAATTGTCTACCGGTATATATATGTTCTTAAACATGAGGTAAATTTCTCCGTTCCAGTTCAAAAACCTGGAAGATATAGTTTTGAAAATTTTGGATTCTTATAAGTATTCAAAAATTAATGAATTTCTAAAGGGATCGTAATTTCCCTTTGAAGAAAATCAAAAACCAATGGCGGAATCAGGTACTATTACATATTCTACAGACGTTGGGAATTCTAGCAAATTATTCAACGGTGTCAATAGGAATTAAACCAAGATATTATTGTAATTGTAGGCATTTGAAGAGTTTAATAGGCGCAGAAAAGCAAAAGCCCTCGCTCAAACCGCACCCCCCTGCAATAAGCCGTTTTTTGCACTCAAACTGGCAATCTCTCCGCAGGGGGTAAGCCTTCCCAGGGCAGACAACCCGTTTTCTGGTTTTGCTGCAAACTTTTTATCCGAATCGCCCGCAAACGTGATCAATGTAAAAGATTAATATATTACACATAAGTACCTAATTTCAAATGATTAATTATTTATCAAAAATTCATCAAAGATATTTTGCCTCAAAACATTTTTTTCGTTACAATGCACTCGCTGGCCTTAGCCGCTGGCAAAAGATACAACTACGCCAAAACCCGGAGTCCATCTTTTATTCCGGGTCAATTCCTGAATCAACCGCCCTATCCATGATATTGGCATTAAGCGGAGAACCCGATGCTTTTTAACCATAAAGACGAAATAACTCTCAAGAACACCGCCACCTTCGATAATAATGGCGTAAAAATAGAAGATGCCGATAAGTTTCGCGCAGACGTGGTGGATCAGTTGGTCTTAAATGCCGTTCTCAACCCTTCGGCAGAAATTAAAGGTTTGAGCCGGTTCATCCTCAAATCGGCGGCACTGGAACTGGGCATCGTCAACTCATCGATTCAAGGGCTCTATGATGCAAGAGGCCGGGGCGAAGTCAAAGGCTTCACGGTTCCCGCCCTCAACATCCGTGGCATGCCTTACGAATTATGCCGGGCCATTTTTCGCACCGCCATCAAAAGCGATGCCGGGGCATTTATTTTTGAACTGGCTAAATCGGAAATAAGTTATACCTTCCAGAAACCCCACGAACTGTCCACCGTCATTCTTGCCGCCGCAATCAAAGAAGGGTTTACCGGACCCGTCTTTATCCAGGGCGACCATTTCCAAGTCAACGCCAAAAACTACGCCCAGGACCCCCAAAAAGAGATTGCCGGACTCAAGAACCTGATCCAAAGCGGTATCGCAGGTGGGTTCTATAATATAGACATCGACACCTCCACCCTGGTTGACCTGAGCAAAGCTACGGTCATCGAGCAACAACGGGCAAATTTTGAAGTCGGCGTGGAACTCACGCAATACATCCGCGAACTGGAACCGGCAAGCATCACCATCTCCGTTGGCGGCGAGATCGGTGAAGTAGGCAAAGAAAACAGCAACGAGCAGGAATTGCGCGCCTATCTCGATAATTTTAACGAGTTACTCGAAAAAAATCGGCCCGGAGCCACCACCATCAGCAAAATATCCATTCAGACCGGAACCTCACACGGCGGAGTTCCCCTGCCCGATGGAACCGTTGCCGAGGTCAATCTCGATTTTGATACGCTGGAAAACCTGTCACGCGTTTCACGCGAAGATTATGGTCTCGCAGGGGCCGTTCAACATGGTGCGTCCACCCTGCCCGAGAACATGTTTTATAAATTTGCCGAACTGGAAACCGCAGAGATACACCTGGCTACCGATTTTCAAAATATGATCTACGCAAGCAAACTATTCCCCGCTAACTTCAGGGAAGAAATTTACACCCACCTCAGAGAAAAATTTGCCAACGAGAAAAAATCGGACCAGACGGATGAGCAGTTCATCTACAAAACCCGCAAAAAAGGTTTTGGTGAATTCAAATCTCAATTCTGGGGTTTATCCGCTGAGATCCGCGAAGGCATCGGCAAAGAACTCGAAAGCAAAATGGATTTCCTGTTCGATAAACTGGCGGTGCAAAACACCCAAGACTGCGTCAATAAAACCGTAGAACAAGTGCCGATCCGACCTAATCTTCAGGATGAAATTTTCGCAAGCTCTTAAAAGCAAACCTCCCCCTGACAGGGGGGTTTAGGTTGTCATCCTGAGTCAAATCGAAGGATGAAGAGCAAAACCTTTCTTTTTAACCACAGATGAACACGGATAAACACAGATAGAGGGCTCCCTCTTTCTTAAAGAGGGTTGGGGTGATTTACCACAAGGGGATTTTGTGATATCTGACAGGAACACAAGACCCGCATCGCTACAAATCCAAAAATTCTTTTGAGGTAAGGTTGGCCTGACGAAGAAGTTTCTTTAAAAGCCCTGGGCCAAGCTCTTTGTGTTGGGGAATGGAAAGTGTGTAGAGATATTCGTGCCGGGTCATCATCACATGCGATCCCTTCTGGCGAGCAACCTTCCAACCGGCCTTCACCCGTTTTTTAACCGTTTCCGCCCCAGAAAAAGGAGGAAGTTTTTCACCCACTAAACCAAAACCTCAACCATCCGGTCAGGATCAATGGGGCTTTTTGTCTCCATTACCTCAAGCCAACCTGCAATAGCTTCTTTGATATTAGAGAGAGCCTCTTCACGAGTTTTTCCTTGCGAAAGACATCCCGGCAAAGCCGGAACCTCAACGACAAAAAACCCCTCTTCATCTTCTTCCACCAGTACATGAACTTTCATCTAGTTTTTCCTCATAATTATGCATAGTAGGTAAATGATACCCCTTCAAGACATGAGGATAAAGTTTAAATATCAGGAACACGAATGATTCCTCTCTTCTCATGCGAGAACTTTGCGTAACTCGTCATTGCGAACGAAGTGAAGCAATCCAGCAAAGCTCTAGATCGCCACGCCGCTTCGCGGCTCGCGATAACGATCAGGGGAGTTTTACTTGTCACCCTGAACCAAACAAAGGACCTAAAATCTTTTCTATTGAACCAGGCATGGAAGGCTGGCATAGATTTTTTCAAATGCCCCCTCTTCAAAATCCCGGTCTTTGGGCACCCTGTTCTTTCCCTTTTTGTCATCATAAATATGTGTGCATTGGACCCCATCAATTTTCCATCCATCCCGAGCTGTTCCCCATAGTTTTGCCCCGTGCAATTTTGCGTTTGATAGGTCAGTGCCTAATAGCCTTGCTCCATTAATATCAGCGCCCTCAAGATCAGCCCCTCTTAGGCTCGCTCCGATGAATGTCGCCACTAGAAGACTCGCATTGCGGAGACTCGCCTGATCAAGGTCCGTCAGGAAGAATTCAGCCTTAAAGAGATTCGCTCCGCTGAGATTCGCCCTTTTGAAGTTCGCTTCGGTGAGATCCGCCATCGGTGAGATCTGCCTCGAATAGGTCTGCGCTACTGAGGGTTGCATCGACTAGATTCGCCTTGACAAGATTCGCCCGGCTGAGATCCACCTCGAATAGATCTGCTTCATCTAAAACAGGAATTACCTCTGGGTTTTCCTCACGCCATTGGTTCCAGACTATATAACCTTGCTTGAGGATTTTTACATGCTCAGGGTTTGCCATGGTTTAGCCTGCCTCAATCGGTTCTGAAGTGGGTTTCTGGGCGGGAAATGCAGAGGGTCAAATCCATTCTCGACTCAACCCGTAATATTTCCCGTATTCGGAAAATTCGCTTAACATTACAACTTTTTAAGCGCATTTGGAAGTCCGATTAAATTGCGTGATGGGGGGGGTGGGGGAAGTCAACCAGCAGGGGACTTGAAACAACCCCAAACAACTGAGGGTAAATCACCCCGACCCTCTTTAAAAAGAGGGAGCCAAATCCAACCCTCCCTTGCCCAACCCCTCGACTCATCGGGCTTGGGTCCCTATGAAGGGAGGGAAACAGGATTATCTGTGTCCATCTATGTTTATCTGTGGTTAAAAAAGTTTTCAGCGGTTCTGCGCTATAAATTTATCGAGTTCATTGGCGAACTTGAAGCGTTCTTTTTGACCGAAGCCTGAGGGGCCGCCGGTTTCTACACCGCTACCGCGCAACTCATCCATGAAGTTGCGCATGCTCAATATCTGCCCGATATTGTTTTGATCGTAAACTTTTCCACGCGGGTCGAGAGCCAGCGCCCCCTTTTCCACAACCCGGGCGGCGAGTGGGATGTCAGCGGTGATGATCAAATCCCCGGCTTCACATTTATTTGCGATCTCGTCATCGGCAACATCTGCCCCCTGCCCCACTTGAATCAAACTAATAAAGACCGAGTCCGGTATACGCAACCCTTGATTCATGACCAATATCA
>CAZEBI010000058.1:0-14916 GCA_964510355.1 uncultured Nitrospina sp. | reverse complement strand
GAAGAGCCTTTCTATGTACGGCCCGAAGAGCATCCGGGTGCAATCTAAAGAGCGAAACGACGCTTTCAAGAAAGCAGCGTGAATCAATTCGGTTTCGTGGCGGGGTTTTCAAAGACCCCGCCACGGATCGAGGGGTTTTCGGTGCGAGGAAGCGTGAACTTTAATTTCCCGTATACGGTATGCTAACGAGGAGGGACACCTGTGAGTAAAAAGACACTAGTACTTATGATGTTGTTTGCTTTTGTTCTGGGTTTGACCAGCGCAAACGCCGCCACCATCAAAGCTGTAAAGGTTCAGGGAGATATTCCGCTCAATGCGGATGATCCTTTCTGGACCCGCTATGGTCCGACTTTCCACAAGCACGTTGTGGTTGATCTGGACCCTCAAATGATCACCAACCCCATGTGGCCGGCACCTGCGACCAAATGGGTAAATGTAAGAGCCGCAACAAACGGTAAGGAAATCGCAGTTCGTTTGAGCTGGACGGATCCGACCCGTAATGATGTTATGGTTCAATCTCAACAGTACAAAGATCAAGCAGCTATCATGTTCCCGGTGAATCAGTCTGGCGAAGAGCCTCCGTTCACAATGGGTGGTGATGGTGAGCGTGTTAACATCTGGCAGTGGAAAGCGACTTGGGACAAAGAAGGCGCTGGAACCACTGGCAATGCTGGCATGACAGACATGGAAGATCAATATAAGTTCATGGCTATGGGTTCAGGTAGTTACTACATGTATGAGCCCAGTGGCAAGCTGACGGGTAACGAGCCTCCTCATAAGTCTGGCTCTAAAGCAGTCGCAGCCAAAACTGGCGGCGCTGGCGATATCAGCAAGCGTGGTTCTTATGTTGACTTTGGCATGGGTAAAAACGAAGGCGTGTTCAACCCGGGTCGTGCTACCGGCAACATGCTTTCTGATGCTTCCATGCGCGTTTCCCCTGTTGAAGACCTGAATGCGGAAGGGTTTAGTACCCTGACCACCCAGGCTCATCAGGATGTGCAAGGTAGCGGCAACTGGTCTAACAACCGTTGGTCAGTTGTTTTCAAACGTTCTTTGACTAACTCTGACTCCAATGACACACAGTTCAGCGGCGGTAAAACTCCGATGGCGATTGCGGTTTGGAACGGTCAGAACAAAGAAAGAAATGGTCAAAAGGCTGTAACGCAGTGGAATGAACTGCAGTACTAAGTCTTAATGCGGAGTAATCCGTAGATCAAAAAATAAAGCCCAGGGGAGAAGTCGCTAACGCGGCTCCTCTTCCTGGGTTTTTTTTTGCCACTCGGCGTGGGGCCGACTTGCAATAACTTTTTCTGGCTGGCAAAAATTTGTCTCGGCCCAAGGAGTACTGCAACCCAGGGATGCGAGCAAAAGTTGTCACGGATCAACGAGTGTACTCCCCTCCCACGGGACGGGTCGCCGACCTATTTTTGTACGGGCCAGCCCATCTGCGTCCAGCGTTCCATCCCGCCATTTCCCACACAAACAATATTTTTTAAGCCTGCATTGGTCAAGGTATCCGAGGCCATTTTTGCCCGCCCGCCCATTTTGCAGTGGACGTAGACTGTATCGTAACTTTTCAAGTCTTCCACAATACTGTCGACCTCCTCATGGGGTGTATTTTGCGAGCCTTCGAGATGCCCTGCTGAATATTCTTCCGGGGATCTGACATCAAGAATCAAATCTTTCTCACCCAACACCTTATCGTGCAATTCATCGATAGAAATAATTTCCATCACTCCCCCATATAAAAATCGGTTCATAAAACTAATATTTCCAAGTATTGGATTATAACACGAAGAAAAAGATTCAATCCAAAGTGAAAAATCCAGGCAAAGTCGGCAAATGTCGTTCGGGGGAATTTTGACTGCGGGGGCATAAATTTCCAGGGAGAATTGACGCTTCAGAAAAAAAGGGATATTTTAGAAAAGCACCAGAAACCCTTAACTCTATTTAAATAAACATTTAATAGGCCCCGTAGAAATAGGACCGTGAAAACAAAAGTTTTGGTACATCTTTTGCTTCTTAACTGGGTAAATAAATATTCCCAGGGAAAATACTATGCACGAAGGAATTTATATAGCGGCATCTGCGGGGCTAAAACAGGGCAGAAAGCTGGATGTTATAGCCCAGAATTTAGCCAACGTCAATAATACCGGTTATAAACGCGACAGATTGGTATTTAAGGAGCTATTGCCTCCTTTTAGGCCTGACGCAGGCTTGGATACCGCAAGAAATGTATTGGCACCGCCGGATAAATCCAATTCCAATGTTTCCTATGTAGCGGTTACAGATCTTGTCACCGATTTCAGTCCGGGGGCATTCAAGCAAACCAACGGAACCCTGGACCTGGCTCTGAATGGAGAGGGGTTTTTCAGTATTTTGACCCAGGACGGGGTTCGCTACACCCGCAACGGAAATTTCAGGTTGGACACAAAAAGCCAGCTGGTGACTCAAAAAGGGAATCCTGTTTTGAACCCACAAGATAACCCGATAGTTATAGATGCGCGAGGGACTGATATATCTATCGATGCTCAGGGAAACATTTCTGCGGGAACGGGTCTGCTAAATCTTGCAATTGGAAAAATAAAACTAGTCAATTTTGAAGACACAAAAACTCTCGAAAAAATAGGCGATGGGTTATTTCACCAAAATGACCCGAATCTTGAAGCGCAACCTGCCAAGGGTGTGACCGTCAGGCAGGGTTTTCTGGAAAACTCAAATGTGTCCTCGGTGGAGGAAATGACAGATATGCTGGCGACTCTTAGGTTATTTGAAACGTACCAAAAAATGATTCAATCCATCGACAGCATGGACGATCAAGCCGTAAATGATATAGGAAGGGTGGGTTAACTTTTCGACAGGAACTAATATTTTTTATTTGAAAGGAATCTGACAAATGATTCGATCTTTATATACCGCGGCAACGGGGATGAACGCCCAGGATTTAAATGTGAGTGTCATCGCCAATAACCTGGCGAATGTGAATACCATTGGTTTTAAAAGAAGCCGCCCGGAATTCCAGGATCTTCTGTACCAAAACTTGAGACTGGTGGGAACGCTAACGCCCAATGGTCAGCAGGTACCGACTGGTGCCCAGCTGGGATTGGGTGTCAAGACATCGTCCATACAGAAAATTTTTATTCAGGGAGATTTTTCGCAAACACAGAACCCTCTCGATATTGCTATCCAGGGAAAAGGGTTTTTCCAAATCACGCAATCGGATGGAACAATTGCTTATACCCGTGCGGGTTCGTTCAAGCTGAACAATACGGGACAGGTTGTAACTTCGGACGGCCTGGTATTAGAACCGGCCATAACCATCCCCCTAGATGCCCTGGATATATCCATTGATCCTCAAGGAGGTATTTCGGTAACTCAGCCTGGTTCCCCGGCCCCAACTGTTGTAGGGACGATTCAGCTGGCGACTTTTCAAAATGAAGCGGGCCTCCAGGCAATAGGATTTAATTTGTTTAGACAATCGGATGCTTCAGGAACGGCAATAATTGGGAATCCGCAGACTCAAGACAGAGGTTCCACCCAGCAGGGTTTTATTGAGCTTTCGAACGTGAGCGTCGTTGAGGAGTTGGTAAATCTCATTTCAGCGCAACGGGCCTATGAAGTGAACTCCAGAACAGTTCAAACAGCGGACGAAATGCTGCAAATCGCAAATAATATGAAACGGTAATGGTAAATGATATTTCATAAAAGCAGGTTTCAATTAAATTTTATTTTATACGTTTGTCTATGTGTGCTCTCAATTTTTGGGAATACGGCTAATGCTGTGGAGCCACAGGTTCTGATAGCAGACGAAATTGAACAAGGTGCGGTGAATCACTTGGCGAGTGTATTGCCGTGGGACAAGGCATCACTTGAAATTAATGTTTATTACGAAGGCGGGGATATCACCCTCCCGCCTGGGAAAAGACAATTGATCTACAAAATAAGTGGAAGCACTCAAAACGCAGGAAGAATACCCATGACGCTGGAAATAAGGGTCAATGACCGTTTCCAAAAACGAATTCGGATAAACAGTCGGGTATTGGTATCGCAGGAAGTAATCAAAATAATTCGCTCAGTCAGAAAAGGGGAGATTCTGTCAAACGATGACATTCACCTGGAAACCATTCGAACAGAACGTCCCTGGAAAAACGCAATCAGGAATATTGACCACGCATTGGGATATGAAGCGGCCAGAAACTTATCCATTGGGAAAATACTAGTTCCAAATTTTATCAAGAAACCTGCATTGGGAAATAGAGGAGACAAAATTTTAATTTTAGCAGAAAAGGGTGGAATGAAAATAACCACACCCGGGATTTTAAAAGAAGATGGCTATGAAGATGGCATGGTCCGGGTTTTAAATATGGAGTCCAAAAAAATAATTTACGGCAGGCTGGTGGATGCCAATACGGTGAAGGTGAGCTTTTAATGAGAATTCGAATTTTTAATATTAAGGCGATTGGGATTGTCTCCCTATGCCTGGTATTTTTTCTATCCGCTTGTTCGACTTCGCACAGGGCGGTAGATAGTGCTTCAACAGTCATTCCGAAGCACTTATATGCCAAAAAGAGCACACATAAACCTGCGGAAGGGGCGCTTTGGCCAGGAAATACCCGGGGTAATTTTTTGTTTGGGGATGATAAGGCAGTGGCGGTGGGTGATATCATCACCGTGACCATAAACGAAACCGCGACCTCAAGCCAATCGGCCACCACCGATACTTCCCGAGACACCACAATAAATATGCAAGCCCCCAGCATACTGGGCCTGCCATCCAGCCTGGGTGTGCAGAATTTTTTAGGCATGGGAACCCAGTTTGACCCATCGGTCAATGCGACCATCGGTAACTCAAACCAGGGCAACGGTATAGTGACTCGCAACGGCACTTTAACGGGAACTATTTCCGCGATCATTACGGAGATTTTGCCCAGCGGAAACTTCAGGATAGAGGGTAGGCGTTCGGTAACTGTGAACAAGGAGGAGCAGATCATGGTTTTGCGCGGTATTATTCGCCCACAAGATATAGGATTTGACAATATAATTTCCTCAATATGGATAGCCGATGCATCGATAAGTTTAACAGGTGAAGGAGTGGTGGCCGATGAGCAAAGAAAAGGTTGGCTGGCAAAGGTTCTTAGTAAAGTTTGGCCATTTTAAGTGAGTCTTATGAAAAGAAAAACAAATATTAAAAAACTGGTGCTGGGATTTTTGATAGTCGCTGGAATTTTTTGGGGTTGCCAAGCCCAGGTGGATAATTTAACAGGTCCCAGTAGTTTGGGAAATGTCTTAAGTGTCCAAGGACTTTTTGGCGGCGCTGGCATTCAAAATGATGGTGTCAGCCAGGCAACGATTCTCATAGAAGTATTTACGGTAGACAATATTCCAGTCGTTGGTGCCACCGTTACCTTGACAACTACCCTGGGAACTTTGGGAGCTGTTACTTTAACAACAGGGGCTTCGGGTGCCGCCACGACCACACTGACTTCTGGAATTATTACGGGTATAGCATTTGTGACTGCTACGGTAGACAACGTCAGCGCAAACACTTCGGTTCCAATAATATAATTTTCGCCCTGGATAGTATGCTTAATTTTTTCAAAAACTCCAAAGAACGATTCAAGAATAAAAAGAAGGAGGGGAGCCTTATCCTGCTCCTAATCGTTGGAGTATTTGTGGCTTGCCAGGGAGCGCAGGAAGACGGAAACAACCCCTTCGGGCCTTCTACTTCTACGATGAGAGTAATACCGAGCACCACCACGGTGCTTCAGGCGGCTAATTTTACTTTTACAACTCTCGGTGGGTCCGCACCGTTTACCTGGACCAGCTCCAATATTGTCGTCGGCACTATTATTGCGGGTACAGGCGTGTTTACAGCGGGAGCGGTAGCGGGAACTGTCACTATTACGGTTGTTGATGCCGTGGGTGATACGGCAACGGCAACAGCAACAGTTCCTGCCCTCACTCTGGGTTTCGATGTCGCTGGAATATCACAAGCTGTTGTAGCAACAGCATCCGCAGCGGTTAATGCCATCGTAAATCAATCCGGGGCAGGTTTGACAGCCACCCTTGCTAATAATAATACTTCATCGACTTTTACAGCACTTCCAACTTTTACAATTTTGTTAGATGCCATTATCATTACCTCACCTGCTACTTTGCCGAACGGCACCCAAGGTGACCAGGTGTTTACGGTATCGGTTACGGACAGTGGAAACAACAATACGGGTACCTTTATTTATACCTTGATAAACGATGGCACCTAAAACTTAAACTGGGGAATATATGTTTAATCGTTATTTCGGACAAAAAACCTGGGCGATATTTATATTGGTACTTTTTCTCGCAAGCCCGGCTCATTCTGCGCGGATAAAAGATTTATCCAGCATTGAAGGAGTCCGAAGCAACCAATTGATCGGTTTTGGACTGGTAATTGGTTTGACAAAAACCGGTGATAGTGCTGTCAACGTGTTTTTCTCTATCCAGGCAATTGCCAGTATGCTGAAAAAGTTGGGTGTCACGATTCCCCCCGCAGAAATTGATCAGTTGCAGTTTAAGAATGTCGCAACGGTTATCGTAACAGCAGATCTTCCGCCTTTTGCCAAGCAAGGGGATAGCATTGATGTGACGGTGTCCTCTTTGGGTGATGCCAAAAGTATTCAAGGTGGAACGCTATTAATGACTCCGCTAAGAGGTCCCGATGGCAATACTTATGCGGTGGCGCAGGGACCTCTCTCGATAGGTGGTTTTTCTGTAGCGGGTGCCGCTCGTGGGATTCAGAAAAATCATTTGACGGTCGGGAGAATTTCTAACGGAGCTCTGGTCGAAAAAGAAATTAAGTATGATTTCAATTCTAAAAATGAAATCATTCTGGCATTGAAGAAATCGGATTTCACCACGGCAAGCAGAATAAGCAAAGCGATCAATGATCATATGAAAGACGATCTGGCCTCAATGGTCAATGGCGGCACGGTTCGGGTAAAGGTTCCCGAACTGTATCTGAAAAATACTTCCGCTTTTGTTACAAGAATTGAAAGTCTTGATGTCATCCCAGACTCGGAAGCCAAAGTCATTATTGATGAGCGTACGGGAACGATAGTGATGGGTGAGAATGTTAGAATTTCCAGCGTCGCGGTTGCCCATGGAGCCTTGTTCATCAATATTAAGGAAGAAGCAATAGTTTCCCAACCCCCTGCCCTGGCACCGGAAGGTGCAGAAACGGTCATTCTTCCTCGCACCCGATTGGCAGTGGGAGAAGGAAAAGACAAGCTCCTCGTTATTCCCAAAAGCATATCTCTGGGGGATGTCGTCAAGGGTTTGAACTCCATTGGAGTCACTCCCAGGGATTTGATTGCCATTCTTCAGGCCATCAAAGCTTCGGGGGCTCTTCACGCCCGTCTGGAACTGATTTAACTCATCTATCTCTTAGCCCCCCCCCAAGAGGGGGTGATCCCATATGTGCTTGATGGTGTTGTTTGTTCACGGGCAACGCTGTGCTGGCTTTGCGCCGAGCGGCTCGATTTTACGAGGGTTGTTATCTGTTGCCAGTAGGAAGGGGGCGGAAATTTTTTCCTCCTTTGCGGTCGGGACCGTAGAATTTTTTGGTTTTCCTTTTTCGGCGCATTTTTTAACCATATGTATTTAAAGGGATTTTATGGGTTAAGCCGAATGCCTGGATTTTGAGGGCTTTTGGTACGGTGTTTGCAAAAACTATATTAAATGGATTTTAATTGAGGACAATTATGGACGCCATCAATTCTGCACAAATTCAAAACACGTTGTTCAATCAGTTGACGGATAAGAACCTGGAGCGTTTAAGAGCCAGCTCAGAGTTTGGCAAGGATGCGTCCAAAAATGAAATGGAAAAAGTGGCGCGGGATTTTGAATCGGTTTTTATTAATAAATTATTCGAGTCCATGCGAAAAGCGATTCCAAAATCGGATCTTTTCGACAGTTCCGCAATGGACATGTATCAGTCCATGATGGATCAGGAAATGGCAAAAGAATTGTCCAAGCAAAAAGGAATGGGCATGGGAGAAATGGTTTACAACGATTTGAGCCGGATGAATAAATTGCTTCGTGGGGCAACTTTTCCAACTCCCTCACCGCAAATACCCGAAAAAACTGGCAATGAACTGGGAGAATAAGAAATGAACCGGTTATACAGGAACATTGAAGATTTGTTGAATCAAAAAATCAAGCTTTATGATGGTTTTATCCAGCTCTTGAAGGACGAGTGGGTTTGTGTTTCTAAATATTCTTATGATTCTTTACGGGAGATCACCGCAAAAAAAGAGGACAAGGTGATGCAAATGCAGGCATTGGAAAACAGTCGTTCCAGCCTGATGAAAAAGATAGCCGAACAACTGAACATCCGCCAATCGAATTTGACATTAAAAAAATTAATCCAAATAAAAGAAAATCCTTACAGGAGCAATTTGGCCCGGTGCAGGAAGAAGTTACTTTCCCAAATTAAAGAGATCAATGTATGGAGTGCAAAAGTTAAAAATCTGATGGACCACTCGGCACTGTCATTAAAAAAATCATTGGCGTTCATCCACTCTGCCGATGAAAAAGCGGTTTCTCCTTATCTGGCTAATGGTCGGGTGATGGAGGGGCGTGTTGAGGGTCGAATGGTGAGCATGGATGTTTAGAGGCATTCGTAATTTTCTTCAATTGCTTTAAAAAGGTTTTTTAAATGGGTGTTTCGAATATATTCAGCATCTTGAATACGGCTAAATTGGGACTGCAGTCGCAACAGTTGGCCATTGAGGTTACGGGGCAGAACATTGCCAATGTGCAAACTGAAGGGTACTCCCGTCAGGAAGTCACTTTTGAAGCCACAAACCCCAGGCGATTTGGGTTGGGGCAAATCGGGACAGGAGTCCGGGTGGCGGGCATTGAACGCTCCCACGATAAATTTTTGCTTTCCCAGATTTTAGCCGAAGGCGATGCGCTTGGAAGGTTTCAGGTAAGGAAAGATGTTTTTGATCAACTCGAAATACTACTGAGCGAAAGCAGTGGACGAAGCCTCAACCAGACCCTGAGCCAGTTTTTTGCCGGAGTTCAAGATGTATCTTCCAACCCCACTGGGCTTCCAGAGCGCTCGAGCCTGATAGCGGAAGCAAAAAACCTGGCGGCGGTTTTTAATAATCTTGGTGAATCGTTATTTCAGATTCAGCAGAACCTGAATTCCACAATTTCTGTGGAAGTGGCGCAAATAAACAGTCTCGCCCAGGAAATTGCCGCCTTAAATAAAGCCATTCATGCCAATGAGCCCACCACATTCAGCGCCAACGATTTGCGTGATAAACGGGATCAAAAGCTCAAAGAGCTTTCAGGGCTGATCGATTTGAATTTTGTTGATGAGCAGGATGGACAAATCAGCCTGACTCTGGATGATGGCACCCCTCTGGTATTGCAGTCGACAGCTTTTACTCTTGCTACTTCCATAAATGGGAATAACAAATCTTTCCTCGATATTGTGGTTCTGGATGCAGCAGGAAACAGCACGAATATTACCTCATCAATAAGCGGGGGAAAGCTCAAGGGTTATCTGGATATGCGCGATACGGAAGTGGAAGGCTTGAGAGATAAGCTGGACCGGTTGGCCGCAGGGTTTATTCAGGAGTTTAACAATATTCACCAGCAGGGGTTTGGAATTGATGGGTCAACGGGGAACAATTTTTTTAGTGTCCTGCCAACGACCGTGGAAACCAATATCAATAATACGGGCTCAGCCACCTTGACGGCGGCAAATGGAGATCCCTCAAATATTTCTATAGATAAATTTGAAATCACAATAACAGGTTCCAATTCGTTTTCATTGGAAAATTTGACAACAGGGGCCAGCGCAGGAACATTTACTTTTACGTCAGGCACCACCTTTAATCTGGCTAACGGATTTGCGGTTACGATTACTGGAACCCCTGCGGCAGGAGATAAATTTAAACTTTCGGTTTCGGAAAGTGCCGGCAGAAACTTTTCAGTTGCGAGTGGGGTTTTATCGAATTCCAATAAAATTGCGGCGGGATTAAACTCCAGCACAGATGGGTCCAATGCTTTGGCGCTGGTGGACTTGCAATCCAGACTGGTTTTCAGCAGTGTTACTCTTGACTCGGCCGGTTCGGGAACATTTACGTTTGATGAGTTTTACAGTTCGATAGTCAGTACGGTGGGAATTGATTCTTTTTCTTCTCAGACCACCTATTCACAACAGGAAGGAATCCTTCTCCAATTGAATACAAGACGAGAAAGTATATCGGGTGTCTCGATTGATGAGGAAATGATCAATATGATTAAGTTCCAGCAAGCCTACAATGCCGCCGCTCGCCTCATAGGAGTTGTGGACGAACTTCTGGACACTGTGATTTCTCAAGTCTAAGGCATAACATTCTATAAATAGGGAGAACTGGAATGGTTACACGCGTTACCAGCCAGGCGCAACAGGCCAATTCGTTACAAAATATATTCCGCATCACGGAAAATCTTTTCAAGGCCCAACAGGAAATTGCTTCGGGAAAGCGGATCAATAAACCCTCTGATGACCCGGCTGGAATCAGAGATGCTCTTTTGTTGCGCACCAGTATTTCTAAATCCACCCAGTTCATCCGAAATATTGATAATAATCGTCTTTACATCCAGGCGAGCGATTCTGCTTTGGAGTCAGTGGGTATCAACCTGATTCGAGCTAAAGAGCTGGGGGTGAGTGAATTAGGCGGGCTGGCTTCTGCGGAAACAAGAGGCTTTGCCGCCAATGAATTCGATCAGATAATTTCCCAGATTTTTGAGTCGGCCAATATAAAAGTAAAAAACCAGTTTGTTTTTGCGGGGACGGCATTTCGAACTCAGCCTTTTGGGCAAAGTGCATCGGGAGCGGTATATTTTGGCAATTCAGACAGGTTTCAAATCGCGGTTGGAGATAACACCAATGCGGATTTTACGCTTCCTGGGTCAGAAGTTTTAGGTAACGATTTGAACCCGCAACTGACAAGCTCCGTAGCGCTTTCGACCCTGAATGGAGGTTCGGGAGTCACACCAGGTTCCTTCACCATTACAGACCGTTCGGGAAACTCGGGAACGGTAACGGTGAACTCAACAGATACGATTGGCAGTGTAATTTCAAAAATAAATGCATTAGGGGGCAGTGTTACTGCTTCGATAAACTCAAACGGATCGGGTCTTCAGCTGACAGATGGGAGTTCGGTTATCACCCAGGCTTTGACGGTAGCCGAAGCATCAGGAAGTGGTACTGCCTTGGCGCTTGGGATCTTGGGCCAGAGAGATGGAAATATATCGGGTTCAGATCTGAACCCAACGGTCACTGCCTCTACTTTAATATCCGGCTTGAATGGTGGCGACGGATTGACGCTGAATCAAATCGGCGTTGTAAATGGTGCTGCCTCAGGAGCCGTTACATTAAGTTCGGCAACGACTGTAGGTGATATTATCAACCTGATTAATAACTCATCCTTCAATGTTACGGCTTCAATCAATAGTGCGGGGAATTCTCTACTGGTCACTTCCAACAGTTCTTCAACCGTAGCCATTGTAAAAAATGTAGGAACGGATGAGACGGCAGAAAATTTAGGTTTGGGTGGTGGCAAGAACGTGTTTACAACTTTATTCAAATTGAGGGATGCCCTCAATAGTGATGATAGCTTTGCTATTCTGGCATCTTTGGAAAATCTGGATTCAACCTTGGCATCCATCAACAATAATAGGGCGATTGTTGGGGCTTCTTTAAAACGGGTTGATTTAACAGACTCATTTCTTGAACAGGATATTGTGGACCAGTCTCTGCAGTTGGCGAATACTGAGGATGCGGATGTTGTAAAAAGTATTTCGGACCTCGCTAATTTACAGTTTGCGCTCCAGGCAACCTTGGCCTCAACGGCTCAAGTTTTGCAACCCACTCTATTGGATTTTCTGCGCTAAAGGAGAGCATTTTGAAAATTTTTTTGCTATTCCCGGATAGGCAGGTCGATGATAACAGTTGTTCCCAGACCCAATTCGCTTTCCACTTCCAGTCTGCCACAGTGCTTTTCTATAATGGAATAGGAAACAGATAACCCCAGCCCGGTTCCCTTTTCTTCCGGTTTTGTGGTGAAAAAGGGTTCAAATATTTTTTCCATATCCTCTTTGCGAATTCCCAAGCCGGTATCCAAAAACTTCACACGCATTATTTTTTCTGGATTTGATGCGGGAAAATCGTTTCCCTGATAAGAAGACCAACTCACTCCCGGAGCTAGCACTTCTGTAGAAACGGTGAGAACCCCTCCGCCCTGCATTGCAAATTTAGCATTATTGATAATATTTAAAAAAACCTGACGTATGCCATCGGTGTCGATATAAACCGGTAAATTGTTTGAATCGAAGTTCCGGATTGTTTGAATGCCTTCCAAATACATTTCTTTTTCAACCAGAGAAAGAACGGATTCGAGTTCTTTCCTGATATCCGATTTTTTTAATTCCATATTTCCCTGGCGGGAGAATTTTAACAGGCTACTGATGATTTTGGAAATACGCTGGATTTCCTCCATGACAGAGTTCAAATCACTGCATAATTCGGCATCGTTGTTTCTTTCGCTCAGCAAAGACTGGCTGTGCCCGGATATGATATTAAGAGGGTTTAAAATCTCGTGACACACACCGGCAACCATTCTTCCAATTCCTGCCAGTTTTTCTGAGCGGAGAATCTGGTTTTGGGCGGTTCTAAGTTTTTCCATGGACGCTTGTAGCTCTTGGTTGGCAAGGGTCAGGTCCACATGTGATTTTTTCAGTTTTTCTTCTGCCTGTTTTCTTAATTCGGCTTCTTTTCGCAGGCCCAATGCGTAGCGGATAGACTGGGTGACTGCTTCGGTGGATAATTTCCCCTTTGTAAGATAGTCGGTCGCACCAGCCTTCATGGCTTCAACGGCAATTTCCTGGTCTCCTTGTCCTGTAAACAGAATGATAGGAATGTCACAACCCTGCTTGCGAATATTTCGCAACAATTCAATACCGTTTATTTCTCCCAACCGGTAATCAAGCATAGCCAGGTCATAATGGAAGGGGTTTAGCTGTTTGAGACTGCTGTCGACGGATGAATAATGGTCAATCAGGGGAGTGGGTTCCCCCAAGCCTTCTTTAAGAAGATCTTTGATAAAAAAAGCATCATCTTCATCGTCTTCAACGATAAGAATTTTGAGAGATTTTCGGGTCATGATCTAGAAGTTTTCAGGCGGGCAGTTTTACGATGTTCAGCCAGTACTTTTGCAAGGTTTCCATCGCATACTTGAAATCCGCATATTTGAAAGGCTTTTGAATAAACGAATTAGCTCCCAATTGATAAGCCTGATTAATATCAGAGTCGGCCTGCGAAGTAGTCAGGACGACAACAGGAATGTTTTTGCGTTTTGGGTGGGCTTTGATTTCTTCCAGTGCTTCACGGCCATCTTTTTTAGGCATATTTAAATCAAGAATAATGAGGCTGGTTTTTCTCTCTTGAGCGTTATCGGAATTTTCACAAGAGTCCAGATAATTCAAGAGTTCTTCCCCGTCTTTTGCCCAATGGATGGTACCCACAGCTTCTACCTTTTTAAAGGTTTCAGCGATTAATAAATAATCGTCCTCATCATCTTCTGCGACTACAATATTGAAATGTTTAAAAATTTTTTCCATCTATTTTCCAGTTTGCCCTTTCTATTGCAGATTAATAGATCGGGGGAATAAATAAAACATTTCTCATTCAGATTTACGTTTGATCTCTTGAATAAATTTCTCTCTTTCAATCCTTAATTTTTCTTTAAACTGGTCAATGCTTCCATATTTATTGATATAGTGACTTCTGATTTCATCAACAGTCATAATTTCTGATCCCGTATCGCCTACCAGGCAACGGCCATTTTTGTCACAGGTCCAAATGGGATAGTCCTTCCCGACCTCTTGTTTTAAATCATCGGGAATATTATAAGAGTGCGGCAGGCTGGAATAATTAGGGTCTCGCCGTTCTTCAATGCGATCAATTTCTTTTACAAGATCATCAATACACTCTCCATCCCAATCGCCTACATGGTCATCCCCATCTGCTGAAAAAATTCGGTTTTTGAGTTTGGGGTCAACTGGTATTTTGTCCAGCGAAAACCGTCTCCCGATTTCTGACATCCTCTAAAGCCCTCATTTTCAACGCGATATTGTATTGAAATATTTAAGTTGGATGTTTAAAATATAACATAAAATTTTATAAATAGTTAATATGTTTGATTTACCGTGGGTATTCATTGCAGACTTGTTTTTTGAAAGTAATTCTTCTATGGAAGTAAATGGAGGCATCCTTAATAAAGTTTGATTGGTTGAAGGTAGTGTGGTAATTCTTTATTTGGTTTTAAACATACCAACCTCAATATAGGAGTAAAACATGGCAACGCATGAACAAATTGTTTCTGCTTATGAAAACTATCTGGCAGAAAATGAGAGTTTTGAAAGTAAGAATATAAAAGCCGCCGCCGCTCGTGCTCGTAAGGCACTGGGAGAGCTTGGAAAACTGGCTAAAGCCAGAAGAGCAGAAATTCAGGAAAGAAAAAATAATTTATAAAGGGCCATAGAATCCCGCCATTTGCGGCGGGATTAAACCCTGTTTACGCAGAGGGCGAGCTTTTCCAGGGCCGATGATTTTTTCTGATTTTGGTTCGACCCCCCCCTCCACCACTCTTCCGCAGAGGGCGAGTTTTTCGTCTCAGGTCAAAGCTTTTTGATTTGGGTTTGAATTTTTTCGCCAAATCTGGTTTTTCGGGCAGGATCGCCCCACGCTGAGTGGGGGAATAAGACCTGTTTGTGGGATTAAAATATTTGCTCGCCGGAGCTGGCATCCTTGCTGTCTTTTCCCTGCCTTGTTTTACCGTACTCCCAAAATTTTATAATTTTTTTTCCGCCAGATGC
>CAZEBI010000057.1:7623-15044 GCA_964510355.1 uncultured Nitrospina sp. | reverse complement strand
TCGTCAAGGGTTTAGGGATGGTTTCCTGGGGTTATTTATAGCTATAGCTTTTGCGTTTTATACTTTTTTGAAATATGCCAAAACCAAAAATATTTGATCTTTTCCATCTCGAAAACGGGTTTTATTTTTCTTTGTCCCGGCTTTTAAAATCGCACTTCATCAGGATATCCCCGGCCCTTGCGGTGGGGGAGAGCATGGTTCTGATTTTGGCTTTTTTTAGCGTATTAAAATATGACAGGGTTGAGGAATTTGAGCTAAAATGAAAGTGCATTAGGTTTGGACATATCCCCGAATTCGGCCCCGCGTAAATTTACCGTTTCATCGGACCGACCAATCTTAGGAACTCCAGAGGCTTTTTTTTTTGAATAAAACGCAATTGATGCTACTAATGACCCCGGTCATTTTGTTTTCTCTTACGGTGCACGAATATTCGCACGGTAGAATGGCTTTGCTGCTGGGTGATGATACCGCTGAACGTCTTGGCAGGCTTTCGTTCAATCCTCTACGGCACCTGGATATTCTTGGGGTGCTTTTTTTCTATTTTGTGGGTTTTGGCTGGGCCAAACCTGTGCCTGTAGATCCGAGGAACTTCGGAAATCCGCGTCGCGACATGATGTATGTAGCGATTGCCGGACCGCTTGCTAATATTGCTCTTGCGGTGGGCTGTAGTTTCTTTATTCGTTTGATTTCCCCCGACTTTTCTTATTTGTTTGTTATTTTAGCTTATGGTATATGGATCAATGTTGCTTTGGCGATCTTCAATATGTTGCCCATGTATCCCTTGGATGGGTCCAGCGTGCTCAAGGGAATGGTTTCTCAGAAAATTGCCGAGAGAATGACCGACCTGGACCGGTTTGGGGCTTTTCTGATTTTAGGGGTTTTTCTGCTGGATCATTTTGCCCACACGGGGATTCTCGCAACCATTTTAATGTTACCCATCAATTATTCGGTGCTTTTCCTGAGCCAGGAAACGTTTCCCATGATTATTGAAATTTTAAGGGCGAGTTTTGCCTGATTCGGACGGATTGAGATCGATGAAAACAAAGCGGATATTGAGCGGCATGCAGCCATCTGGAAAACTGCATCTCGGAAACTATTTTGGTGCCCTTAAAAACTGGGTGAGTTTGCAGGATGAGTTTGAGTGCTATTTTTTTATCGCCGACTGGCATGCGCTCAGTTCCCTGTATGAAGATCCACACCGTATTAAAGAATTTTCTTTTGAGTTGGCAGTCGATTGGTTGAGTGCCGGGCTGGACCCTGAAAAATGCACGATGTTTGTCCAATCCAGAATTCCTGAACACGCCGAACTCCACCTGATTCTTTCGATGATGGTTCCTGTGCCCTGGCTGGAGCGAAACCCCACCTATAAAGAAAAGAAAGACGAAATTAAAAGTGTGGATATGAGTTCATACGGGTTTTTAGGTTATCCGGTTCTGCAAACCGCTGACATCGTTTTATACAAAGCGGATTGTGTTCCGGTTGGAATCGATCAGGCTCCGCATCTTGAGTTATCGCGGGAAATTGTCAGGCGGTTTAACAAGCTCTACAAAAAGAAGGTTTTTATTGAGCCGGATGCAAAAATTTCAGAGATTTCCAAACTGAACGGGATCGATGGCAGGAAAATGAGCAAGACTTATAATAATGCCATTTTCCTTTCAGACAGCGAAAAAGACATCACTAAAAAAGTTAAGTCGATGCTCACCGACCCTGCTCGCGCCCGACGCGATGATCCGGGCGATCCTGAAGTGTGCAACCTGTATTCGTTTCATAAAATCTATACCTCGCGAGCAAAGAGGGATGAGATCGAAGCCGGTTGTCGGTCTGCAAAGATAGGCTGTGGAGACTGTAAAATGATGCTTGCAGAAACGATGATTGCAGGCATGCGACCGATGCTGGAAAAACGCCATGAAATTCTTAAAAGGCCGGATGACGTAAAAGATATTCTGCACGAAGGCACTCTCAAAGCCCATGCCGTGGCCAAGTCTACCCTGGCGCAGGCTAAACAAGCGATGAAACTCAATTAGAACTAATAAATAGAAAACATCTTATGGAAATGAAAGACACCCTCAATTTACCCGTTACAGACTTTCCCATGAAGGCCAGCCTGACCAAACGTGAACCGGAAATGCTGGTTCGTTGGGAGGAGCTTTATGGGAAAATCCGTCAGTCGGCAAAAGGCAAACCCAAATTTGTTTTTCACGATGGGCCGCCTTATGCCAATGGCCATATCCACATCGGCCATGCGCTGAATAAATTGCTAAAAGATTTCATTGTCAAAATCATGACTATGAAAGGCTTTGATGCGGGGTTCATACCAGGGTGGGACTGCCATGGTCTTCCCATTGAACATCAAGTTGGTAAAAAACTTAAAGAAAAAAAGTTGAGCCTCGAAAAATCAGAAATCCGTAAACAATGCCGGGTTTATGCGCAGGAGTTTGTCGATATTCAGAAGGAAGAGTTTAAACGGTTAGGCATACTTGCCGACTGGGACAACCCGTATCTGACGATGAGCTTCTCCTATGAAGCGACTACTGTGCGGGAGTTTGGCAAGTTTGTCGAAAAGGGGCTGGTCTATAAAGGTCTTAAACCTGTCCATTGGTGTACTTCCTGCAAAACCGCTTTGGCGGAAGCCGAAGTGGAACATGCCGAGCACACTTCTCCTTCTATTTATGTCAAGTTTCCGGTGCAGTCGGGGGTTCCTCAAAGCATGGTGGCGCTGGACGGTGCGAAACTCTATATGGTCATTTGGACCACGACCCCCTGGACTCTGCCGGCTAACCTTGCTATCAGCCTGCATCCTGATTTTATTTATGTTGCGGTTGCGCATGCGGGCGATACCTATATCGTGGCTGAAGATCGGTTGTCGGCCCTGGTGGCGGAATGGGAAATGCAGGATTATAAAGTCTTGGCATCGTGCAAGGGTGCGGACTGGGAAAATGCAGTCTGCCGTCATCCTTTTATTGATAGAGAGTCGAAAGTCATCCTTGGTGAGCATGTCACTTTAGAGCAGGGAACAGGTTGTGTCCACACGGCACCCGGGCATGGGCAGGATGACTATATCGTTGGCCTGAAATATGGTCTGGAACCTTATAATCCAGTTGACGATGGCGGTGTCTTTTACCCCGAAGTCGAACATTTTGGTGGAATGTTTGTTCGCAAAGCCAATCCTGCGATCATCGAAAAGCTCAAGCAGGATGGTTTTTTAATTCGCAATGAAAACATCAAACATTCCTACCCGCATTGTTGGCGGTGCCATAAGCCCATTATTTTCAGGGCAACGAACCAGTGGTTCATTGCAATGGATAAAAACGACCTGCGTAAAAATGCCCTGGAGGCTATTGATCGCACAAAGTGGATTCCGCAATGGGGGCGGGGCCGGATTCATAGCATGATTGAAAACCGGCCCGATTGGTGTGTCTCCCGGCAAAGAGCTTGGGGAGTGCCGATTACATTATTTACCTGTAATGCCTGTGGAGATTTTATAAATTCCAGCGACTTATTTGAACTCGTTGCGCAGGGGGTGGAAAAGCACGGAGCGGATTTCTGGTTTGATACGGCACCCGAAAAACTTTTGCCCGCAGGAACGGTTTGCCATTGCGGTGGGAAAGAATTTACTAAAGAGAACGACATTCTTGATGTCTGGTTTGATTCGGGTATCAGTCATGTCGCCGTTATCGAGGGTAAGCCCGAACTTCACTGGCCTGCCGATCTTTATCTCGAAGGCAGTGACCAGCATCGAGGGTGGTTTCATAGCTCATTATTGGAATCCATCGGAACAAGAGGCAAGGAACCCTATAAGTCGGTATTGACGCATGGGTATGTTGTGGATGGGAAGGGCAAAAAAATGTCCAAATCCAGGGGCAATGTGATTGCACCGCAAAAAATAATCGACCAGTATGGCGCGGAAATACTCCGCCTTTGGGTCGCCTCGGAAAACTACCGGGAAGACATTCGCATCTCCAATGAGATTTTGAAACGTCTGACGGAATCGTATAGAAAAATCCGCAATACTTTTCGTTATCTGTTGGGGAATCTGAATGATTTTGATTTCGAGGACGACCGGGTTGCAACCAAAGAAATGCTCGAGATAGATCGTTATATTCTGCACCGCTTTGATGTTTTGCGGGATAAAATATTAACGGCTTATGAGAACTATGAATTCCATGTGTTTTATCACTCGTTCACAAATTTTTGTATTATCGAGTTGAGTGCTTTTTATCTGGATACTCTCAAGGACAGGCTCTATACCTATCCGGCTAAATCTCATGGCAGGCGCTCGGGCCAAACTGCCCTGTCTATTCTCTTAATGGGAATGGTACGCTTGATCGCCCCCATCCTGAGTTTTACCGCCGAGGAAGTCTGGTCTTATCTTCCCAAAGAAAGAGTGGATGCCCAAAGTGTTCACTTGTCTCAGTTCCCGGATGTGGGAGATGTGGATTTTAATGAGAGTCTTGTGAAGAAATGGGAGTTTCTCGTTGCCCTGAAAGGGGAGGTGAGCAAGGCTCTGGAAACCAGCCGCAGGGAGAAAGTCATTGGTCACTCTCTGGATGCCATTGTTAAACTGGAATTGCCCGAAAAATACAAAGACTTTGTTAAAGGCTGTGAATTGCAATACCTCTTTATCGTTTCCCGAGTAGATCTGGTCGACAGCCTGAATGCCGAAGAGAAAATATATGAAAGTGATTTGTTGCAAGGGGTAAAGGTTTCATCGGAAATGCACCCGGGGAAAAAATGCGACCGTTGCTGGAATTATTTTGACTCCGATACTCATGAAGCGAATGGTGAAATTTGCCGGCGTTGTGAAGATCATCTTCAGGCGACAGGAGTTTGAATGAGAAATTTTGGGAATGGATGTCTGTATTGTGTCTGTGCGACAGGAGTTTGAATGAGAAACTTTAAGAATGGATGTCTTATGCCTTATCGTGTCTGCGCGACAGGAGTTTGAATGAGAAACTTTAAGAATGGATGTCTTATGCCTTATCGTGTCTGCGCGACAGGAGTTTGAGTGAAAACCTTGAAAAATAAATATTCTCTGCTGTTCATCGTGTCCGGGTTTTTGATCGTGGCGGACCAGTACACCAAGCTCATGGTTTCGCGCAATATCACGCTCAATTATTCGGTGCAGGTGATTGAAGGTTTTTTTAATCTGACCCATATTCGCAATTCAGGGGTGGCGTTTGGGTTGTTTTCCAGCCAGCAATTTGAATACAAAGCTCTCATGTTCATAGCTATATCTGCTATTGCGATTATGGCGATCCTTGTTATTTTTCACCAGACACCCGAAGAAAAAAAACTGGTGCACGCCGGGTTGATTTTGATATTCAGTGGTGCGATTGGCAACCTCATCGACAGAACCCTTCATGGCGAGGTGATCGACTTTATTGATTTAGTCATCAAGGGGCAACATTTTCCGGCTTTTAATATCGCTGACTCCTGCATCACCATTGGTGTAACCTTAATGGTGGCCGATTTGTTTGGCGGGCCATTACGCCCTGAGTCCTCTAACGATAATGTTTAATTTCTCTTATTCTCATGCCTAAACCTTTAAAAGTGGTGATGATTCGCCGAGGCAACAGTAAAGTTTCCAACGTGCCCTCGCAGAACCTGATCACCTTCATCCGAAAAAAAGTTCTGCTGGGAAGCGATGAGCTCTCCGGCGATGGAAAGAGCTGGATTCGGGTTGACCGGCACTATCAGCTACGCACATATTTTCTGAAGAATAGTGAAGAGGGGAGTGTGATGAGGCCACCCCCTGGCCTTGAAAATGAACTTGCGGAAGTGGCAGACCTTTTAAAGGACATCAACGAATGACGGATTTATTTCCCCGTCAGGAGATTGAAGTTTGTGGCCGTCAAATCGTACTCCATGAATTCGAGAGGGTCGATGGTTTCAGGGTATAAGACTTTGACAAACCGTTCCGCTGCTTTGGAAGAGCGGTGTAGGGTCAGAGCAACTTCATCCTTGAACACCATAATATGTAAAAAGACATACGGGTTTGATATTTCCTGCTGTGCCATATAAAAAAGTGTTTCTTTCTCATTTTTTTTACGTGCTCAACTAAAGCCTGAATCGCTTTTTTGCAGCGGTCCATGGCATGAGGATAGATCTGATAACGGGCTGTCATTAGAATTGGCATAAAAGCTCCTGGGTGGCTTGTGTTGAATTGTGAATCTATTATTATCCTGTTAGTGATCCCACAAAACCGGTTTTGTGATCAACAGTTGTTGGAGCTACGATCTGTTTTTGAAGAAGTTAAAACTGTTGTCCTTTCCAAGACAGGGAAGGAAGCTGTCGGGGAAATGAAGACAAAAGTACTTCCCGATGGGATTTTAGCAGATTGGGATAAAAGGTTTCTGCCTAATAAAAAATACGATGCCATCGTGGTTGTCGGAGGGAAGGGTGCTAAAAACTCAATCTGGAATGATCCGATTCTGCCGCAAATTTTAACGGATCATTATCGGGCAGGGAAAGTGCTTGGTGCATTGGGGCTGTCAGTGGTTTCTCTAGCGCGAGCCGGACTGCTCACCGAAGTTTCTGCTCCCGATAACGAGGCCTGTATTCGGGAGCTTGCAGATGCCGTTGTCGTTGAAGAGCCTCTTACCTCCTTTGACCGGATTGTGACAGCCCGTGCGGATTCCAGATTACTGGGTGAAAAGATTTTGGAACTTTTAGGTTTTACCTGATCCGCGCATTTGCCGTTATGCGAGCTAGTCCGGGTATCGCACGGGTATTTTTAACTCCCCTAGCCCCCCTTGTCAGGGGGGAACTATGCCTCCCCCTGATAAGGGGGATTGAGGGGGTTTATGAAGTTGACTGGGGTTCTAGCGATAGTTCGTGAACGACATATCAACGCCAAAATCTTTTCCTTTCAGGCTTGTTATGACCGATTGCAAGTCGTCTTTATCTTTCCCGGTCACCCGAACCTGATCGTCCATTATCTGAGCCTGCATTTTTTTCAAGCCCAGGGTTTTGATAAACTTGATGATTTCTTTGCCTTTTTCCTGGGGAATTCCCTGCTGAATGGCAATGACCTGCCGGACCGAATCACCGGAGGCGGACTCTATTTTGCCATAGTCCATCGCCTTGATGGACACCTTCCTCTTGATCAGCTTGCTTTGTAAAATATCGACGACGGCGTTCAGCTTGTTGCCATCATCGGCAAGGATGGTGACTTCGGCTTTTTTTAAATCCAGTTCAACCTGACTTTTACTGCCCTTGAAATCATACCGCTGTCTGATTTCAAGCATTGTCTGGTTGCAGGCGTTCTGGACTTCCGCCAAATCGGTGGTGGATGCAATATCAAAAGATGAACTTTTGGAGGCCATATTTTATGTTCTCAATTTTCAGGTTTTTATATTTTCGAGGAGGGCTTTACATAAGTCGTCATTGCGAGCACTTCGGCTACGCTCAGCACAGGCTCC
>CAZEBI010000057.1:0-7590 GCA_964510355.1 uncultured Nitrospina sp. | reverse complement strand
AGCGAAACTCTGGATCGCCACACCGCCTTGCGGTTCGTGATGACGATCCTGTGAGGTTTGATTCGTATATGCAATAACTTGTCAGATTACGCCATAAGCAACCATTGCATCGGCGACCTTTACAAACCCTGCAATATTTGCTCCCTTGATATAATCGACATGGTCTTTTTCGGTGCCATGATTGACGCATTGCTGGTGGATATCATGCATGATCGTTTTTAATCGCTCTTCGAGTTCCTCCCTTTGCCACGAAAGGCGAATACTATTTTGGGTCATCTCCAGCCCGGATACGGCGACACCTCCGGCGTTGGAGGCTTTTCCTGGTGAAAAAATGATTTTGGCTTTGTGGAAAGCTTCAATCGCATCCTTAGTGGTGGGCATATTGGCGCCTTCGGCGACGGCCTGACATCCATTTTTTATGAGTTGTTTGGCATCTGCCAATTCAAGCTCATTCTGGGTGGCGCAGGGGAATGCCAGATCCGTTTTTATGGACCAGGGTCTTTTATCTTTATGGAATTCGCAGTTGAATTTTTCTGCGAACTCGGAAATCCTTCCCCGGCGGTTGGTTTTTAAATCAATGATGAAATCCAGCTTTTCCTCGTTCAATCCATCCGGGTCATAAATGAACCCGGAGGAATCAGATAGAGTCAGCACTTTTCCTCCGAGGTGCATTATTTTCTGGGCGCAAAATTGGGCGACATTCCCGGACCCTGAGATAATACAGTTTTTTCCCTCAATGGAGTCGCCCTGATGTTTCAGCATTTCTTCCATGAAATAGGCACAACCATAACCCGTAGCTTCTTTTCGTATGAGGCTCCCGCCAAATTCAAGGGCCTTGCCTGTCAAAGCTCCTGTGAACTCATTTTTCAGGCGCTTGTACTGACCAAACATATAACTGATTTCTCTTGCACCGACCCCAATATCTCCTGCAGGAACATCCACATTCTCACCGATATGTTTTGACAGCTCCGTCATAAAGGCCTGGCAAAAGCGCATGATTTCCCGTTCCGATTTTCCTTTTGGGTTGAAATCTGCCCCGCCTTTTCCAGAACCCATTGGAAGAGTGGTCAGGCTGTTTTTGAAGGTTTGTTCAAAACCCAGGAACTTGAGAATGCCCAAGTTGACAGAGGGGTGAAAGCGAAGCCCACCTTTATAGGGGCCGATAGAATTATTGAATTGGACTCGGTAACCCCGGTTGGTACGGATACTTCCTTTATCATCTTCCCAACAGACCCGGAAAATGATCGTTCGATCGGGCTCGGTCATCCGCTCAAGAATCTGATTTTCGATATATTTTGGGTGCTCATTGATGAAGGGAATGATGCTGACGGCAACCTCTTCAACGGCCTGATGGAATTCTGTTTCTCCGGGATTTCTTTTCACCAAGCCTTGCATGAACTCGTCCAGATTCAAAGTGCCTCTTTGCGCCGTCATATTTTATGTTTTTCAGGTAAATTTTGGGAAAGCCTTGAAAATAAAAGTACTCTATAATGATTAAGTCTCTTATCTCATAAGACTATGATTATAGAAAGAAATTGATAATTTTCAACCTTATTAGAGCTTTTTTATTATGAATTCTCAATCGCATCCCATTTTAACTGAATTGTCCGAACAACTGCCCGAAACCTCTAAAGTCTGCAAATATATTCAAGGCCCGGAAAGTTTTTTCCAAGTCATGGCTCAGGCGCAGGAAGAGTTTTCGTGCTTACTTGACCTTGATGCGGACCGGGGGAACGGATTTTCTGGAAGAACCCAACTGGTCCAAAATGGTTATGAGAACTGGCTCAGAGAGATGGAGGAGGAGGATCGCTTGCAGATCATCGGTACCCTCAAACTGATCGTCGAACTGGCAGAAGAGTTGGCGGAGGATGAAGAATAACAGCGTCCAAAATATTTTCTTGCATAGCACGATCTCGATTTAATTGTGTTTTCAGACGGAGGCACTATGAACTATCTTTATACGTCCCTGGCATTTTTTGTGGGGTTCCTCTTGCCGGTGCAAGTGGGCATCAATGCTGAGCTGGCACGGTTTATCAGCAGTCCTTTATTGGCGGCGCTGGTTTCTTTTCTAGTGGGCACATTATGTTTGCTGGCAAGCATGATGATTTTCTCCAAGGCTCCTTTTCCCGCGTTGGGGACGATTGTGGCAATGCCGGTTTGGGTGTGGGGCGGAGGTCTCATCGGTGCCGCAGTGGTTTTGGGGTCTATCATTGCAGGGCCAAAAATAGGGGCACTTGCTTTGGTCGGGTTATTGCTGGCAGGCCAATTGATCGCTTCGGTTTTGATGGACCATTTTGGATGGTTCGGTTTCCCCATTCAAAAAATAAGTGAAGCCCGACTGTTCGGTATCTTGTTGTTGGTGGGCGGGTTTTTTCTGATTCAAAAAAATTAACTTTTTATAGGGGTCCACTGGAATGGATACAACCACCCTGGTAGGTTTTATCGCAGGTCTCTTGACTACTATTTCGTTTCTGCCGCAGGTGGTGAAAACATGGAAAAGCAAATCCGCCGCTGATCTTTCTTTGGGCATGTTTTCCGTTTTCAGCGTGGGGGTGATGTTCTGGTTGGCTTATGGGTTTTTAATTCAGAAACCGCCCATCATATTCTGGAATGTCGTCACCCTGATTTTAGTTTTGACAATTCTGTTTATGAAGCTGAAGTTTGATTCCTGAGCAGGTACCGCTTGCCTGGCAGGTTGAGGTCAAGCACCTCAACCCCTCTTATCAGGCACGGTTCCCCCTGACAAGGGGGGTTGAACGATTGGACAAAACCCGACATGAAGGCCGAATACTATAGTTGCACCCTGCTAATCGTCGGTCCTTGAATAATGGCGAATATAGTGGATCAACTGCCAGATTTGTTCCTCATGCAGGTTCTTGAAGGCCGGCATGGCGGTTCCGGGTGAACCATTTTTGATGATCCAGAACAATTGCCCATCGCTAAGGGGGTCCATAGTCTGGTTGCAGGTGAAGTTGCGCGGGCTGGGGCTCAGTTCGCGAAATAAAATACCCAGTCCGTTTCCGCTTATGCCGTGGCAAACTCTGCACGGACCGGGCTTGGCATCGAAGTGGAACAGGGTTTGGCCTGCAAAAATATTTTCCGGGGAGGGTTTGAGTGGATTGTTTAATCGGAGAAACTCATCCGGTGCGTTGGCTGTATTTCTCGTCTGTGGGCAGAGTGGTAAAAACTCCAACCCGTCTTCTACTTGCACTCCCGGATGCGACACCAATGTCCACGCCACGCTCGACGAGGCAGGCATAGCTAGCAAGACAGTTATCAATAGCAATGCTATGCGAATCATATTTTATCCCCTAATAAATGTTTCCTATAGAAACGATAGCAAACCCAACGAGTTTATTCCCGCATAGTGAGTTTCAGTTGTCGGTTTCCGATTGCGGGCCTTTACCCCACCGTATGGATGCGATGAGAGATTTGAAATTTTCATGCGGATGGTAAAAGACAGAGTAGGCCCCCTGTTCTTTTTCAACATCCGTCCACTTGCCTGCGGCAAATGCCTCAAGATCATCAATTTCTACAATCGAGTCATCCTTTTTTACAATGACCAGATAACCACGGTCAGTGCGAAAATCTTTCAATCCGTATAAGGTGACAGACGTGCCAGTCGGTCCGGTCAGGTCTGCTACGAAATAACCCGACTGTAATTCAAGGTTAACAAAAGGAAAGAAATCTGCCAGGTCTTTGTTTTCCGCAGCACTGACCAGCTTCGCACAGTGTCCACAGCGACCATAACGAAAAGGGTCTTTTTTCCAGAGGTTGAGTTGTGCTTTATCGGACGCAAATGCGGCAGTCGGAAACATCAGAATAAAAAACAGGATGACTATACGAGCCATGTTTTACTCCTTTAAATAAGTCTCTTTGAAATGATAACAATTCAAACGAGTTTATTCCAGCATAGTTAGCCTGCCCCGAAGGGTGCTCGGAGTTTTTTCATCTCACACAGAGGTGTGGTAGTATTTATTTGTCAATCTACTTTGTGAGGTGGGCTTATGTGCCGAGTCATTTCTGTGTTTCTGGCAATTCTGTGGGTATTCCCGGCCCAGAGTGAAGCCAAAGTATACAAATGGAAAGACGAAAAGGGCAGAACTCATTTTACCGATGATCTTCACCATGGTTCCTAGCTCATAAGATAGTGAATTTTTGCCCACAGATATTTTGGAAGAAAATTTGCTTTCTTGAATAGTGAAAACAAAAGTGGTTCACTTGTTCATATTGCTACTATTGACCTATGCTGTGGAGATGGTGCAAGTATTGTTACCCATGCTGATCAACAGTTGAAACAAATTATTATGAATATTGAAGAAAGTTCAATGCGGAAATTCCACCAGATGACGGGAACTTGAACACGCAGGTGGATGTTGATCTTTGAGTTGCTTGTGGGTGTTGATTTAAATGGCTTTATGCTTCTTTAGAATCAAAACGATCGGGCCGGAGTACACTCGCATCCAACACAAAAAGGCTCCCTGAGTGACGTTCCAAAAATGGCTTCAGGCCAGAGAGAATAGGCTCTAGCTTTTTTTCTGGAACAACCGTCAAAATCATTTGCAAGCTACTCGTATCATTAAACATTAAATGCCCTTCGTGGTACCCGTGAGCCCCTTTTCCTGAAATATTGCTAAAAATGGTATAGCCGCTCGCTTTGATTCGGTCGAGAACATCCGTAACATAATGAATATGCTCTCCCTCAATAATGATTTTTATTTCTTTCATTGGATGAAGTTTTATGTTGCCCATGTTGTCTCAAGTCTCCTCAAAAAGATAAGGTTAATTAATGGGTTGCCAATCTTTCGGCGATCGAAAGAGGAAAAATTTCTTGGTATCAGGGTCTATGGAGACAAGATTGATCCACCGATTTCCCGTCAATCGTTGCAAAATTTCATGTCGCCCCACGATGCTAGCAATCCTTTCCAACGGAGCCTCAATGACAGCAAATAACCGCATGGGGTCGTGGTAAGGATTATCCCCATTGAAAACCGTTTGGATGGGAAGTCCAACACATAGATCACTTTCGGAGCCATACATGACCCCTATGTTTCCGACCACATTGTGATACACTTTGCTTCCTGCCCCATAGACCACTGGGTCAACCGTAGAAAAATAATGTTCCATGTTGATCCAATTGGTAACAATCATGGGGGCGGTCATGATGATTTCTAAATATTTTCCGTCCGGATCTTGTGAATGGTCATAAGAATGTAAAAAAGTCCGGCCCTCAAAATTTATTCCCTGACTCAACGAACGCTTCCCTATAATGAAGGCCGTATGCCCAGACAGCCCCCATTCGGGTCGAACCTGGGACCAATCCATACTTCGTACCTTCGTCAACGGGGATGCCTCATCAATCTCCTTTATAGCAGGCACGTCAGGAAAGCGAGCGAGTCGTTCTCGACTATTTTTTTCACCGGCTTCCTGGAGGTCATGTTGTAGTCTGAGCAAATCTTTTCGGTGTGTAGCAGGGACCTCTTCCAAGTCATAGAGTTCCACTTCATCTGTTGTCGTGTCATGTTGCCCCGGAAAAAAATGGGTGTCTGGCGGAATCGTTATGCCTCTCTCGGCTAGCCTTTGCCGAACCTGTGGATTGTTGGCCATGACGGCAAGAGCGCGTGCGTTCGAAATTCCATGATTCCCGCCACAGGCACCACAATCCAAAGCCGATTCGTAGGGATTGTTATCCGAAGTACTGCCATGCCCACATAACAAAACGAGTCGGGAAAATATTTTCGTGAATCCTAAAAGCCTTAGAGCTGTTTCTACATAGTTGACCTGTTCGGATACAGTAAACCCTGTCTGTGCGATCTTTTGTATCTGATAATCTAAATCTCTTTCATGAAGATTAAAGTCTTTTCTGAGCTCTATAATAAATTGCTCCAGATCAGATTCGTTCCATTTCAGCAAACGAAAAAGTTCCTCATTCTCATTGCTGTCAGGTGAAATTTGATTCAGCGTGAGTTTTCGTAAGCGCTCCACCTGAGCATGAGGAACCGTGGCACCCTGCTGACCATATTTTTTAGTAAATAATCGATAAATAGCGGCGCGGTGTTTGGTTGCAACCATTTCATAAGCTTCTTCTCGCTGGATTTTGTCCACAGTGAGTGTCGTTCTTATGGGAATCGCTAAACTATCTTTCATCCAAGACATTGCTTTTTTGAACCATTTTGGCTTCAAGGTTTGGCCCAATAGCTTAAACCCAAAAACCCAACCAATAACTTCAACCATAACATAGGGGGTGACTACGTTTTCTTTTAAATCATGTAGCAGGGTATGACCCGTCTTGGCGATTTGCTGACACTCTAAAAATTTTTCTGCAGCCTTACCTTGAGATGCACGAGGAATTTCCCTTACGACATGTGTGGGCTTTAGAAGGACGGGGCATTGGTCTGTTTGTTGTTCGCTCGAAAACCCTTGGTAGCATATGGGGATACCAAAAAAACCAGCGAACCCAAACGTTTCAACTCCCCCAATTTCCTCAAGTTGTCTTCTAAAGCATTCTGAACGAACATCGATGCAAAAAATTGCCTGAGACAGTGGACGAGATTCAGGAGGTTGTTCTTCAAGCTCATCACTCTTACGCAATTTCTCAAGATTGGGTGAAATCTTTTCGGAAAAACCCTTGATGTAGGTGGATTCAAAGGCATCCAGCCAAATAGGCCCGTGTTGAGATTCTGGAAACTGCTCGAGCCAACTCAGCAAAGTGGTTAACGTATCGGGAGTGCTTTTCGCCACATCCTGTGTTGACACACCTAATGCTTGAGCAAGATGCATTACCATCAAGGTTTGGCCTTCGGCCCCTTGCTTTTCTAGGGTTTGCTGCCATGTTGAAATCAACCTGGCATCGCATCGATCAAGGGCTTCTATATTCAGAGGATCCTGAGCGAACAAAGACATGTTTAAATAATCAACTACCTCGTTTGGCAGCACTCGCGACCGGAATTCTTTATAGAGGCCATATCCAGTAGGATGATTGTTTAGGTATTCGTTTATCGAAGCATAGGTGCCGGGAATTCCTAGTTTTTCCTGGCAAGCCAGCATTACTAATTCCCGTTCATAAAAAAGGCGGATGGCCATATACTCGATAAGATTAATAGGAAAAGCACTTTGCCACGCATAACCCGTTTGCTCCGAGCGCCATTTAATGAACCCCGTCCATCCAGACAATTGGGCGAACTGCAAAGAAAAATAGCCATCCCACAAATTCTTGGGAATGGCTAACGAGGATAAGTTTTCAAGAATTGCATCTTCAGGTTGATCGGGAAAATTAAGAATTTTATTTTCCCAATCTTGAATACCCAATATGGAACCCGACGCATCGTCTAAAGCTAATTTTTTCCACACCCCATAAAATTTTTTCTTTCTATCGGGCATACTCCAAGGTGCGTGTCCCTCATCGAGAAAACTTCCCAGCCATTTGATGATTTCGCCGTTAACTTGGTCCTGCACATTTGTCCCAAGGGACTGGTCGCACCATTCTGCAAGAGTGTACTGGATTGCCAGGTCTTTTTTCTCCCTATCCGCATGACCCTTTAAGAAATCCTCTGGTGCTTTTTTTTTGATATATCGTGAATTTTCTCGAAG
>CAZEBI010000056.1:0-15070 GCA_964510355.1 uncultured Nitrospina sp. | reverse complement strand
GGTTGATAGAATTTTTTCTGCTAGGTTAAGGAAACTTTTGCCTCGTTTACCAGGAGATGCGGATGGGTATCGAATGGACATGGATTATTGCCTTGCTGATTGTTGTAGTAGGGGGATTGTTCTATACCGGAAAGCTCGGTAATTTTAAATTTAAGAAGAAAGGCATGGAACTAGGAATGGAAGCTCCTAGTACCCCGGTCATACAACCCACGTCCACACCCGCAACCAACATCCAGATCAATTTAAATCCAGAGAATTTTAAAAAAGAACTTGAGAATCTTAAAAAATCTTTGGAAGAAAAAAACCAGAAGCTTGTTCAGGATGTCCAAAAAGCTTTAACTTCAGGAGCCCCTGAAGACGAGAAGGTTACGGCTGAAATTAAAACCCTGAATCAGGAGCTAGCGGAAATTCAAGTCAAACTTGACGACACCCAAAAAGCCCTGGAAGACAGAAAAACGGCTTTGGCGGAAGCGGACAAGGCACTCGAAAACGAGAAGCTGAAAAACGCCGTGGGTGAAGACCAGTTAGACGAAGCAAAACAAAAACTGGAAGCAGGAGACCCTTCATCGTTAGAAAAACTATTCTCCCAATTCATGGAAGAAAGGCAGAGTCAGGATGAGCCGTGGGCGGAAGTGGCGTTTTCTCTGGCTAAACTGGCCCAGGACCGTATTGACTATCACACGGCGCAAAAATATTATGAGCAGGCCGTCGAGCTTGCTCCCAGTAATACCCTTTATTTAAACGATGCGGGGGTTCTGGCTGACACTCTGGGTCAATACGATAAAGCCACTGGCTATCTTGAGCAGGCATTGGATTCCGATTTAAAAACATTTGGCCCCGAACACCCCGATGTGGCAAGGGCTTGGAACAACTTGGGTGCGGTGTGGTTAGAAAAAGGCGATTACGACAAAGCCATTGACTATTTCGGGAAAGTGTTGCCGGTTGTTCTAAAAACATTAGGACCCGACTCTCCTAAGGCGGCAACAACCTGGAACAATCTCGGGTCAGCGTGGGGTTCCAAAGGCAACCACGATAAAGCCATCGACTATTTTGAGAAAGCATTGGTGTCAGATTTAAAAACCTTTGGGCCCGAACACCCCAATGTGGCAATACGATGGAACAATCTTGGAGGGGAGTGGAGCAACAAAGGTGACTGCGACAAAGCCATCGACTATTTTGAGAAAGCATTAGCATCCAGCTTGAAAACCTTTGGTTCTGAACACCCCGATGTGGCAATAGCTTGGAGTAATCTTGGCTTGGCGTGGAAGAGTAAGGGCGACCACGACAAAGCCATTGACTACTATGAGAAAGCCTTGGCCTCCGATTTAAAAACCTTTGACCCCGAACATCCCAATGTTGCAAGAAACTGGAACAACTTGGGGGTAGCTTGGTCTGAAAAGGGTGACTATCATCAGGCTATTGACTATTTTGAGAAAGCGTTGCAGGTTGTTGAAAAGGTCGGCCTGCCGCACAGGGCCCAACTGTTAAAAGATAATATTGCTGAAATGAAAAAATCGGGTGGGCCATCGCCTGAGTGATGCCCGACCCAATGAGAAATTGCAATATCTGACATACCAAACTTTAAGTTTCTAAATCACCCCAGCCCCTCTTTGTAAAAGAGGGGTCCATTGAGGCTCCTTCTAGTCGCTGGCGATGACGGCAACCCCCCTAGCCCCCCTTGACAGGGGGGAACCATCTTTTAGCCCCCTCTTGACCGGGAAAAACCGGGTCCAGCGTCACGCTGGTGCCTGCGGAGGCTCTCCGCAAATTTAGGGTTGAAATCTGCTCTATCTTCTACTAAAATCAGGGTTAACGTGGATTTTGGAGAGAAGTAATGACGATTGAAGATGTACGACAGGTTATTCTTAATATCCTCACCGATATTGCACCGGACGAGGATATCAGTTCTATTGACGACAATACCAAATTGAGGGACCAGATTGATCTGGATTCCATGGATTTTCTTGATATCGTCATGGAATTGCGCAAGCGTTTCAATATTGAAGTGCCGGAAAAAGATTACGAACATCTGGCAACGCTGGCAGGCTGTGTTTCTTATCTCACCCCATTATTAAAAGACCGACAGTTGGCCAGTTAGGTTTTCATACCCCCCTCCTATTTTTTTGACTGCAAAATTCTTACAGTTCCCCTTGATCGAAAATAATTTTTATTAGCCTGTGCTGAGTCCAGCGTCACGCTGGTGGTATAATTTGGAAATGCGTTACGACACGATCATTATCGGTGCGGGTTTATCGGGCTTGGCCGCGGGCATTCGTTTGGCCATGTTCGACAAAAAGGTCTGCATCGTTGAAAAACACAGCGTGATTGGCGGTTTGAACTCCTTTTATACGCGAAAAAACCGCGTATTCGATGTGGGTCTGCACGCGATGACCAATTTCACTCCTAAAGGAGTTCGGTCGTCGCCACTCGGCAAGCTATTGAAACAACTGCGTTTCAGCCATGACGATTTCCGCCTGTGCGAGCAGAATATGTCGGAAATACGTTTTCCTGAGAATTCCCTGCGATTTACCAACGATTTTGAGTTTTTCCGGCAGGAGGTCGCCGACCAGTTTCCCGAGCAGATTGACGGATTCAACAAACTGGTGGAAAAGATTCTGACTTATGACGCATTGAACCTTGAGAGTGCCGACCGTCTTTTTTCCCGACCTGTTTTAGAGTCTTATATCAGCGATCCGGTGTTGGTCGATATGCTGTTTTGTCCGCTGATGTATTATGGCAATGCGCGTGAAGGGGACATGGATTTTTACCAGTTTGTCATCATGTTCAAGAGCATTTTTGTAGAAGGTTTCTGCCGACCGCAAGGGGGCATGCACTATATCCTCAATTTCATGGCGGAAAAATTCAAAACTCTGGGTGGTGAATTAAAGATGGGATGCGGGGTCAAAACCATCAACGCCAAACAGGGAAAGGTTTGTGCGGTGACGCTTGAAAATGAGCAGGAGCTGGCGACTACCGCTGTGCTTTCTTCCATGGGCTATGTCGAAACGCTCAATTGTTGCCAGCCCAAACTTGCCGCCGTGGACGAATGCAAGACGGGTCAGGTTTCGTTTATGGAATCTCTTTTTGTGGTGGACCAGGAACCGATCAACCTGGGTTACGATAAGAGCATTGTCTTTTTTTCTACTCAATCTCGCTTTGATTATAAGGTGCCGGATGATTTGATCGATATTTCCAGCGGGGTATTGTGTTGCGGCAATAATTTTCAATACCCGCAACCACCTGAAGAAGGGTTGATTCGCCTGACCAACCTGGCGCATTTTGGTAAATGGGACGCTCTGCCGAGAAAAGATTATATCGCCGCCAAGAAGGAATGTCGGACTCAGGCTTTGGAGGCTTTATTTACATTTTTTCCCGATTTTCGCGAGAATGTGGTATTTTTAGACTCGTTTACGCCTAAGACAATTAAAAAATATACAGGCCATATTAACGGGGCTGTTTATGGGTCTCCAGAGAAAATTAAAAACGGCAAAACCCCTGTTGAGAACCTGTATATTTGCGGGACAGATCAGGGGTTTTTGGGTATTGTTGGGGCCACATTAAGTGGCATATCCATGGCCAACCTGCATCTTTTGCAATGACAGGCCATCAATAAATTCATCGTTTGAGAACCACAATGAGTAAACCATCGAAAGACTGGTTAAAGGATGTTTTGTCTGCCTACGATACGGTTGTGATTGGCAGTGGTTTGGCGGGAATGACCTCGGCGAATCTGCTGGCCAAAATGGGGCACAAGGTTTTACTGGCAGAGCATCATTATAATATGGGGGGTATGGCCACCTGGTTCAAACGCAAGGGCGGGCATATTATGGATATCTCCCTGCACGGGTTTCCCTGCGGCATGATCAAAACCCTGCGAAAATACTGGAGCCAGGATATCTCCAAGCGGGTTATCCAGCTTAAAAATGTGCGTTTCGACAATCCACAGTTTTCCCTCAGCACCTCCTTTGACAAAATAGACTTCACACATATCCTGCGCGAGCGTTTCGGCATTCTCAAAGAAGTGATCGACGAATTCTTTGTGACCGCCCGTGGCATGAATTTTTACGACGAAGTGGCTATGACCACCCGCGAACTTTTTGAAAATTTTTTTCCGGGCCGCACCGATGTCTGGCGTTTTCTCATGGAACCGATCACCTATGCCAATGGTTCCACCCTGGATGATCCGGCATTGACCTACGGCATTGTTTTTTCCAACTTCATGGACAAGGGAGTTTTCACTTATCAGGGTGGCACCGATCACCTGATTAAAGAAATGAAGAAGGAGCTTTTGCATAACGGTGTGGATATTCGCACACATTGCATGGTCGAAAAGATTTATGTAGAAGATAAAACGGTGCAAGGGGTTCGCATCAACGGGCGGGACATTGCTTGCAAATCCGTTCTCTCCAATTCAAACCTGATAACCACCATCGAGCAACTGACGGGTGAGGAACATTTTTCCCCTGAATTTATCAAAGAGGTTAAAAAAGTTCGGCTCAATAATTCCAGTTGTCAGGTTTATATGGGAATCAAAAAAGGCGAAACGGTGCCACATGTAGGCGACCTGCTGTTCTCGTCTGTGGCGGACGAATATTGTACGGATAAAATATTGAGCAAAGACGTTACCAGCCGCACCTTTTCGTTTTATTACCCGGAAATTCGCCCGGGGACCAATCGTTATTCCATCGTTTCTTCGACCAACGCGCGCTATCAGGATTGGGCCAGCCTGAGTGAAACCCAGTACCGGCAAGATAAACACACCTTAGAGCAGGACACGCTCGATGCGCTGGAAAAATATGTTCCTGACATTCGCAAAAAAATAGATCATATAGAAGCCTCCACACCGAAAACTTTCAAGCGCTATACCCTGCACCCTTCGGGCACTTCGTTTGGAACCAAGTTTGAGGGGCTCAAAATAAGCCGGGATCTTCCTAATCAGATTAACGGATTATTCCATGCCGGGTCGGTGGGAATTATCATGTCGGGCTGGCTGGGCGCGGCGAACTATGGCGTCATTGTCGCCAACGAAACGGATAAATTTCTCCGGCAGTTGAGCCCGGGCCTGGTGACCGCATCCGCCTGAAAACAAGACCTTTCTTCCCCCTATCGAACAGATATCACACCTTGAAAAAAATATATGAAAACTCTAATTAAAGGGGCAAAAATACCCGTTTGCTTTATGGGTATTGACCTATTGGCCCCACGCCCCTTGGCAGGGGAGGCTACTGGGAAACAGTTCTCTGAACCGAGGTCGCTTTTGTCTGCCAGGAAAAAACCTTGCAACCTGAGTCCAGCGTCACGCTGGCGCCGAGTGGATGAAATTTGATTTTAGCGGGCAAACAGCTCTGATCACCGGCGGTACTCGTGGTATAGGCCGGGCCATTTCAGAAGCGTTCCTCAAATCTGGAGCGAAAGTTATCGCCACTTATCGAGGTAATGATGAGCAGGCGGAGAACTTCAAACAAGCCAATATTGAGCACGCAGATTTTCTCGATATTTATAAATTCGATGTTGCCGATTATGCTGCAGTTGAAGAGTTTTATAAAAAAATCGAGGCGAAATACGAAAATTTCCAGATCCTTGTTGTCAGTTCAGGCATTCGTTCCGATTCCGTTGTCGGCATGATGAAGGCCGAAGACTGGAACCGGGTCATTGGCACGAACCTGACCGGAACCTTCAATTTGTGCAAGCTGGCGGTGCAGTCTATGATGCGCCAGAGATACGGGCGCATCATCACTTTAACGTCTCCCATTGGCAAGTTCGGGTTTGCGGGGCAAGCAAATTATGCCGCATCAAAAGCCGGGCAGGTGGCATTCACACGCTCCCTCTCCAAAGAAGTCGCAAGCCGGAAGATAACCGTCAATTGCGTTTCGCCAGGTTTCATCGACACAGATTTTATTGGTGACCTACCGGAAGAGCAGAAAAAAGCTTATAAAAACCAGATTCCTCTTAAACGCTTTGGCTCTCCAGAAGAGGTGACCTATCCGGTATTGTTTCTCGCCGCAAAAGAATCTGCTTACATCACGGGCTCGGTATTAGAGGTAACCGGAGGGCTATAAAATGGATTTTCTGCAATACATTCCCCATCGCCCGCCTTTTCTGTTTGTGGACCGGGTGCTCGAAGAAAATAATGAGTTCATCAAGACGGAAAAAAAGATCGACCCGAAAGAACCGTTTTTTGCCGGTCATTATCCCGAGAAACCCATCATGCCGGGAGTGTTGATTTTTGAAGCCATTTTTCAGGCGGGTGCAATCATGATGGGAAAACGCATTGCCAGTGAAGGCAAGATTCCGGTTCTCACCCGGGTCAACAATATCAAACTCAAGCACGCCGTTTATCCGGGAGACACGATGCAGATCGAGGTGAAGCTCAAAGACCTGGTCAGCACCGCCGCATACATGACGGGCAAGGCCACCGTCAACGGTAAAACCGCTGTCACCCTGGAGTTTTCCGCTATGCTGATTGAGGAAACAAAATAGCGGAGACCGGCGAGCCGCCGGTGGCAATGAGGCGGTGACGCTAACGCGACCGCCAAGAGCGTGAGGCCAGTGGTCGTGATATTCTTCATTAGCCTTCATGCTTGGCAATAGCTTTATAAGGCGAACAAAAAATCGTTTTCTCGGGCTTAAAAATAAAAACATCCTCGTGACCGGAGTAGCAAACATAAAATGAGTTTCCTCGAGCTTGAAAACAAAAACATCCTCGTGACCGGAGTAGCAAACATAAAATGAGTTTCCTCGAGCTTGAAAACAAAAACATCCTCGTGACCGGAGTAGCAAATAAGAAAAGTGTTGCCTGGCATATTGCGAAGATACTGGAAGAAGAAGGCGCGAATATTATTTATAGCGTCCGTTCCAAAGACCGCAAAAAATCATTGGAAAAGCTTCTGGCAGGTAAAACGGTCTTCATCTGTGATATGGAAAAACCAGAGGAAATTGAAAGGTTGAAGACCGAGGTTGCCGAGCAGTGTAAGGTCTTGCACGGACTCGTCCACTCCATCGCTTTTGCAAATTATTCCCAGGGCTGGAAACCCTTCCATGAAACACTGAAAAAGGATTTTCTTCAGTCCATTGATATCAGTTGTTATTCCCTGATCGGTCTTGCCAACGCATTTAAGGATTTATTCGATCCGCAGGCCTCTGTTGTTACGGTATCGATTTCCACCACGCGTATGGCGGCGGAAAACTACGGGTATATGGCTCCGGCAAAAGCGGCGCTCGATTCCACTCTCTGTTTTCTAGCAAAATCGTTCAGCGCTTTTTCACAAGTCCGCTTCAACTCCATCAATCCCGGCCTGCTCAAGACATCGGCATCAGCGGGAATACCCGGCTATATCGATTCCTATCTATACGCCGAAAAGGCAACATTGCGCAAAAAAGGCCTGACCACCGAAGAGGCGGCCAATGCTGCCGTATTTTTGTTGAGCCCGCGCGCCAGCGGCATCAACGCCCAGGGCTTGGTTCTCGATGCCGGAATGTCCATCAACTATTTCGATCAGGACCTCATCCGCCAGCGTGACGCTGGACCCAAAGTGCAATAGCTTTATTTGGCTGGCAGAGGGTTATCTCGGCCCAAAAAGTGGTTGCCAAATTCCCCTTCCATACACAGAAGAGATGAACCGACAATAACTCTCTCAAGCCGAGAGCATCGTTGCTAACCAGATAAGGCCACTGCCAGCAGGGTCCAGCGTCACGCTGGCGCCGGGGCTAGAGGCTGAGTTTATTTTTGAAGATCGTGGCGCAGGCGTGATGGTTGTTTTCGCGAAGTGTCCCCATCAACCCCAACAAACTTTCGCGGGTAGTGGGTTCGTTGATATCCAAGCCATGGGTTTTAATAATTTTTTCGATGTTCCCTATATAATAAGAAATCATTTTGTTATCTCCACGCTGAATGAACTCATTGACCTTAGCTTGCACCCGAACAAGCCCTTCGTTCTGGCTGAGTTTTTTGATGGGTTTGATAACTCTTTCTGATGCAAAAGATTCTTCACTATCTTCTTCCAGTTCAAAAGACTGACTCAACTTTTGGTTGATTTTATCGACCAGCTTTGATTCCTTGGCTTTTTTAAGTGGACCCAAGGCATTCATATAGCTTTCCACGGCTTTTTGTTTTTCCCCCATGACGGTATAAGCATCGCCTATCTGCACCCGAAACAACCCCTCATATCTCTTGTCACGATATTTTTCAGCCAGCTCGAGACCTTCCCTAAATAAATTGGAGGCTTGCTCCATATCTTTTGATTTCGCGTAAATTTCACCAAACCTGTGGAGAATTTCCAGTTCCTCTTTTCTTTTTCCCAGACCGCGGGCCAATGTCAGGCTAGCCTCGAAATAATCTTCCGAGCTGGACAAATCATGGACCTCAGCCAGACAGAAGCCCAGATGTTTGAGAAGGGTTCCCATACATGAGCCATTTCCAGCTTCTTTTGCCTTTGCTTGCCCTTCTTTCATTGCCAGAATGGCTTTACCAAACTCCCCATTTTTTTCATGGGCCAGACCCAGCCTCAACAAGCTGATTTCCTCGTCTACCGTAATTTTGTTTTCCTGGCACAGTTTTCTTTTTTGCAAAAGTATCTCGATGGTTTCCTGGGTTTTATCTGTGATGAGATACAACCTTGCCATTTCGTTAAAGACTTCTCCTCCGGTTTGCGCATCCTTCAAGGTAGTAGCCAGTTGGCTTGCCTGTTCTAAACATTCTTCTGCCGCCGCATATTTTTTTTGTGCGTTGTGAAACGCCCCAAGGTTCAAAAGATGTTTGGCTTCGGTTTCTTTTGTGCCCAGCCTTTGGGAAACTTTCAGTCCCGCTTCCAGAAGAGTCCGGCATTCTTTGGAAAAATAGTGCAACGGCAACAGTTCAGCCCCTGCGACCATATAAGAATTGAACAGCTCTGCGGCTTTCTTTCCCTCCACGCTGTTTTTACGCACCCGGTTCAGTCCCATTTGAATATTGACCCACTCCCGGTGAAACAATTTAAACCCCTCGCGGGCTTTTGTGCCGCCTTGCAATATATTTTTTTGCGCTGTATCAAGGAGCGGAAGATAACAAGCCGCATGTCTCAACTTTGCCTCCCTGGCCACCGTTGCGGGAAGATAGTTCTTGAGTTGATTTTTCACCCAGTTGTGCAAAATGTAGCGCTTGGTGATCGGATTGATTTTGACCAGTCCAAATTGAGAAAAGGTTTTTAAACAATCCCCGTTATCCTCACAAACCTGAACGAAAGCTTTCAAGTCAAAGAATGCAGGAAAGACCGCCAACGAGTTGATAGTTTTTTGTTCTTTATTACTTAAGGAATGATAAACCGCCTTGAATGCGGCTCGTAGTGACTCTTCATATTCATCATTTTTTTCCAGCAATGAGTTGTTCCGGTGTTTGCGCAACAGGTTGACAAAATCTTCCGGATGCACCTTCATGTTCGAGGACAGAAAGTGGCCGCATATTTCAAGAGCCAGAGGGAGGCACCGGCATAGCTTGGCAATTTCTCTCGCTCGAGGTTTTAACCTGAGCGAACAGTCGATTAAAAATTCTTGCGCCGACTCGATATCCAGTGGCTCTACTTCAGTTGAAAGAACACCGTTCAAATCCAGTTTTTTTTCAGCCGTAACAATCAATAACCAGGAACAGGATCCAGTAGGCTTCAGCTCTTTAACCTGCTTGACCGAAGTCACGTTATCCAGAACGAGAACACCCTGACGGCTGGTCATCATATGCTGGTATAGCTTGTTGAGCTGGGTCATATTGTCGGGAATACGTACCGTGGGCCGGAATGCGAGAACAATTTGTATCATGGCATCCTTGGTGGACAGAACCTCTTCCCCATCAAAATCCAGATACAATTTAATGTTTTGGAAGTTGTAGCGGTATTTCTTTACCACCTCCAGAGCCAGAGCCGTTTTACCCATGCCCGGTTTACCGTGCAATTGAATAAACGAACTGCCTTTATTGATGGTTTTGAATAAATCGGAGAGAACTTCATCGCGACCGAATAAAGCATCTGAAGAAAGGGAAACAGGTGGCTGGCATAATTTTTCTTTCAGGTCGGTTTTCGCTTTTTCCACTTTCAAAACCCATTGCGCAAGTTTTTCGGGAGTTTCTTCTTTTTGTCCGGCGAGATCGACTTTGCTTTCCGGGTCCTGACCAATATCTTCTTTTTGGGTAGATCCCTGAAATTTTTCCGGGATGACCTTGGTGGCTAAAAAAATGACCACTGCGAGCAAAATAGTTAACACTCCGTAAGTCATGGCTGAACCTCTCGGACTAACAAAGTCCTTCCAATCACAGCAGATGCAGTCGGGACAACGGAAATAACGCTAATAAAATTAATGAGTTGACCAATGTATTCCGAGTTCAGTGCCAGAAAATTCATGAGAAACCACGTTGTATTGGAAAAAAATTTAATCAGTTATTACATAGAAAAGCAATTCGTGTGCCAAATACGATACTCTTATAATCTCAATAAGTTGGGGATAGAGGAAGGCAGACTGCTGTATACAATAAACACCACTGAGCATGGGAGGGAACGAGGTAAGAACGTATCAGGCCGAGACAACTCTTTGCTGACCAGAAGAAACGATGGCTAGCTTGCCCCCGGCGGCTCGCCGCCACTAGCCGTGGAGGCAGATATTAATAACTGTTAGGCCGAGGTAACTCTTTGCTTGCCAAAGAAAGTGCTGGCCCCATCGCCTCCCTCGCCAGAGGGTTAGAATTGTTTGAGGAAGCGCAGGTCGTTTTCAAAAAACAGGCGGATGTCGTTGATGCCATATTTCAGCATGGAGATGCGTTCGATGCCAAGACCAAACGCGAACCCGGTCCATTTTTCCGGGTCGTAATGGACGCATTCGAATACTGCCGGATCGACCATGCCACAACCAAGAATTTCCAGCCAGCCGGTTTGTGAGCAAACCCGGCACCCCTTGCCGTTACACATGACACATTGAATATCGACTTCGGCACTGGGGCAGGTGAAGGGAAAGAAACTGGGACGGAAGCGGATTTTTGTATTTTTGCCAAACACTTCCTGGAGAAAAATGTTCATGATGCCTTTGAGATGGCTGAAAGAAACATTTTTATCCACCATGAGCCCTTCGATTTGATGGAACATGGGAGTGTGGGAGACATCGGAATCGCAGCGGTAGACTTTTCCCGGAGCGATAATGCGTAATGGGGGTTCACGGTCTTCCATCACATGAATCTGTACCGGTGATGTGTGGGTCCGTAAAACTGTTCCCCCCTCGACATAAAAAGTATCCTGCATATCTCGTGCAGGGTGGTCTTTGGGAATGTTCAGGGCTTCGAAATTATAATAGTCCGTTTCAATTTCAGGGCCTTCTTCCACCTGGAACCCCAGCCCCGAAAAAATCGTGATGATCTCCTCCATCACCTGGGTGATGGGGTGCAGGGTTCCGATGGTTTCTTTTCGCCCCGGCAAAGTGGCGTCAAAGGTTTCGCCTTTAGCAGGCTGGCTTTTGGCAGATTTGCCCAACTCCTCTTCTTTAGCTTCCAGCAGGTTTTCAACGTACTGTTTGAAATCGTTGATGAGTTTGCCTTGCTGGCGTTTCTCTTCTGGAGCGGCCGCGCGCAACTCTTTCATAAGGGCCTGGATACAGCCCTTTTTTCCGAGAAAATCTATACGAAGTTGTTTGAGGGGTTCTGATGTGGAAATTGCGCTGGTGCGGGAGTCGAAGTCCTGCCGATGTTTTTCGATGGTTTCAATCATGGGCGCGTTGAATCAATGCGAAAAATTTGAACGCTCTGCTCACCGCCAGCGTGACGCTGGACCCAATAAGCAATAAGTTCTATAGGCTGGCAAACGATTTTTTTCGGCTCAATGGAGCCTCTGTTCGCCGCAGGGGAAATAGGGCAAAACCTTTTAAGCCGATAAAAATGGTTGCCCGCCAGAGGGGAAACACTTGCTCGCTGGCCCTGCGCCTAGCCCAGTTGGGCGCGTGCGGTTTCGGTCAGGGTTTTGAAGGAGTCTGCATTGTGGATCGCCATATCAGAGAGAACCTTGCGGTCGATCTCAATAGAGGCTTTTTTCAAACCGTACATAAACTGGCTGTAGTTCATGCCTTGCGCCCGGACTGCGGCATTGATTCGGGCAATCCAGAGGCGACGAAATTCGCGCTTACGGTTTTTCCGGTCGCGATAGGCGTAGCACAAACCATGCTCTACGGCTTCACGGGCTTTACGAAAACAGGTGCTTCGCACACTGCGATAGCCTTTGGCTAATTTTAATATTTTTTTGCGTCGTTTCCGGGCAACTGGCCCGCTTACTGCTCGTGGCATTTTGAAATTCTCCTTCTACCCACTTAGCGTGGGAGGTGAACCAACGGTTCACCTGATTAAAGTATTAACTTTGCTGCGCAACCGGGAACTAAGGAATTAAAGCCTTCATGCGTTTTGCATCGCCCTTTGCCATTATGCTGGATTTGCGCAGGTTTCTTTTTCTTTTGGTCGTTTTAGATGTCAGGATATGGCTGGTGAAAGCACTGTTCCGACGAATTTTACCGGTGCCCGTTCTGCGAAACCTTTTAGCGGCACCTTTATTTGACTTCATTTTTGGCATTGTCTACTCCGTGTTCTATTTTATGTCGATATCTCTATTTATTCGGTAATTTTCTCTGCTTCCCCAGCTGGCACTTCTGCGGGTTTGGCAGCAGGTTCCGGCGTTACTTTAGTCGCAGGCTCCGGCGTTGTTTTGGTCACAGGTTCCGGTGTTATCTTATCAGCAGGCTCCGGCGTTGTTTTTGCGACCATCGGCTGCGCTTTAACCATTCCCCCTTTTTTGGTTTTGCTGTTCTTGGGGGCCAGAATCATGACCAGGGTACGCCCTTCCTGCTTGGCCCGTTGCTCAATGACCGCAGTATCTTCCGTTGCCACGGCAACACGTTCGAGCACCCTCATGCCAAATTCGCGATGCACGATCTCACGCCCTTTAAAAAAGATCACCACTTTGGCCTTATCACCCTGCCCTAAAAACCGTTGCACATTCCTCAGCTTAAAATCGAAATCGTGCTGATCGGTATTGGGCCGAAACTTGACTTCCTTGAGGTGGATGATTTTCTGCTTCTTTTTGGCTTCGTGCGCCTTTTTGCTGGCCTTGTATTTATGCTTGCCGTAATCCATGATCCGGCAGACAGGCGGGTTGGCGGTCGGGGCAACTTCCACGAGATCCAGACCCCGGTCTTGAGCCATGCTCAAGGCTTCTTCCGTGGGCACGTTACCTATGTGTTCCCCTTCATCGTCAATTACGGATACTTCCCGCACCCGAATCATCTTATTTATGCGCTGCTTTTTATTAATTTAAATCCAGCCTTTATTAAAAAATTAATTCTCAGATTCAATCAGCCGGGAATCTATGCCGGACTTCAACTCTTCCAGAAAGGACTCAAAATCGAGGGTCCGGGTTTCCTTGGAACGTCGCTTGCGAACACCCAGAGTCTGGGACTCCACTTCCTTATCCCCTAAAATAATCATATAAGGGATTTTCTGTAATTGGGCCTCGCGTATCTTGAACCCAATCTTCTCATTTCGCAAGTCTTTTTCTACCCGAATGTCTGATTCTTCAAGCCGTTGGGCCAGTTTTTCCACATAATCGGCCTGATTATCGGTGATCGACATGAGAACAACCTGCACCGGGGCCAGCCATAACGGGAAAGCTCCAGCATAATGCTCGATCAGACAACCAAAAAAACGCTCCAGCGAACCCATTAAGGCACGGTGGAGCATAATCGGCTGATGGCGCTGCCCATCCTCCTCAATATAACTTATATCAAAGCGTTCGGGAAGGTTAAAATCCACCTGCACCGTCGAAACCTGCCAATAGCGGCCGATGCTGTCCTTGATTTTGATGTCGATTTTCGGACCATAAAACACTCCTTCGCCCGGATCGACCTCAAAATCCAGCTTTTTGTTGTTCAACGCGTTTTCCAGCGCTTGGGTCGCAGTCTCCCAGCCTTCATCCGAGCCGACATATTTTTCCGGCTTGGTGCTCAAATAGATTTTGTATTCGCAGAACCCGAACGACTGCAAAATAAAAACGATCAATTCGAGAACCTTGGTGATCTCCTCTTCAATCTGGGAAGGACGGCAAAACAGATGCGCGTCATCCTGTGTGAACCCGCGTACGCGCAACAAACCGTGCAGAACTCCTGAGCGTTCGTAACGATAAACCGTTCCCAACTCGGCATAGCGCACCGGCAGATCGCGGTAGCTCTTCAACTTGGTTTTGAAAATCTGAATATGGAACGGGCAGTTCATCGGCTTCATGACATATTCTTTGCCCTCGATATCCATATTGGAGAACATGTTCTCCTTATAGAACTCTGTATGACCGCTGGTCTTCCACAGGTCGATCTTCGCCGCGTGCGGACTGATGACCATTTCGTAGCCATTTTTGAAATGTTCTTTTCTCCAGAACTCTTCCATCAGGTGGCGGATGCGTGCGCCTTTCGGATGCCAGAGAATGAGCCCCGGCCCGATTTCATCAGAAATCGAAAACAGGTCGAGCTCTTTACCGAGTTTACGGTGATCGCGTTTTTTGGCTTCTTCCAACCTTTTGATATAGACCCGCAATTCCTTTTCCGTATTCCAGGCGGTGCCGTAAATTCTTTGCAAAGCCGGGTTGCGCTCATCCCCGCGCCAGTAAGCCGCCGACGTATGCAAAAGTTTGAACGCCTTTACCTTCCTGGTCGACTCGACATGCGGGCCGCGACACAGGTCCGAAAAATCTCCTTGTGTATAAATCGAAAGCGGTTCATTGGAATCGATGGAGTCGATGATTTCGACTTTGAACTTTTCACCCATGTCGGTGAATTTTTTTATCGCTTCATCACGAGGCATTTCCGTGCGTACAATTTCCAAATCTTTCTCAGCGATTTCTTTCATGCGCTTTTCGATTTTTTCCAAATCTTCCGGCACAAAAGGTTTGTCACGGGAAAAATCGTAATAGAAACCGTCTTCGATAACCGGACCGATGGTGACCTGGGTTTTGGGGAACAACTCCTGCACCGCCTTCTCCATCAAATTGGCGCAACTGTGTCGCAGCGTTTCCAAGTCTACCTGGTTCGGGTT
>CAZEBI010000055.1:13733-15150 GCA_964510355.1 uncultured Nitrospina sp. | reverse complement strand
GGGGAGGCCTGGAGGGGTGTGGATTTTTTGCTGAAATTCACCATCCAACCCTCCCCTAACCCCTCCCTATGAAGGGAGGGGAATTTATGTTTAGCTTTTTCGACTTACGCAAAGGTCTCTGTTTGAGGGGGCCAGGGGGGTTAAACATTCCCGCCGAACAGGAAAATTGCAAACTGGGCCCAGCGTCACGCCGAGTGGTGATTAATTGATTCTTTGGTCGAGGCGGTTGAGTTCATCACGCATCTGGAAAGCCAGGTTGCGAAACTCTTCCCGGTCGAGTTTGAGGCCGTTCGGGACATTGAAACTGAAATTAAGATTTTGAATGGTCATGCCACTGGACCCGCCGCGACGAAAATCCTCCGCCCGGTTTTTAGGCAGAACCGCTTCGTCCTTGTGGATCATCGCAAGCATATCGCGCGGCACCCGATCAATGCCGCTGGCAAAATTATTAGTCACCGAAGGGCCGAATCCCGTCAAATCCAGGCTGGGAGTCTGCAACTCCAGAGGACTGTCACTGAAAATCGAATCAGAGCCCCCGAAAGAAGACGTTATCCCAACCGTTTCCTCAATAATTCTAACTCTTTGGGTAATATCCTTGGAAAAGGTCGCCGCAATCTCTTCACGAATGCGTTTGGCTTCTTCAGTAGCGTTATCCACCAGGTTGACCGTGATAAAAATATCCTGCATAGCTTGAATTTGTTCCAGGTAGGACTTGGTAATTTCAAGCGAACGCACGGTTTCTTGCGGGATAGGCGGCAATGCCAGAGCTTCCATATTGGAAAGCTGCTCCAGCGAGTCTTTGATGTCATCAATAGGTTCCTCCATAGGTCGACCTGCTATCTCCAACCCCTCTAATGTTTGGGCTGTTTTCCAGGTAGCATAAAAAGCTGCTAAAGCTATAGTTACCTCCTTTAGTGCTATCGCAAATGGAGCAAAAGTTGCAATAGATTCAATTTTTTCAAATCCGGACTTTTCTGAAAAACCATTCTCAAAGTCGACCATATTTTTATCAATTTCCACACTGGCAGCATGCGCAAGTTTTTCATTTAGCTTACTGGCTTCTATCAGCTGTTTAGAAATAGATTCAAAAATATTTTCTGTCTCTTTTGCTTTTTTTTGAACCCCGCTCAAAGAATTTTTATAATTTTGCACTGCCTGTTTTACGGGTTCAGAAAATTGGTCATCAAGTCGAATTACTACTTTTGTAGTTACAGTTGCCATTTATAATTCCTCTAATAGGAAGTTCGTTAAACCCATTAATGATTTATGCTATAATTCGGTGAACCGATTGGGAGAGATAGCAATGACCATAATCACTTGTTTTGAGTGCGGAAAAGAAATCAGTGATAAAGCAGTGGTCTGCCCTAACTGCGGAGTACCGGTTCAAGTGCACATCAAAAATAATGCAGAAACTGGC
>CAZEBI010000055.1:0-13723 GCA_964510355.1 uncultured Nitrospina sp. | reverse complement strand
TTCCTTATCGGAAAATTTACCACCTAATCGCCCGCAGACCTCTTGTAGAATTTGCCAAACAGAAGTCCTGCGAAATGCTTATATTTGCCCAAACTGCGGCATACGTGACCCCGACACCCATAAAAATAGGGTTGCAAATATAGGGCTACTTTTGTTCTTATTTTCCTTTTATTTTGCAGTCAATTATGACACTTGGTTTCGCTGGGGAACATTTCTCCCTCTTTTACGGATTTTATTGATGCTATCGATTGCTATGGGTTGGCTCTGGTACGCTTATCAAAAGGCTTTAGAATGAAACAAAAAACTTCAGAATAAATTTTTCCATCTTTTTAAAATCCGGAAACAAAATGAGCTTGCTTATCTCCTGCAAAAGCTGCAATCACAAGGTAGCCCTTGATGCGCGTTTATGTCCGAAATGTGGCATCAAGGAGCCCGGTCCTGAAAATGAAATTTTGCTAAAAATAATTGCAGTTTATGTTTTGATAGGGATTTTTATATTTTTGCGCAATAAAACAGAATGGTTTGGTGGCGAAACACCTCCAGCCCTTTGGATATGGTTATTCCATATCACTTGGACATTCTCCACAATATGGATGTTTGTTAAGGTTTTAAAAAAATATATTTAATTACCCCATGGCTCTCATCCCCTGCTCCGAGTGTAAAAAAGAGATCAGTGATAAAGCAATAACCTGCCCTCAATGCGGCGTACCGATTCCAATTGAAAAAGAAAGTTCCTTTACCTTGTTCTTCGGTCGTCTTATTGGAGCTCGTCAAGCATTTTGTAGAAAATGTCGAACTCCAACCAATCATAGCCAATATTTTTGTAAAACCTGCGGGACTTATTTTCCCTTCCCTGAATTGAACAAAACTATTTTCCTGTTTTATTTCTTCTTTTTCATAGCATGGGTTTTAGCCACAAGTTTGCCTAGAACATTTGGCTTCTTATTGTCATAACCTTTTCAACAATCAGCTAAATAAAATTCCCCCTTCCCCATCACCCATGGGGTGATAGAGGTCGGAGGTTTGCCACTCGTTAAGGAGGAGGTAACGGGCGGCAATTTTTTAAACCTTCAACAACTACAACTGGATCACCTGGTCGTCATCGCGAGCCGCAAAGCGGCGTGGCGATCCAGGGTTTCGCTGGATTGCTTCGCTCCGCTCGCAATGACGATTAAAAATGAAGCACCCGCAATTTCTTATTTTTTAGCGGTTTGCAAGGATTCCAGCAACGCCAAAGCTTTCCATTCGATGAGATCCAAGTCGTTTTTCGCGAAAGGGTAGCCACCTTTTTTCAGCAGTAGTAGGTTTTCCAGATAGGCCACCCAGTTGCCAAACTCCTGCGGGTAACGGGCGAGAATTTTTCGTGCCGGGTGATTTTCGATATTCCACTCCGGGTCATCCGTTTCCTCGTGCACCCGTTGTAGAAATTTCTGGTACTCTATTTCCAGACCCGGAACATTGTCCTGGAAATAGCCGATCAATTTTTTAGCGTTGCTTGCTCCAAACTGGCAGAAACTCCCTCAAACACCATCGCCGCCGCGCACTTAAACGAGGCCTGGACATATTTTTTCCAATTCGGCACTAATGGAGTTAAAGATTTCTCTTCACCTGTCGCGGGATCAGTAAAAAAAACTTCTTCTTCGCCCTCTTTGGTCTTAATTTTAATATCCATCAAAATCGTTTCGATGAACTCAATACGCGCCTGCGAAGAATGATCATCGACCTTGCCTGGAGACACAAGTTTGAACCGGTTTTTTTGGAACCTGCAAAACTCTTCTGTCGTGTAATCGCGTAAAACCAGTACCACCGTTTCCCCGCAATAAGGAATTTCCACTTTCGTAATGCCTGGGTTTATATTGATTGTCATTCTTCCCTCCAATTGGGGTCATCCTGAGCTTGTCGAAGGACCTACCCTTCGATGTACCCCTTCGGGGCATGAGCACAAACTCAGGACGACATTCATTAAGTGATATATGGTTAGCCTAAATATGCTGTCTGCTCGTTGATCACTTTTACGATCACCGAACCATAGGTCGTGTCTTCCAATACCTGGAACTCGGCGTTCACTGTCACCACTTCCCCATCCCGGTCTTTTTTGGCTTCTTTATAAACCACCTTCGGGAAAATGATCTCGCAAGAATAATTAAGTGAACCCGACCCGCCCGCGATCACTGCTCCTGTGACCGGAATATTGAGCACATATTGTGTACCGTTGACCAGGCCGGATTTATGCCCGTCATCCTGCATTTCCACAATGGCGGAAAGGCTTTGCTGAAAACGATCCCCATGTTCTGCCCGTGTGACATAACCAGAACTGTCTCCCATTTCATAAAATGTCTGCGCCTGGTTATCCATCGTCCAGTCAAAAGACAATAAATCTGCTTTAAATGATGTCGGCGAACCGCCCACCACAAGATCGCCACCAGCAACCGTTCCCGAAAGAGAACCGCCACGGGTAAAATTCACATCGCCATATCTTAAATACGACTCCCCAACCACGGTAGGCTTGGAATCGGCGTTGGTTTCTTCTTTCCCCATGCCGCCGAACTGCGCTTCGAGTTTTACGAAATCACCTCTTGACCCACTGACTTTTAAAGATTTTCCAAACAAACCCGAATAGCGTTTGTTAGCAATGCCGTCGTATTCCACCATCGTCACCGAAGGCAAGGCAATATTTGTCAGATCGCGTTCGATAAAATGCCGATACACAGTGGGGTCGTTGACATTATCAGGTTGATCGGTCGTGACCTTTCCCATAACCAAAGCGAGGAAAAAAGCCAGGTTGTGGGGCATGGCCCGTTGTTGATGAGAGCCATCCAGTTTCCAGTTGAGGATTTCCTGCACGGAAGGTTCATTGAGCCCGGTGGTTTCATTTTCATCGGTCTGCACTTCGTTAGGTTGCACATCGGTGATCGGGCCTTCGAAATTAAAAGCGGTAGAAAGTCCTGCCGGGGTGCCATAACTGCTTTCTTTGGCGATAGAAAATCCGCGCCAACCGGTACTGATACGTTTGCTAGTCATAAAATATCCTCGTGGGGCAGTGGCGATATGCCTCTGATGTTGGTGAAAAAATGAACAGCCCCGCCGCAAGCGGACGGAGTATCCTAAGTGAAGTGTATTTTAAAAGCCGTGGCAAGCCACGGGGAATAAAACCCACTTGTGGGATTAAAAATTAACGGTCAATTCAATTTGAGTGCTGGTGGTGGAGATAAAATAATAGTATTCCCCTTTTTTAAACTGTTCTTCCGTGGTGTTGACCTCGCGGACAAAGGCACCGATGCCTAAATCAGCACTGGAGCTTTTTTGTTTATCCAGCACCCTTTCGATATTTGCTACCAGGCTATGGTGAACGGTCAGTCCAGCTTGGGCATCGCGCAACCGGGTCACGGCAATCACTTGCGCCGGAACCGTTTCACGGATCTCGTTGGTGGCTCCGGGCTCTTGTTGCTTGGCCTCGGCATTGGGTACCACCGCGATGGCTGGCAGATCAGATGGAGAAAAAAACCTCGCGTCCTTCTCATCCTGAATTGAGAACCCGCGTTTGTGAGTTTCAATCGTTTTGACATTAGCGGAGTCACCCACCCAGGAATCATTTTGCAAAGTGGTTTTAATGGCATTGCCAAGAGCGGTATAATCGGTCACCGAATTTCTCCTTTAATTTGTTAGACATTTTTCCCGTCCCCCTCACAAGAGGCTTTGCGTAAGTCGATAAAGCGGAGAGACAAGTACTTCGTGGACCTCAGCATGACGATAAGTGGGGGACTTCAATGGACCCCTCTTTTACAGAGACCTTTGAGTAAGTCGAAAAAAACTAAATATAAATTCCCCTCCCTTCATAGGGAGGGGCCAGGGGAGGGTTGGATTGTGAGTTCCATCAAAAAATCCACACCCCTCCAGACCTCCCCTCATGAGAGGGGAGGATCAATGAAAAATATCGAGTTATGCAAAGGTCTCTCTTTTACAAAGAGGGGCTGGGGTGATTTAGAACCGCTCGCACAATATCCGGGCTAGCTCATCCTCTCGTCGAGGCGTTTGAGTTCATCGCGCATCATGAAAGCCAGCTCGCTGAACTCTTCCCGGTCGAGCTTGAGGCCGTTGGGAACATTGAAGTTGAATTCAAGGTTTTGAATGGTCATGCCACTGGACCCGCCCCGGCGAAAATCTTCCGCCCGGTTTTTAGGTAGAACCGTTTCATCTTTGTGGATCATGGCGAGCATGTCGCGTGGTACCCGGTCAATGCCGGTGGAAAATCCGGGGATCGATTTTTCTACAGGAGGAGAATAGCCCACAGAACTGCTGAATCCGGTCAAGTCCTTGCTGGAAGTCAGAAACTCCGCCCCACCATCAAAAAAGGAATCGCTGCCAAATGACTTGCGTAAAGTCATAACATTATCCACACGTTCGGTGGTTATTGTCTGTGTGATGACCGGTTTGAACATTTCTTCGAGTTGTTGGCGGATTTTGGCACCGCTTGCTGTGGCATCATCCTGCAAACCGACTTTAAACTGGAAATCACCCATATTGACCAAAGGTTTCAGCGAAGAAGAAAATCTTTCCAGTTGAAGAATGGAATTCTCGGAGATTTTTGGTTCAATTAATTTTTGCCCATCCAACCCGCGCAGGGATTCCTCTATATCGTTCAACAACGACACCAAAAATGCACCACCTAGACCTATGGTTCCAAAAATCGCACCAAGCGCAATTAATGGAGATTTTGTTGCTAATGCCACAACACCTAAGCCAGTTAACGCAATAGTTAAGTCGGCGATGTTGGTAGTAACCTTAAAGGTGTCCTCCTGTTTCATGCTTTCCAAAAAGCCATTCACAAACTTTCCAGGGTTTTCGAGCGAATCACCAAACCGAATGACTTCTTTCCGGCTTCCTATCAGGCCCTCATTCATACGATTGATGGAGCTCTCGAATTTCTCCACCGATTGCGAAAATAACGCCACATCACCCTGAAAACCACCCGGAGCCAGAGATTTGGGAAACGAGCCCATAACCTTAAAAGCATCCTCAGCGCATTTTTTTACCGCTTCAAACGCCTGGCAGGCTTGCGCGCTGAACTGGTCTTCAAAACCAACTGATATTTTTGTACTTACATTAACTGGACTGACCATATTAATAATCCCGAAAAAGTATAAATTTGCCATAGCAAATTTAATGTTAGAATAATTTATAGTTAATTTTTAAGGATTAAATGATGCTAGTGCCTTGTGAATCATGTGGACACGCAATCGCAAAAAATGCCTTTAAATGTCCCCATTGTGGCGATACGGACCCAAATAGCATAATGCAATTTATTTGGTCTATAATTTTCATAGTAGTTGTTCTCATTATTTTATCGAAAATAATTTAATCGAAAAACTCAAGTTTTACTTATAAAAAATCCTTAACACTTTAATTATCTCACCAAATCATATTAGGAGTTTTTAAATGGCTCTCTTTCTCTGTCTGGAGTGTCAAAAGCAAATCAGCGACAAGGCATTATCCTGTACCAACTGCGGGGCACCTGTATTAATTAGAAAAGAGCGATGGGAAATAACTTGGTTAGAAAAACTCAATAATTTATTTAATTTCAAAATTAGAATTGTTCTTTTTTTCTTTGGAATTTATATGCTTTTAAAATCTGGCATATTCAATTGATAATTTATCCTGCCACGTTGGCCTTTTGCATTCCTGAATAATTCAGCCATTACGATAAAGATACCAAGTATGAAAGCGATCTCCGAAACGATATCCTCTTGTTTCATACTTTCCCAAAATTCCCCCACAAGTTTTCCCGGACTCTCAAGCGAATCACCAAAGTTATTCACTTCTTCCTGACTTTTTGCCAGACCCTCATTCATACGATTGATAGAACTCTCAAATTTCTCCACCGATTTCGAAAACAAATCAATGTCACCCTGAAAACCACCGGGAGCCAGAGATTTCGGGAACGACCCCATAACTTTAAAAGCATCTTCAGCGCATTGTTTAACCGTTTCAAACGCCTGACAGGCTTCGGTGCTGAACTGATCTTCAAAACCAACTATTATTTTTGCGGTTACGTTTACTGGACTGGCCATATTAATAATCCCGAAAAGTATAAATTTGCCATGGCAAATTAAATGTTAAAATATATTTTTACTGTTTGAGGACGGAATTATGCTTGTCCCCTGTAGAAATTGTGGAAAAGAAGTCGGCGAGACCGCTGAAATTTGCTTTAATTGTGGAACAAAAATTCCCAACAGAAAAAACAAACTTCGAGATAACATTAATATTGGCATTATAGTCATCATGATTGTGCTAGTTGTTAAATATGATGATTGGTTTAAAAAAGACCCTCCCCTACCAGAGTGGTTTCAATTTATGGTCTTTGCAATTGGTTTTATTTGCATAGCCATTTTAATTTGGCTTATTTACAAAGCAATAACTGACCAGTTCAAGTGAGTTTGCAAAAACAAATTTAATGTTAAGATAATCAATAATTATATTTGGGAAAATGAACAATGTTGGTGCCATGCAAAACATGCGAAAGTAAAATCGCAAAAACCGCTTTAAGTTGCCCCCATTGCGGGGCACATGACCCAAACAATGTACTTCTTCGTGGTGTCTTAACAGTAATTGGTGGTGTCATATTTTTTATTTTATTTGCAAAATATGGCCCTTAAGACTAAATCAAATATTAGCTATTTAACCCGCTAAACCTACGCCTTCGCTCAGGTTTTTATAGCCTTCCAAGCTTGTACGCTGAACTGATCTTCAAAGCCCACTGATATTTTTGCGCTCACATTAACTGGACTGGCCATATTAATAATCCCAAAAAGTATAAATTTGCCATAACAAATTTAATGTTAGAATATGATTTTTAATCACACTTAAAGGACGAATTGATGCTAGTCCCGTATAGAAATTGTGGAAAAGACGTTGGGGAGACAGCTGAAATTTGTTTGAATTGTGGAACAAAAACACCCAGTCGGCAGAAGAAACTTAGAGAAAACATTTTAATTGGTAACATAATTGTAACGGGAACATTACTAATTATATATAACGAGTGGTTTAAGGAAAGTTCTCCGCTATCAATAGGGTTTAAAATTTTGGTCGTAGTAGTAGTTTTTATTAACTTAGCCATTATATTTTGGATTTTGTTCAAGGCAATAACCGATCTTTTCAAGTGAGTCGTTAAATGTTGCCACAGAGACTTATTCACGCACCTTAAAGAAGGTTTTTTTAAATGGCTTTATTTCCCTGCCCGTAATGCGATCAACAAATCAGCGACAAGACATTAACTTGTCCCCATTGCGGCGTACCTATTCGGAGAAAAATATAAAAATTCAAGCCCAGCAGGCTCATTGCTCGCTACCCCCATGGCGGGTAGCTTGAATTTGCTCAAGAAGGGCCAGGGCTTTCCATTCGGTGAGGCTGAGGTCATTATTTTCTAACCGATATCCCCCCTGTTTCAGCAGTAGCAGGTTTTCCAGATGCGCCACCCATTTGCCAAACCCCTTTTGGTAACGGTTGAGAATTTTATGTGCCGGGTGATTTTTGATATTCCACTCCGGGTTTTCTGTTTCTTCATGAACCCGCTTTAAAAACTTCTGGTACTCTACTTCCAGCCCCGGCACATCATCCTGGAAATAGCCGATCAGTTTTTTAGCTTTGCTGATTCCATCATCAAATAGTTTTGCTCCAACTGCGTTGCGGCGCGTAATTTATGCAATTCATCGATATATTTTGTCCAGTCAGGAATTTTAGGCGTGAGCGGTTTATCCTCCCCGGTTTCAGGGTCGGAATAAACCACCCTTTCTTCATTCCCATCTGCATCCAAAGCTTTGATATCGACTAAAAGCGCATCAATAAAATCAAAACGAAAACCATGAAAAGAAGCGTCATACATATTCTCGTCATCAATTTCCCGCATTTTTTGAAAATATTGAAATACTTCTTCCGTTTTGCAAGGGCGTAAAACAAGAACCAGCGTGTTGTCACCCACCGGCATATGCAGTTCCAGATTTTTCGGTTTGACGTTGATTGCCATATCTGCCTCCAGGTTTAAGGATTAACTTCGATATATGGGGTTCAGTATTAACCCCCCTCAATCCCCCCTTGTCAGGGGGGAAGTTAAAAAAGTTTTCGCTTTATAGCGGCGGCAAAAACTTTATCCATGTCTACAACCGCCTCCTCGGTCGCGTCACCCAGGACCCGGAATGCCGGAGTGCCGGGGTGCTTGACTTCTTTAGTCGGGTGTTTTGCTCCCGGCCAGAACAAAAGTTTATTGCCCCGGATGATATGCGGACGACTGCCAAACTCCAAAATTCCCGCCACAGGCGAGTTGCTTTTAAGCTTGCCGGTAAACGAACCGTCCCCCGCAATAAAATCAGATCTAATAGAGCGAAAATAATTTCCTTTGCCCATATTGGGTTTTCGGGATGGGGATTTGATTCTTTCCTTTGCCAGCCGTTCGGCGCGAACTATTAACGTCTTTGCAGTATCGCGTGTTGCCTCTTTCATACCTTGAGACAAACGCAGAAAATGTTCTTTTATTTTTTTAAACGAATCAAAACGAACAGAAATAGTCATAATATTAAATTTTGAACACTTTATAAGGTTCCCACAGAACCATCACGGCAGGTGGAATGGGTAAACGGTTCAACTCTAAAAGCCCAGACGTTGATTCATCCGATTCATAAAGTTTGGATTTGTTGGCAAACAACAGTTTGAGCCATTGCAGAATTCCCTGTTTGATCGATTCCGGGACACTGGATGCATCGCCGAAACCCGCCACGAACTCGATCTCCAGAACATTGATCCGTCGCAAAACAGTGGGCCACGCCTGACCTTCGTTCAAGGCAATACGCCCGGATACGGTATCGACAAAATAATAACTGGAATCAAAAATACTGGCCACATTGACCGAATCATAGGATTTGATATGAGTTATAGACTGCAAAGGCGAAAGCGGAACCGTGATATTAAAACCTTCCGGCACCGAATCCAGCCACAAAGTCCAGGTCTGGGTAATGAAAGAACGGCGTGTCCAGAATTCCGCTTTTTGGCGAATGGCTGTGACCATGGAACCGATCAAAGCATCATCATCGCCATCGGTGATACGCAAAAAACTCTTGGCTTCGGTCAAAGAAACCGGTTCTAAAGCAGGGGGTGTTTTTATTATTAAGGCCATTTTATTTTCCGATGATTATTTATTTTTATTTTCGGGAGATTTTCCCCGGTCTTTCACGCCTTTTGTTGTGACCTTGCGTGCCCAGCGTTGCCCAATAAAAATACGCGCCAATTCATCTGGAACCTCCGCTGTTTCACCACGCGTATAAGTGTTGACGCTGATTCCATCTGGAGACCCTTGCCGGGTTTTAAGCATTTTGATTTTCATAAAGTATTTCCAAAAAAAATCCCCCTCCCCTCTCAAAGAAGGGAAAGGGAGATGAATGATTGATCAGTTGACAGGTGCCCGATGCGGGATTCCTCTCAATACCAGACTAGCCACCTGAGCACCCGTAGTCGCACCAGAAATAGTAAGCACCGCACGCAAATAACGTTTTACGCCTTTATACCCAACACGTTGATTGGTGTCCGAGACAAAATCAGATAAAGATCCTTCCTGGTCTGCCGATGCCACGTCATTCCAAATCGAGTCATCATCCGATTCCTGGATCTTCGGGCTATGGGTTCCATCTGTCACCGTACCCACACTGAAGACCATGGCAGAACCTTCGAAACCTTGAAGATCGATACCCAGCCCGTTAACGCTTGCTATGTAATCATCCGGGTCAATGGAGTTGACTACATCTATATTATTTTTAAGGTCTTTCATTATTTTCTCCGAAAAGAGTTAAATCAAGTCCCCCCTCACCCAGCCTCTCCCTCCAGGGGAGAGGGGCTGAGGGAGTTTTTTTATTACCCCCAGCGGTTATGCGGCAGTTTTTTGGATAGCGAAGGCTTCAAAATTCGTCACATCGCCACCGGTGCGCTTGGTGGTATAAAACAATACAAAAGGTTTGGAGCTGAAAGGATCGCGCAGAACCCTAAGACCCATTCGATCTACAATGGTATAAGCCTGCTTGATATCCCCAAAAGCCACAGACAGGGAATTGGCCGCCACTTGCGGCATATCTTCCATGCGCTCTATCGGGTGACCGAGCAGAGTTTGCGGTTCGCCTTCCTGAAACCCCGGTTGCCAGAGATACGCACCCGAAGAATCTTTCAGCTTGGAAACTTCTTCAATAGCACTGCGTGACATCAACCATCTGGCGTTAGGAATATAAGGACCTTTCAGGACGTAAAATAATGCACGCAGGCCATCGGCGGTCAATGCGCTGGCATTTCCGGAATTGACCTGTTGCACCTGACCGGGGTTCGTCGCGCCTGCGCCATAAGTCAGTATGCCGCGTGCTTTTCCGGTACCGTCTCCATTGATGAACGCGGAGTTTTCTATGCGTGCCATCTTGTCGGCGATTTTCATCGATAACCAGGACTCCACATCAATACGCGAATCATCCAGCAGTGTCTGCGTTGCTTTAGGCATTGCATAAAGTTCATGAACGGGAATTCTACGCACGCCAATCTGCGGAGTGCTGGTTTCAGTACGGGCTGATCGCTCCGCTGTCCATCCGCTATCCGCTTCGTTAAGGTCTTCCGGAATTTCCAGAGCATCCGTTGAGATTGTTTCGACCGTGGCAATATGGCGCATGGGTGAAGTTTCATAAACTTTCTCAATGGCCCGGTCAGATATTTCCGAAGTCATCCAATACCCGCCGTCCGGGTCGCTGTCGGTCGCCAGAAGTTTTATTTCCTGCGGAGTTAAAAATCCTTCCCCTTTTCTGAGGTAATGAATCACCGCCTCTTTTCTGTCCAGGGCAATAGGATCTGCCTTCTCGTCCGCATATCTGCCTAAAGCCGGCCGCTCAAGTTTAGTTTCCACCCGTTCGAGTCGTTCTTTAACTTCGCTCAGGTTTTGGATCTCTTTTGCCACACGGTCAACCTGCTCTTCGAGAATCGGGTCGGCATAACCTCTTTTCTGAATTTCTGTCAAGCGCTGGTCGTTTTTGACCTTATGTTCCATAAACGCCTGGTTGAGCTCCTCAACGAGCTGTTTAATTTCTTCCATTTTTCAATCTCCTTGAATAAAAAAGACCCCCGCTTAAGCCCTTTCGATAGTTCCCTATATAATAAGGAACAAACTCGATATAATTTGGCCTGAGGAGGGTCGAAAATTAACGATTTTGGGGGTTTTCAGCTCCCTTTTATACTGCTTAAAAGCCGGCACAGGGAAAGCCGCAGGGGCTCCCAATTTTTCACCGGAGAGTCGGCTCCCATTTCCAATCTGCCCGAGTGGGCAATGCCCGGCTCACAACTTTTAGATAGGAGTGATTTTAAATTATAGATTGCCCGTCGGGCCTGCTTCTCATCCAACCCCACGGCATTTTGTAGAAACTGATCGATAAGTTGTTCCTTTGCCTTCACGCTGACCACTCCCGCCTGCAGGTTCATCGGAAAGGTGACGATGCTATATTCCATAAGTTGGACTTCCTTTAACCGGCGAACTCCAGGACGCGTCCGATCCGGTTCTTCCTTGATCGTGCGGAACCCGATAGAAAGTCCTGTACGCCCACCGATGCTCTGCGCCATTTTCATGAGGCTATGGCGTTCCTGTGCGGCACGAACATTGAGATCGAGCAACCCGCGCACAAATAAACCGCGCTCATCTTCATGCGCCTCGACATTCCAGCCAATCTGCCGGGTGGGGTCATGATGGTCTAGAATGGGAATGCGCCCCTGACTTTCCTTCAGGGTTTTCTTATAAGCTCCCTTTTCCACCACATCCCCACCCAGATCAACAGACCCGAAAGTGGAAGCATAACCGGAGAACTTCCCGGCATCGCTAAGCGTGGCAAGTTTAAAAGGAAACGATTTAATTTCTTTCATTATGATTCACTTTCAGAACTTGGGTTGACATCACGGTTTAACAAAAGCACATCTCCGCCAGGCACATCATCGAATCCAACCATGCGGCGCTTTTCGTTTACCGTTAAAATTTCACTTTGGTTCACACGATTCCATAACGCTTCCTGATCTTCTGACAATGCCTCAATGCCATCCTTGTCGTAATCCAAAAGCAGATTTTCGCCAAAGCGCGGTACCAACCAGTTATTAAGACCATCGCGAAGCCGACTAAGAAATGGCAAGACCACCTCGGTGTACAAAGCTTTGCGCGCTTCCTTCCGGTTCTGGTAAGTTGCAGGACCCAGCCCCACCAGTTCCGGCGGAACATTAAACACTTGTGCTACCTGCAATGCGCTCATTTTTAAACCTTCAATCCAGTCCATATCCTTGGGAGAAATTCCCAACTCTTTCCATTCCAGATCCTGCTCCAAAAGAATGGGTTCGCGGGCATTGCTGACTCCCTGAATCTGCCGCCGCATTTCGGTTTTCAAACGGTCAAACTGTTCATCGGTCAAACGTTGCTTGCAAGTCAGCGCACCAGAAGGAACCGCCGCATTCTGCAATAGGGCGGCATTCCACTTATCCCCGGCATTGAGTTTATCGATGGCCAACGCCGCGACCTGGACAGGCGATAAACCATACCAATCATCGAGAGGGTTAAATAATTTCAAATGTAAAATGCGGTCACGGGGAAATTCCAATTTACGGCCTGATACCGTGTATTCATAACCTCCAACATAATGAACCGGATCAGGAATGACCTTCATACGATCCGGTCGCAGAACATAAAGTTCTTTCGGAGAACTGTCCGAAAAAGAGGCTCCTCCCGGCGGGCCGACACACTCTATATAAGTATTGCCAGAAAGATAAAGATGGCAAACTAACGACTCAATCAACTCAAATTTTCCCTGAAGCGGGTTGGGCCTGGCGATTAAATCCAACAAAGGATGCCGCAAAACCTCTTGGCGCGTCCCATCTGGCAGTTGGCGAAACAAAAGCCAGGGCACACCTGCGCTGGCCGAGGCGATCTCCTTGATGCAGGAAAACACAACGCTGTTCTGCGTAAACCCTTCTTTTGCCAGGGAAGCATAATCGGTTTTACTGGAAACCCCCTGCCCTGCTGGCAACCATAAAGTCATGGCTCGGGTGACCGCACTTTCTTTTTTCTGGACATTTTTGAACCAGTCAATAATTTTCATAATTCGATCATTAAAAGTTTGTTAATCGTCGAACCCATACGGATTGACAGAATAATATTTTAAAAATATGCCATCACCTGAATGCAATGATGTAGAAAAAATAGAAATTCCACTTACCCGTTATGGTAAAGGCCATAAGATATTCCCAGGTTGCAAATATCTCTGAACCGGTTCATCTCTTCCTGCTCTCTCAACAATTTTTGTATAATCGGGTCAGTGGTATACTCCGGGGTCATAAAGTCTGAACCTGTTTCCGTATCAAATATTTCACTGAGCGTTTCCGGGTATTTTGTGTCCAAGTCAATTTCCTCCTCACAAATCATATTGAAAAACCTTGTCCGTGTTCGCATCTAGAACGTACAGCGCCTTCCCGTCCGGCTTAAAAAATAAACCTTCCGGCCCCGGCCCCTGTGGGCTAAGGTTCAAACTCACACTATCGTATGATGCTGTGGAGATATCCCAAGCGGTGGAGAGGGTGTATTGGTAAAAATTATAAAAAATCTTTCCGTTAAGAAACATTAAAATACCGATCGGGTTGAAAAACAGCCCGGTAGGGTCAGCGTCCTGCCCTGCAAAACTAAAAC
>CAZEBI010000054.1:0-15215 GCA_964510355.1 uncultured Nitrospina sp. | reverse complement strand
TCACAACCCTCATGTCGGGTTTTGCCCAATGGTTTAACCCCCCTAGCCCCCCTTAACAGGGGGGAACTGTGCTTCCCCCTGTTAAGGGGAATTTCAGAGGGGGTTGCTCTTTACCCCCTGCAAAAGAGTTTTTCAGCACTCGACTAAGAATAGTTTTTTGAGCCGAGAATACGATTGTTGGCCAAAGAAATTTATTGCTCATTACCACCGGGCGTTGCCCGGCTAGTGGGGTTAGCAACAGGCGCCGTTTGTGGGAATGCCTTCCTGTGCCTGTGCGGTATTGCAGTCGAAAGGTCCGTAGTGAGTCGAGAAATCCCCGGTAATATTAAAATGCTCGCCAAACCGGGTTTCGCTCAACATCTTGCTGGTATTGCCGCAAACCGGTAAGGGGACCCCAGCTTGAAAATAATGGTGATCGTCAAGGGTGAACCCGTGTGGGAACTCAGCAATAGTGCCTTTGTAATATGCGACATGACCGAAGTTTTCGCAGATGTCTTCGAAATCACATTTAAAGCTACGCACGGTCATGGAATAGAAATCGATCATCCCTGCCTTGCGCTGAATATCCTCACTATTGAGAGTGATCGGATTTTTAGCAACAACCCGATGGTCGAGACAACCGGCTTTTCTCAGCATACGCTTAAAGTCCTCTATGTACAGGGCACCGCCCAGACACTCGCCAAGCAAGACCGGGTCGGTGGTCAGAGGTTCCGGTACACGTCGCCCGGAAAAAACATCTGAAAGATACAGCTCGCCACCGGGTTTAAGAACCCGGAATATTTCACGAAAGACGCTTTCTTTATCGGGAGACAAGTTGATCACGCAGTTGGAGATGATCACATCTACGGAATTATCTTCAAGGTTTGCGGACGTGAGGTCTTCTATCCAGCCTTTACGAAAGTCGACGTTGGGTTTTTCCAGGTTAAATTTTTGCGTGTGATAATCGACATGTTTCCGGGCTACCGCCAGTTGTTCGTCGGTCATGTCGATGCCGATGACCAGACCCTTGGGGCCTACAACCTGAGCCAGTAGATAACAGTCGCGCCCGGAACCGCAACCGAGGTCCACCACGGTTTTTCCACTAAGGCTTGCAGGAAAAGTGGATGCGCAACCATAAAACCTGGACTGCACTTCCTCATGTATATTTTTCAAGTAAGGGCGCAAATAGGCCGGCATGGAATCTGCTGCGCAACAAGCACTTGTTTGAAGGTCATTTTTGGTTTTAAGAATTTTTCCGTAATAATTCTGAACGTCCTGAAGAATTCGGGTATTCACTATCTATCTCCTGAGAATTTCTGCGCACACAGAGCAACCGGGGTTTCTGAAGGAAGCCCTGCCACTTTGAATCAAACGATGAACCATTCTATATAAAATCCTCTATATATTAAAATTTTTGTCGATGTCCATGAAAAACCCTTACACGGGAATTGATTTTTTCCGCAAAAAATAGGCGTAACTCATTGACCTAATGTGGCTTGTGTTGAAAGTTGTTCTTTGGGATGGTTGCGCAGGTTTTTCAGGTTGAGGGGTATTTTTTTCTAATATGCGGACATCAGAACTTTTGCACCAGCACCAGAAGATGAAATGTTTCATCCTTGATTTTAAACGGGACATGAAATTTTGGAATTCCGTTGACCGTCATATCAAGAGAATGGTCTTCTCCCATCTTGGTTTCTGGCAGACCCAGATCCCAGGTCAGCTCAATTTCTTCGGATAAATCTTTTGCTTCATGGACTAAAAGTGCAATTTCCCTGGAAAATTCCGAAATTTTTGGTTTGACGATTCCGCCAATGATGTTGGCGAGTTCCTGAACCACACCGCAGACCTGTTCAATATCAACTTCCCCGAATATTCCTTCATAAATGCCACAAGCGGCCTTTTTGGGGAAATTGATCACCACGGTTATCTGGATGCGATTTCCATTATTTAGAAGGTCCACCCAGGCACTGAAATATCCTTTTAATGCGACAGGGCCTTTTGAACTCTCTGGAATTGCCTCAGCCATATATTGCTCCATGGCTTCAATTGTACTTTCAGTAAATGCTGTAACAATCGAGGCAGGAATTTCAACAGGGGATTCTTCCCACTGAGAATCTGGAGTCGAGGCCGGGGCTGAAGTGTTTTGGGTTGCAGGCTCTGCCGAATCCGTAAGGTTTAAAATACTGCGGAGCGTTTCTTCGAACCGGTCCTGACTGAAAGGTTTCCTTAAATAACCACTGGCCTGGTGTTTAGCCAGTATTTCCTGATAGATTTCTTCTTTTTCAGAACTGATAATCAAAAAAGGGGTTTGTTTTTGACCGTCATCACTTTTTGCGCGGATTTCCTTGAGCAGGTCAATTCCAGTGGAGTCTTTCAGGTGTATTCCTGACGTGACCAGGTCAAAACTTTCCAAGTCGAACATCATCATGGCCTGGTTCTTGCCATTGGCAGCAAAAATATTGCTCTTGTCAAAACCGGTTTGGACCAGGAAATTCTTGATGATCTTGGTAATGATTGACGAGTTGTCAATCACCAATGCTTTTTTGTCCTGAAGAGAGGAAACCATAGAATAAGTGTAGCCGAATGGAAACAAAAGGTCATGCATTATTTCTACTTAAACTGTTACAAGTAAGTAACAATTTAAGTGCTGTGGGTATGAAACTAATGGGGAACAATAGCTGGCTAGCGGGGGCAGGTATCGGTTTTTACTCGGCCATTTTTTGCTGTAACAGAGCAGATATGCGATTGACCGCTTCCGACCCTCCATTTTTTCTGGTTGTGGCGGACTGCCCAGACATGGATTTTCCCTCCGGTAGATATGGTTGCACGCATCGCGCTCTCCGGTTTGTGCGGGGAAAAATTTTGGGAATGCCTTTCCAGCCGATGATCAGGCTCCTTCCGTCCACCCGGTACCACTCTACCTCGGGGATATCATCCAGAAACTTTACCCCGTCAATCATGGCATTTTTCAAGGAATTGGCATGAGAGAAAGTGAAAGAAGTGGAGAGAATTAAAATGGCGAACAGGGCAGATCTGAACATGGTTTTTCTCTGGCTTGATTTGCGTTAAAACTATTGCTGGAAACTACAGCTTAGGAATAAACGATTTTGGATCGAGAGTCAAAATAAACTGCCTTGATCCAGGCAAAAGTATTTAGAAATAAGAGCAGGTTGTATCACCACTACAGAAATGGATTTTTGTGGAGAGGGTGAATGCCGAGTTAACCCTTGAAACCTATTGCGCCTTTAAACTGAGCATCCGTGGTGTCGGCAGAGTCCATATTGGCCCCTGTCAAGTCTGCACCGATGAACAGGCTCTCGCCCATTTTAGCTCCTGTGAAATTTACAGAGTTCAGATTTGCCTTGGAGAAGTCAGCATGTTCTAAATCGGCCCTGCGCAAATCCACTTGTTGTAAGTTTGCGTTCTGTAAACTGGCTTTTTTTAGTTTTGCTCCTGCCATGTCTGCATTTTCCAGGTTGACCCCCTCCAGAACTGCTTTTTGAAGATTGGCACCTATCAGGAAAGCATTTTTCAAGTTGGCATTTGTCAAAATGGCTTCCGTCAGGTTTGCCCGGCTAAGATCAGCCCCTTCCAGAATGGCTGTGTTTAATTCTGCTCCGGTCAGGTTGGCTCCGCTCAAATCGGCGCCGGTCAAATCGACTTGTGTTAATTTGGCTTTGGTCATTCGTGCGCCACTCAATTGTGCGCCATTTAATTTGGCTTGGTTTAGTTTGATACGGTCCAGATTTGCGCCGACCAATTTTGTCCCAACCAGGTTAGCGCCGGTCAGGTCTGCGATATTTAAATCTGCTTCAGACAAATTGGAATTTTTAAAGTCCGCTCTTCTTAGTATTGCGCCATTTAACTTGGATCGGCTCAAATCCGCGTTATGAAATTTGGCGCCGGTGAGGTCTGCTCCTGTGATATCCGCACGCAGGAGACTGGCATCAGTAAAATTTCCCCCAGCAAGTTTTGCTCCTTTGATCTGGGCGCGGCTGAGGGTGGCGGATTTAAAATTGGCCTCAAAAAAGACTCCCATGCTCAAGCGGGAATCAGAGAGATCGCTTCTTTCAAAGTCAGCGCCATTGAACCGAGCTCGACTCAGGTCGCTTTCTGTGATTTTGGTGTCTTGCAGGTTTGCTCGTGAGAAATCGGAGCTGCTGAAATCAGTTTCTTTGAGGTTGCATTGAACCAGTTTGGTTTCCATGCACTTGGCCTTCCTGAAATTGGCCCCCTCCAGACTGGATTTGCTGAAATCGGTCCCCAGGAGCTTGGCCCCTTGAAAGTTAGCGGATTCTAGGTTGGCGTTGGTCATCACTCCTTCCAGGCAACTTATATTTTCCAAATCCGCGTCACTGAGGTTGGCTCGATCCAGGTTGGCTTGGTCCATGTTCGATTGAGCGAGAGTGCAACCGGATAAATTGGTGTTCTTCAAATTGGTTTTTTTCAGGCTGATGCCGTGGAAATTCAGCCCCGACAGATCCAGTTCGGAAAGGTCTTTTTCGTTGAAAATATTTTCCAGGATGGCTTCTTCATCCTCTTCTTCATCCTCTTCTGTCGCATCTTCTACAACTTCATCCGTGTCTTCCGGGTCAGAGTTTTCTTCGGCGGTATTTTCCGCGCTTTCCTCCGCGCTCTCTTCTGTGCCCTCCTCCGTATTCTCGTCTTCGATACTCTCTTGCTCGGGTTCATCGTCTACGAATTCGTCTTCTGCTTCCCGGGCGGCGATCAGCTCTTGGTATTCTTGCAACTTCTCTTCAACTTCTTCGCGTGTGAAATCAGCCATTGAATCCTTCCTGAAAAATATCAAAAATACTTTTAAGCGGGTCTCTATTATTCGACACTTTTTTCTAGGGCAACCACTAGGTGTGGGGCCAACTGGTAATAACTTTTTCTGGCTGGCAAAGAACTGTCTCGGCTTGAAGAGTCATTGCTATCTGCCCCTAGCATCGCCAGTCTTTTCCATTGATGGGTAAAACAGTGAAACTAGCGTAGCTTGGCCCGGAACGCAAGCCAGAACCGTGCATTTTCGAAAATTCTTTTTGGCGCATAGGGGGATATTCGGGTCTTCCGGGAGACGAGGCCGTTTTGTGCCGGAAAAAAGCAGGTTATAATGAAGATTCGGCATTCTGAAAGCATGGCCCTTCTCTAGGACGTACTCATGGAAAATGTTTCTCACAAAGGCGAAAAACCGGTTTTTATCTATGATGGGGATTGTGGGTTCTGCCGCTTATGGATAGCCCGTTTCAGCCCCCTCACCCAAGAGGCGGTGGTTTACCGTCCGGCTCAGGAAGTGGGCGAAAATTACCCGCAAATTTCTCCTGAATATTTTGAGTCCTCCGTCTATTTTGTTGGCCCTGATGGCAGTTTCTGTTCTGGGGCTCAGGCTATTTTCAAGGCCCTGGCTTATGCCCCGAATGGAAAGTGGTTGCTCAAGGCGTATGAGAGGGTGCCGGGGTTTGCCCCGGTTGTGGAATGGGGTTATCGGCAGGTAGCTGGAAATAGAAAAATCTTCAGCATGCTCACTCGATGGATTTGAGGAGGCTCAGTTTTTTGTCCAGGAAAGGACGGCGGGAAAACGGTTTGGCTGGGCAAAAATTTTAGTATAATTTTCCAAGGGGTTCTCTATTGCTAAGGGACTCATGATCAAAAATAGTTTTCAGAAATGCCCACAATTTAAGGAGGTTTTATGCCGGGGTCTTTGGAAGATGAATTAGGGGATGTGCTGGAAAAATCCCGGGACGGCAAAGGTTGGACCCAGTCTGACCTGGCTCATGCCGCAGGAGTCAGTGCAACGGATATTTCCCGGATGGAGCGTTACGAGTATGTGCCGGATGAGCGCGTGTTGAAAGACCTGGCACAGGTTCTTGACCTGCACGCGCCATCGTTGATTGCGGTGGCGAAAGAGACCTGGTCCCCCCAACTCATCGAGCCTGACCCAGGCCCCTTCACCACAGTCTGTCTGGATTTATTTGTCGGGACCTATCCTGTCAAATGCTATCTGGTGACCTGCAATGCTACAAAAACTACGGCGGTGATTGATACGGGTGGAAACCCGGAGGCGATCATTAAGAAAGCCAAAGAGTTGCAACTGCAACCGGAAAAAATTCTTTTAACCCACGCCCATTTTGATCATGCTGGGGGGCTGGAACTTCTGGATGCAACCTATCACTGCCCCGTCTGGATAGATGAAAAAGAACCTCGCCCCTCGGGGAACTGTGATTTCAGGTTTTTGCAAGATGGGGAAATTTTAAAACTGGGGAACTTGAATGTAGAAGTTCTTTTCACGCCGGGCCATACCCCTGGCGGAGTTTCTTATAAAATTCATGACTCGGTTTTTTCCGGCGATGCTATTTTCGCCGGTTCCATGGGGCGTGCCAATTCCTCCTGGTCTGAGTTGCACGATTCCATCAGCCAAAGGCTTTTGACTCTACCGGACTCGACGCGTCTTTTCCCCGGTCATGGCCCTGCCACCACCGTCGGCGAAGAAAAACGCCACAACCCCTTTTTCTCCCACCACTAGGCGTGGGGCCGGTGTGCCGTCGCTTTATTTGGCGAGCAAGGAGTTGTCTCGGCACAATCGAGCTCTTGCCCAGTTGCTTCCCCTGCAAAGGGGTGGCGGGCAAAGAATTGTCTCGGTACAGCCAAGCTCTACCCCCCGGCGGTTCGCCGGGTTGCGAAACCTGTGTTTTGGGATATATTTCATGTATGGACCCTGAAAGAGTCAAATACCACTATTGTGATGAGCTACCCACGTGTCCCTGCCCGGAGGGCACGCGGGTTCTTGTGACCGGGGCCGCCGGATATGTGGCGCGTAGATTGATTCCTGAACTGGTTTCACGTGGTTATATTGTCCGATGCATGCACAGGAACAAAAGTTGCCCGCCGTTTCTGACGCACCCTCGTATCGAGCATGTTTATGCGGATTGTCTGGACACGCAGGAACTGCTCCCCGCCTTGAAGGATGTTGACTACGCTTATTACCTGATTCACAGCATGAGGTTGAAAAAGGAAGAGTTTATAGAAAAAGACCAGAAGGCTGCGAAAAACTTCAGGGAACTGGCGCAGCAACATGGGGTGAAACGGATCATTTATCTGGGTGGGCTGGGTGAAAAAAATGATCGCATGTCGCCGCATCTGAGAAGCCGAAGAGAAGTCGGGGATATCTTATCCGGGGGCGATGTTCCGGTTATCCGGGTGCGGGCGGCCATCATCATCGGCACCGGCAGTGCATCTTATGAGTTGATCAAATCGCTGACCTTGAATAACCGCTATATTCCTTTTATACCGGAGTTTAATTCTGTGTGCCAGCCCATTGCGATCCGGGATGTCATCAAATATCTGGTCGGTGTTATGGAAACCCCGGGCCTGGCTACACGTGTTTTCCAAATCGGCGGCAAGGATGTGCTGACCTATGAGGAAATGATTTTACGCTTTGCCAAAATCATGAATCACCGCGTTCGTTTTATTGATGCGTCCTGGGTGCCCATTCCCGTTGAATGGATGTGCCGGATCTATGCCTACTGGCTACATTGTTTTATTGCCATCCCGGTGAATATTACGGCGCTTTTGCTGAGCAGTCTTAGAACAAATGTGGTGTGTGTGGATAACGAAATTGCCACAATACTGCCCTTTGAGCCGCTGGATTTTGTGACCGCTGTGAAGTGGGCGCAGGAGAAGGAAAAGCGTTCGATGGTATTTTCTCATTGGAGTGATGTTCCTCCTGAAAATATGAGTGACCTTTTACCCATGTGCGAGTTTGAGTCCGCCGAGTTCATCATTGAAGAACATGGCATAGATATTCCGGCACCTCCGGAACATATATTCCCGATGATCTGCCAGATCGGCGGTAAGCAGGGCTGGAACCATGCAAATATGCTTTGGGAGATTCGTGGTCTGATCGACCGGCTTTTGGGGGGAGTGGGGTTGCAAAGGGGCAGGCGGGACCCGGTCGACCTGCGTGTTGGAGATTCGGTGGATTTTTGGCGGGTGGAAAAGTTAGAACCCGATCGGGAACTGCTCTTGCGTGCGGAAATGATCACTCCGGGCCTGTCCTGGCTGCAGTTTCAGCTCAACCCGGATGGAGAAGGGGGAACCCGTTTGACGTTGAAAGCACATTTTATTCCCAAACCTTTTTGGGGAAATCTTTATTGGACGGTGTTATCAAATTTTCACTCTTATATATTCAAGGGGATGCTGGAATTTTTCAGGAAAAAGAGCCTGGAGACAGACACGAATTAGAGCCTCATTCGGAAGGATAAAAAGCAACCCCCTCAATCCCCCTTGTCAGGGGAAGTTCACACAGTTCCCCCCTGATAAGGGGGGCTAGGGGGGTTAATATTGTTCACACATAATTAAATCCAGGCTACAGCTTGAACCGGAGGAGGCATACGATGCTGATTAACGATGGAGACACGGTTTGTATTGTGGGGGGAGGCCCCGGTGGGTCGGCTTGCGCCATGGCCCTTTTACAGGAAGCTCGGCGAGTGGGCAGGGATATTCATGTGGTATTGATTGAACATAAAATTTTTTCCGAACACCGCCACTACAACCAGTGTATTGGTGTTCTCTCTCCGCCTTTCGAGGAGATCCTGAAAAATGAACTGGGTCTGAGTTTACCGGAAAACCTGGTGCTCAATAATATGGCGGGCTATCGTCTGCATTCTGATTTGTTGAGCCTGGACCTGATCGGAGAAGAGTCGGGCCGGTCGGTTTCTGTGAGACGCTCCAAGTTTGATGCCTTCATGCTCGAAGAGGCTCAGAAGGCAGGTGCGCAGGTCGTTCATAACCGTGTGACAGCGATCGAAATAAACCCTGATGGGGTGCTGGTTTACAGTGAGGGCGATAATTTCAAATGCGCGGTGGTGGTGGGGGCTTTTGGCCTGGATGATGGCACATGCAGTATCTTTGAGCAGGGAACGCCATACCAGCAACCGGATTTTCTCAATACGGTGATCACGCACCTTCACCCTGGAAAAGAATTCATGCAGAATATGGGTTCGACCATCCATGCTTTTCTACTTTCCCATCCTGGTTTGGAATTTGGAGCGGTCACCCCGAAGGGCGAACATATTTCCATCAACATCGCAGGCCGTAAGGTTTCATCGCAGATCATGATGGAGTTTCTGCGTTCGGCGCCGGTGCAACGTTTTCTTCCTCCCCATCAAAGGCGCGAAAAACCCCTGAACTATTTTAAAGGCAAGTTTCCTATTGCTCCGGCTAAGAATTTATTTGGGGATCGTTATGTGACGATCGGGGATGCGGCAGGGCTCATGCGGCCGTTCAAGGGAAAGGGCATCAACTCCGCCATCCTTACCGGTATTTATTCCGCCCGCTCCATCATGAGGCACGGGGTTTCCAAACAAGCCTTCGCCGAAAACTTTTATCTGGACTGCCGTGAATTGACCGAAGACCTTCCCTACGGTCGCATGGTCCGGGTTTTGACTAACCTTGCGACAAGCTTTAAGTTCATGGACCATATGATAGCGGTGGCGGCAGAAAGGCCCGATTTTATGAAGGCCCTGTTCGGCAGTGTTTCCGGGCACGACCCGTATAAAAAAATCATGATTGAAGCCGCCAGCGTGTCGCTGGCTATTACTTTTGCGCAAAAGATTCTCGGGTATTTTGTGTTTCGCCGAGTGGCGCATCTCCCTGCTAAAATCACCAGCCCGACGGCATGACCACGGCATAGACATTGCCGGGGTTCCTGTGATACCTTTTTAGTCCGCATTGCACGTTTTTCATTATCTTCGTGCTCCGCGAAGGGGTAAAAAGCAACCCCCTCAAATCCCCCTTGTCAGGGGGAGGACAGTTCCCCCCTGACAAGGGGGGCTAGGGGGGTTGAAAATACTCGCGCAATATTCGGATCAGTTTTCCCAAGGGGTTCCATGAAAAAAAGTTATTTGATAATTACGTTTTTGATGGTTTTTGTCCTGCTCGGGTGTCCTCCGCCCAAGGCCGGGAAAAAGATGCCCCGAATTTTTTCCCTGAGTTATTCCATGGAGACGGGAAGAGAGCCGTCTTTTCTCATCGCCGATGATTTTAACCGCAACCATAGGCTGGATCTGGTTGTGGTCAATAGTGGCGATAGCTCCTTTTCATTTTATAAGGGCAACGGGGATGGAACTTTTAAGGATCAACGTGTTTTTGCGACGGGTCAAGACCCCATCTGCCTGGTTGCGGCAGATTTTAATGATGACGGTTACAAGGATATCGGGGTACTCAATTATGCGGATCAGTCCATCCAGATATATTTGAATACCCGGTTGGGAAGTTTTCAGAAAACAACTCAGCTCCTTATGCCTGGAAAAATCCCGATCAATATGGCAACGGGAGATTTTAATGGGGATGGAATATCCGATCTGATTGTTACCATGCGTTTTTCAAATGTGGTTCTGCTATCGGGAAAAGGCAATGGTTATTTTGCCGAACCGGAGTCCATGGCTGTTAAGGGTCAGCCTACAGGCGTTGTGGTCGGGGACTACAATCAGGACGGAATGACAGATGTTGCCGTGGCTTTGGCGGGTAACGGCAATAAAGGCGTTCAGGTTTTGTGGGGCAAGGGCGATGGAAAATTTGAAAGTTCCAAGGTCTTTAAAGCCGGGAAACAGCCTCTCAGTATTGTCAGTCTGGATGTGAATAATGATGGGTGGATGGACTTTGTGACTTCCAGCAACTCGTTGCATGCCTTGACCACAATTGTGAGCAACCAAGATAAAACCTTCACTTCGTTACGGGATTTTGCATCCGGGAATTTTCCGAAATTTGTCGTGGCCTACGATTTTACCGGAGACGGTTTGCCCGATATTGCCGTGTCCAATTCCACCGATGATGTGATCACGGTTTCTCTTGGAAAAGGTGACGGAACCTTCACCTACCCACCCATCTACCACACGGTCGATGAACACCCTCAAGGTATGGCGATAGGGGATTTTAATGGCGATGGCCTGGTTGATATCGCGGTCTCGTGTCGGGATAAAAACCTCATCGACATCCTCAGCAAGAAAAACATGATCAACCCGAAACCAAATCTTCCCAAAAAAGAATCCAAGTCGTCCTGAGCCGAACAATTTAACCCCCCTAGCCCCCCTTGTCAGGGGGGAACTGTGCCTCCCCCTGATAAGGGGGATTGAGGGGGTTGCTTTTCATGGGAGGTTTTAAATCACCCCAGCCCCTCTTTGAAAAAGAGGGGTCCATTGAAGCTCCCCCTTCCACGAAGGGGGTTGGGGGGATTTAAGATTTCTCGGAGTCCTGCGGGTTATTGTCCCGTTTCTCTATGGCTTGCTTGGTCCCTTCTGGAATAATGTCGTCGAACATTTCTTCGACATGCTTAGATTCGCTGATCATTTTTTCGGTGATTAGATTGACAAGTTTAAAAAGTTTTAATGCAGTGGGCTGGTCGTCTTTGAGATCAATTTTTCCTGGGTGGACGGCGTGGTTCCCCACCACTCGAACAATATCCAAGGCTTGTTGCACCCGTGGGTCCAAGCCTCTTTTCACTAGATTTTTAATGTCTTCGTTTATGTCTTTTCCCTTTTCACCAAGGTGCATCAGTAATTCTTGAATGCACAGGCGGAGTAATGCCGCCGCCCCACGGGGGGAAAGATTCAAAATCGAACTGGCTTCTTCGTAGGTTGTTTTTATATCTGGCGGTAAATCTTCGTTGGGTTGGGGGCCGGTGCGTTGCGGTGGAAACAACGGTTTGTCATGCACCCAAACGGCGATATCCTCGCAGGTGTAGCATTTGCTCAGATGAATATTGCGGGCATGAGTTATATGTTTTTCTTCATCGCGATAAAAGAACACTTTTCCTGTGCGGTGTTTGATTGATTCTTCCCGCCAATGCTTTTTAACTTCATCCTGGATTTTTGGGTTTTTATAGATTGGATGGTCACTTTTAAAGCCGAAACTAGGAAGGGTACCCTTTTTATTTTCTGATGCTTCGAGGGTATACCAATATTGGTGTGTCAGTGTTTTGCAATGGGGGCAGTTAAAAGATTCGCTTTCTACGGAAAGGGGAACAACCTTGCCGTGTTGTGGGGCGATATGTTCTTCGGAATTTCCCATAACATTTCCTTTAAATTAAGTTCTTGCGGTTACCTCAGGATATTCCGCAAGTCGGTATTATATCTCAGTATAGAAAATTTATCATGTTGGGGGGGGTATTTGAGTCCAGTGTCACGCTGATGCCTAGCCCGCATATTGCACGAGAGTTTCTAAATCACCCCAGCCCCTCTTTGTAAAAGAGGGGTCCATTGAAGCTGCCCCTTCTACGAAGTACCCGTTCCGAGCATGAAAGCAGAGGAAGAAATACCACAGGGGTTGGGGGGATTTGCCTTTTTTTTCTTAAAGTAGAACGGCGAATTACCCAGGTTATATTTTGTACTTCGGAAAGTATTCTAAAAATGGTCGTTGGGCTTTACCTAGCGGGTGTTTTTCGATGTTTAACTTAATATGCGGGCTAAACCGTTACAGGCAAATCAGGAGCCGGTTGCAGGCGGCCTTCGGGGTAGACGTGAAAAATATTGTCCGAAGCGATTTGTTGCGCCACTTCCAGAACATTCTGAAAACCCTCCAAGTGATTGTTGGCAACCGGAAGTAGAATGAAATCGTAGTGCTCACCTTTGAGTTTTTCTATCAGATCAGCAGGCATTGATTCGGCTGAAAAAAATCCGCGTCCGTAGGAGTGGATTTTGTTCAGCCCCTGAAAATCCCCCAGGTCTTGTATCGAAACATCCTGACCCAGCAGATCCACGCTGGCCTTTTTATTCAAATTTTCCAGAGTCAGTCGAATCATCCAGTTGCGCACGCTACGCAGTACCAGAACCTTGGCTCCATCGGGGATCAGGCCAAAAGAAGATTTGGCATTCTCTGAAAAAGCCCGGCCTTGCGTCTGTTCTTTTCCCAGGTCAAAAGCCGATAGCGCTTTATTAAAGTTCTCCTGGATTTCTTGGGCAGGATAATGCGGGTAGTGCACCACAACCTGACCGTTGCCATCGAACCCTTCCCAGTTTGTGGCAGGGGGCAGAAACGATTCCTCCACGCAGGAGTTATAAAAATCTGTTCCCGGCTGGGGCGTGTTGATAGAAACCTGGACCTCATCGAGCCAGCCATTTGCGGCCATCTCATAAACCAGGTCCACCGTTTTTTTGTCTTCTTCTTTTGAAGAGCCCAGCCCACCGATGCTGATGGTTCCATAGATCAGCATACCGATGCTTTTGGCGAATTTAGCTATGGAACGAAGTTTGTTTAAATCATGTTTTTTGCCCAGGGTCATTTTTTGCGCGACTTTGTCACTGCCGGTCTCGATTCCGAAACGGACTTTGTAATAGCCTGCTGAGCGCATTTCTTGCAGAGCTTCTTCATCGAGCGAGACGTATTCGCACATGGCTTCGTATTTGAGGTGGTCGAGCCCGGCTGAGCGAATGGCTTTGGCAAGGGAGATATTAAAACTCTTTTTTATGTTGTGGACTTCTTCATCAAAGAACACGCCTTCCATTTCAGGATATTTTTCGTGCAAGCCACGGATCTCATCCACCACGCTGGCAATGTTTCTTGGCCGCCAGTTCAGTTCATCGTAGTAGAGGGTGGCCGCCGCACAGAAATTGCATCGGCGCGGGCAACCTCTTGAAGCATACATCTGAATTTGTTTATAACGGCAATTGGGTTCGTGATAATCGATGCGCCGGACATCCTCATCTTCAGGAAACGGCAGGGCGTTGATGTCGATCAGCGGACCGCGGGCATTGGGGTGAACACCGGCAAGTTTGTCTTTTCCCTGGATCAGGCTGAGCACGGTAAACTCATATTCGCCGATGCACACATGGTCGGCGATTTTCATGACCTCTTCCGGGTGTGCCATAGGGTGTTGCCCGGTAAAGATCAATTGGGTGCCAAAAGTTTCCTTGAGCGCCAAGGCCAGACGCAGGTCCTCACGGATTGTGCGGGTAGAACTTTCCATGACGAGCCAGTCGGGTTTTTGCTCGCTGGCATGGGTGAAATAAGTTTCAAAATCCCAGCTTTGCAACACGCCATCCAACATTTTTACGTTATGGTTGGTTTCCCGTTTCAAAAGAGCAGAAGTGTAGGCCAGCTGCCAGGGATAATAGCCACAATTGGTGAAATTTTTCACCCCCAATGACCAACGTGAGGGGACGTGGACCATATGGTAGCCGTCCCGGTCGATTCCTACGGAGTTGGCGATAAGGATGTTCATGAGCAGGCGGCTTTATCGGGTTCCTGCACCGGCGTTGGTTCCTGCACGGGGGCGGACGGATAAGGTGAACCGGATTTTTTCCCGAACAGTTTGCGCAACCCCCATTCGCCGATCAATGCCCCGGTGATGATGAAAAACAGCCCGGCTGTGGCGACATAATTGATTCCCAGCCAGAAAAAAGTAGTTTTTTCCATGACGGCTTTCTGCATGGCCTTGGCAAAGTCCAGTTTGACAAATGTGCCTCGGGAATTATAACCGCGCACTTCTTTGGGTTTTGCGGCGCAGGCTAACAGGTCGATATTGGAGTAACCCAATCCGTGGTCGATATTATAAAGAGCGACCGCGAGATCAAACTTTCTTTGGCGCAAGCTTGTAATATTTTTTTTGCCGTAGCCGGAGACACTCATTCTGCGTTGATCGGTAATGGTGAGAACTTCGTCGATGAGAGGGTCCTGCTCTACAGCTTTCCGGGCCGATTCCGGTGCCAGAACCGTGATTTTGCATCCGGGAAATTCTTCTTTCAGGGAAAGCAGGGTCGGGTTCAATATCCGGGTGGCGGACCGAATGACGAGAATATTTTTTTCCTGCGTATCCATAGATTAGCCGGGAATATGGGCACGCCCAAAGTCGCCTGGGTTTTCCAGGTCAAACACTTTGCCTTCGACATTGACGGCGACCAGTTTTTTGATGCCGGAACGTTTTGCGATAGCCTTGACTTCGGAATAGCCGTTGCCAGAAATATTATTAAAAGGAATCACGCCCAGTGAAAACGATTTCTTTTTCAGCTCTCCCATCAGACTTTCAGGGAATGTTTTCTGGTTAAAATGCGAGTCTCCATAAAGAAGCACTTCATCGATATGGGGGTTTTTCCTCAGTTCCTGTTCCACTCCGGGTTGCGCAAGAACCGTTATTTCCTTATTGAACTGACTGTGGATGGAGTCGACGACATCGTTGATCTGCTTCATCCTCGAACTGCGGAAAAGAAGGATCTTGCCGTTGACCTGCAGGTTTTTAAAATTGT
>CAZEBI010000053.1:0-15452 GCA_964510355.1 uncultured Nitrospina sp. | reverse complement strand
CCGTCCCTTTGCTAACTCGCAAAATCCAAACATAAATTCCCCTCCCTTCATAGGGAGGGGTTAGGGGAGGGTTGGATGATGAGTTTCAGCAAAAAATCCACACCCCTCCAGGCCTCCCCTCATGAGAGGGGAGGATCAATAAAAAATCTCGGGTTATGCAAAGCACTCCCTGAGAAGGGGGATTAAGGGGGTTGAAAGTTCTACCTGCTTGCCTCCAGCAAGGGTGATTTTATTTTTTAGTTAATTTGGAGAATGTTTTATGAGTTTTGGTTTTTATTATCCGACAAAATCTGTGCCAACAGTGCAATGGGTGCCTGTCACGCAACCGGAGTACCCGGCAGGAGAAGTTCTGGATTATCCCGAGCAGGTCAATTCAACGACCGCAGGCGGCACACTTTATGTCCAGGAAAAAGGCGGCAAGCGCGAAACCTTTCAGTTTAATTTTGCCCGTATCAGTCAGTCAGATCGGGACAGTGCCCAGACTTTTTTTGATACGGTTAAAAAGTCGTTCAATAGTTTTGAGTTTGAGGATAAGAACGCCACCCTGCAATCCGTCAGGTGGATGAATGAATTTAATTTTCAACTGGTTGTCTTCGGAAAATATTCCGGCAGTATTGATCTACGAAAAGAACCAGCATAGAGACCATAGACAAGGAGATGAATATGATTGACTGGAGTCAATGCAAGGCTGGCGATTTTAGCCTTGTGGTGGAGGGTGAGGAAATTGGGCAAGTGGGGCAGACACAATTATTCCCGGTGCGGGTTTTTTATAAAGGGGAAATATTTGCTTTTATGAAATCTGTTCCGATTCGGGCGGAATTTTATGCTCAGCTTCGGCAGAGGGGCGATTGGAAAGAACGATTGATGGAGATTTTAAAAAACCGGGTGCGCGATGATATTGAAGAAAGAATCTGTGCAAGCCGGATAAATATTGACGATAAATTGGATTTGATGGCTGTTGGCAAGAACCCGATTGGCTGAAAAATATTAACTCTTATTTCTTAATTTATTATGCGAACTGATTTTACATCCGGGTTTAATACTTCCCGCAACAACAAGGCTAATGCACCCGTCAACCTGTTGCAGATCGACTGGCCTGCTATGAATGGTTTGCCGGCGTTGACGTTGCGGCTGGCTGATCGCGAAGGAATCACTATCAACGCTGTGGCCTGGTATCCGTTGATAAATAATATGGGGAATTTGGATCGGCTCGTATCCCCCGATCAAACGGACAGCAATTCCCGCGCCAAGCTTTCTGTGAGCGTGGTGAATGCGCCGGTGGATTTGTTCAGCCCGGCTAGCCGGTTTTCCAATTTGTTTCGCAACCGTCCGCCTGAAGCGGGTGTGGTGACACTTTACCAATGGTTTGCCGATGACGGTTTGACCGATGTGGACTTGAGTGTTCTTTTTGTCGCCCGCGTTGGTGACCCCATCCGGTATGACGAGGCGCTATGTTCTTTTGATCTGGTGGATATATCGCAAGGTTACGGTTCCACGATGGTTGGGAACGCCATCACTCTGGAAGACTATGCCAACGCTCCTGAAAGTTCTGTCGGAAAAACAAAACCTATTGTCATTGGCGATGTCGATGAGGTTGCAGGAGTGCTGGTGCGTAAATCGGAGCAGACGCAGTTGACTTCTGTTGCCATTCCGGGCGGGACCTTGCTGGATGTTTCGTCCACGCAAAATTTTTCCCCATCCGGGACAGTGATTGTGAATGACGATGAGGTCGACTACACCAGCTTGAACTCCAGCCAGTTTTTAGGCTGTTCTGGTATCAATGAATTTCATTATAGCGGTGATGCGGTTCTCGAAAAGATTACGGACCATCGTTATTTGTTTAGCGATCCCGATTATCCGATCAAACAGATTTCAAATATAAGGGTCGGGGGCCATCTGGCGGATTCGGGTGATTTTGCGATAGATGTTGCCAACGGGGAAGTTGTCTTTTCTTCCAAGCCCAAAAAATCCGATTCTATTGATACCAAATTTTTGCAGGCGCAAAACGATGCGGTAGGCGGGGGAAATACCGCTGTCAACCCCAGCAATGCCAATATTCCCAATAGCCCTACGACCTACGCAAAAATTAACCAGAGTGCCAGCGTGCTTTCGTTAAAGCAAATCGATTCTCTGGCTAATATAGGAACTATTGGCAAAGTGCTTTTGCGGGTGGAACATTTTGTTGAAGAGAAACTTCCCAACGATAATTTGACGGCCCATATTACCGGCGTGGGGCAGGTGGGCACTCTGTCTGCTCCGGCTGCGGATGATGTTGTGCTTTCGAGTGGAACGACCGATATCACCCACACGCATTTGGATACGCTCGGGTTTCCCATCAGTGATCCACAACATCAGCATGCCGAGGCACTTCCGCCAAAAATAACTCAAAATGCTCTATCGGGTGTCGGCGGGCTATTGATCGGTAAAAGCAGTGGAGAAACGCATATTATCACCTTTCCCGACCCGGGTCCGGGTACCTGGGCCACTGTTGAGTATGGCATTGGATATGAGTGGGCCGGTACGATTTCAGGCGGAACAACGGTGGATGTCAATGCGAGCAATTCAGGCGGTAGTCCCGGCGGCAGTTATCGGGTTTGGAGAAGACAGGGAACAACAGAGACCTATACTACCGGAGGCAATATCAACACGGATACAAATTCTATTCGTCTTACCCATACTGCGAGCTTTATTACATATTATGTAAGGTCTGCGACCCGCATTGTCACTATGACAACAGCACTTAATACCGATAACCAGTCCACCAGTGTTTCCACCTCTAAGACCGGGTCCTTGGCTCAGCATTCTTCGAGTCCGACAATTGCTTCCACGGCGGAAAAGGCGACTCGCAGTGTCGTGGATTTTTTTGATATCACAAGTTATGTGAATGGAGACTGGAGCTGGTTCACCAACAGAGAATCCCAAGTTCAATATAATGGTTCCAGTGATGGCCGGACCGCCTTTGTCGTTCACCTTGCCTATGAAATTGAGTATGCCAGAAGACGCATCAAGTTTACCGATGAAGTCAGCGCCGATATCCAGGGCGTGAAAGATGATGCCAGTGGAACTTTGACCGGGACGGCGGATTCTCTTATTGAACGGCCCGACCATGTTTATAAATGGTCCATCCTCAACGCATTAAATTTAAACAATTCGGTATTGGACAGCTCGTCTTTGGATCAGGCGGGTAGTTTGTTTGCCGATTATATTCTGGCTGGGGTGATATCCGACAAGGTTGCAGTGCGTGAACTTTGGAACCAGTGGGGTAAAGAGAGCCGTTCTTTTTTCTATTGGGATTTAGGGCTGGCAAAAATTTTGTTTCGCTTGTTGAATCAGGTGGAACTGAGCACCCCTGCCGACAAAGTTATTTTGGACAGTATGGTTTTGCTGGGTTCGCAAAATCGGGTTCGGTTTGATGCCCGACGCAACCCCATCGGGGATGTGGTGAATAAAATTGATCTGCGATATCGGAAAAATGGGTCCGGCGAAGGCTATAAATCTGTAGAGAGCGGTAGCGATATTGAATCCATTGATCAATTTGGGCAAAAAGAAAAACCAGCCGATTTTGAATTTGACTGGATTCGTGTACAGGCTATTGCGGAGGATCTGGTTGCATTCTATTTACAGGAGCGCGGTTTTCCTCGCGATGTTTATGAGATCGAATTATTATTGGACAATATGGAGATAGAGCGCGGCGATATTCTTGAAGTCAATCCTCCCACGCATGAATTGGAAAATGTGAAGGTTATGGTCTTGAGCGCAGGAAGGTCTATCGGCTCTGGAATTGCTCAACGGATGGATACGGTTGCTATTATGGCTCGGCAAATGCGTGGATTTGTCCCTAATGCGGGGTTTGGGCAACAGGCGTTTGCAGATTCCGGCTTTGGCGGTGCCGAAAAAAATTGACCCGCAGGCGCGAGTATTGAGTTTCTTTGCTTGGAGATTTAAATTTGAAAAGGAGTTTTTATGGCTAACACTTTTACGACTAACCTTAATCTTGCAGTTCCTGCGGCCGGGGATTTAAATTGGGAAAATGAATATTCCGATTTTGCCGAAGCGGTGGATGACCTTGGAAATTTGTTATGTTTTGCGGTTACGGTTCCCGACCCTGCGACCAACGGAACGGTATTTTTTGATGGGTTTATTCCGCAGGAAAATATTGTGGTAAAGGCTATCGGTCTTTTTGCGCGTACCGCTCCCACCGGCCAGGATATGAAGGTTGATATTTTGAAGAATGGGGCGGCGCAAAATAATCCCGGGACCCTGACAGACGGGAGCCAGTTTGAAAAAACGGTTTTGGGTTCTTCGATTGGGTTTTTGCTATCGGACCGATTGGGTTTGAAATTTACCCAGGTGGGATCGACGGTCGCCGGGGATAAAATTGTGGTGACCGTTTATTATCAGAAAGAAGCGATTCCCAGTCCTTAAAAAATCAGGCGCTTGCAATGATTTCACGAATTTGTGCAACGAGGGTTTTGATATTCAGAGGCTTGGTGATGATTCCATTCATTCCTGACTTTAAATAGATTTCGTGATCGCCTCGCTCGTTGTTGGCGGTCATGGCTATGATGGGAGTCGGCGGTCGGGAAGGTTGGGATACTTCAAATTCCCGGATTTTGGCGGTGGACTCTAAGCCGTCCATGACGGGCATATGGATATCCATCAAGACAACATCAAAAGAGGTTTCCTTGAAAGCTTCAAAAGCCTGGAGCCCGTTTTCGGCCGAAATAATATCGTGGCCCCTTTTTTTTAATAGTTTTGTTGCCAAGGTGAGGTTGATCGCCGTGTCATCGGCGAGTAAAATTTTTAGCGGAGGGCCGAGGTCTTTCTTTTTGTCGCCTTCCTTTGGTTTTTCATGATCCAGGCCATTCATAACCCTTATTATGCCCACCGTGTCCGTAATTGTAAAATTAAATTTGTGAACCGTGGGGGTCTCGAAAATTGCTGTTGAGAAAATTACCGAATAAATAGAACTGTCCAGAGATTTCTTTAAAGCTCTTTCCAGGCGCCAATCACGCGGCCGACAATGGGGTCGGGATGCTCGTTGAGGTTGAGGATTTGTACCTGTGCCGTGGGGTTGATCGGCCTGAGAATCAGGAGATTTTGTTGGCATTCCACATATTTTGCTGTCAGGCCGTCATCGTAAAAGATGGCAAAAATACGGTTTTTCAACGGTTTTTTGTCGTCTCGGTCGATGATCACGATATCGCCAGAGTGCAACATGGGCTCCATGGAATCCCCCTTCACTCGGCTGGCCACCAGGTTTTTCTTCTTTTTTGCCGCTCGTATGTGAAGCAGAACATAGTCCTCAATATTGTTTTCCTGGATAATAGGTTGTCCTGCCGCAATGGAAGAGCTTGTTAATGGAATGGAAATATAGTCTTCTCCTTTAATTGCTGGTGCTCCTGCAACGCTCTTTGTTTGAAAAATTCTCAATTCAGGAATCTGGACTGGAAACGTGTTGCCCTCCCTTAAAAACTCGTAGGGAGGAATATTCATTTTCATTGCCAAGTCGTTGAGCAGGTCAGGAGAAATGGGCCAGTTTCCATTTTCATAGTTTTGTAATACCTGCGGAAAGAGGGAAACACGCCGACTCATTTCCTCCAGGGACCAACCATTCTTTTTGCGGAAATGTTTAAGCTTCTTACCGATTCTCTGGTTAAGGGGAGTCGGAGAAGTTTTGCCCGTAATCAGCCATGCCAAATCCAGTTTAAAATGCTGTGCGATTTTATCCAGGGTTACAGAGTCTGGCGGTCCGTTATTGCGCTTGTGGCTCTTCTTGAATTTTTCATAACTCAGCCCAACCGTGCGGCAAAACTCGGAGAGATTGCTGCTTCCGGGTAGAGACGCTATTCTTTCCCAAACCTGTTTTTTTTGCATGGTGGAGTGGAAAAACTCTTGACAAAAAGGGACAAATGTCCGATATTAAAATTCCGAATCAGGAATAAAGTCCTTATTCCGATTTCGCTATTTATGGTAATTCATTATTGGCAAAACTGTTTTACTTTGCTTGTAATGGTGTTTGGTGTTATTTCCCCCCGGTTTCCCGATTATACCACTTCAATGGGGTATTTTGGGAAGAGGGAAAAAAATAAAAACCTATAAATCTATGAATTTCAATAAATTAATAATAATTGCAGTGTGAGTGTTGATGTGCAAAATAGTTTTTCGAAACGATTCTTGGCTTTCTATGGATTGGGATTATCCAGATAGGCTCAAAGAGTCGACCCGAAATTATAACAATAATCACTCAATAATAATATATGGTATGCGGAAATATTGTGATGGGACAGAAAAATTTAACTGCATTATTTTTTATTTGTCTGATTAATTCTTGGGTACGTTGCCTGGTTTTTCAGCATTATTGAGGAGGGTTATGATAGTGGAAAGAATACGGATCACGCGTTCTTGTGTTCGTGAAAACGCCTCGACAAGCGAAAGGCTGAAACTTTGTCTGCCGGTGTCTCATGTGTTGGAGACCGGAGAAACTCTTCGAAGGGGTTGCGGTAAAAACGGATTGCACGAAACGGATATAGGCTGGCATTGCTTTTATTGTGGAAATTATTTGTATCGCTCAGAGCCTTCCCTCAAAGCACTGTGGTTTCATTTCAGGGTCGGGCGTGAATACTGGCGGGCGCGGTTTTTCCGCGACCGGGTTTTTATTAATGGTGTTCCCGTTTCCGGTTTGCCCGATTGTTTGCCGCGCAGCCTTGTTTGCGACTTGCTCGAGCCCAACCCACCACACTGGTTTTCTTATTTTATTTTTTATGATGGCCCGCAATTTCAAAAATACCTGGAGAACTATAAGCATGCTTGATATTTCAAAACGAAAGGCTGACTCGGGTGGTGATTTTGCATCCGAGGAGGACTACCATTTGCGGTTCTTTCCTCCTGGTGAGCTGGAACTTATCCGCAATGCCCAGAATCTTGGGGTCGAATACCAGGATTATTGCCCCCGCGCGGAATTTTCCTATTTAAAGGAAGGATCTTTAAACCTTGAAGATCTGAGGTTGACGGACAAGCAGTTGATGGCGGTCTCACTGGTTTTTTATGGGGGTCTTAAAAAAAAGCTCGCCGCACGAATCATGAAAATCAGCAGTCAAGCCCTCTCTGATCATATCAAGGCGGGCCTGAAAAAGATGAGCGATGCGTTCAGCTAACAAGTCAGTCGGATTTTTTAAAACCGAAACGCGAATTTTTGTGTTGAATACTGGATTTTGTGGTTTTACAAAAGGGAATGTTTTAAGATAATAGCAAGTGCGCGGTTAACTTGAACGGGGTTTAACGGATTATGAAAATTATCGTTTGTATCAAGCAGGTTCTCGATACTGCTGCTCAAATCCAGATTGAAAATGGTCAGGTCGTTTCCCCCGGAAGTTCCCGCATCATCAATCCTTATGATGAGTATGCGATTGAAGAAGCGGTGCGTATCAAAGAAAAAAAGCCGGATACCGAAATCACCCTGTTATCACTGGGCCCGGAAGGATTTAAGGACTCGATAAAAAAGGCCTTGGCCATGGGCGCCGATAAGGCCGTGCATTTGCTGGACCCCAAGTTTGAGGGGCTGGATGCTTATGCGGTGGCAAAAATTTTGGCGCAGTGCATCGAAAAAATACCCTATGACCTGATTCTTTGCGGCAGGCAGGCTGTGGACGTTGACCGGGCTCAAACCGGCCCGGCTCTGGCCACTTTTCTTGATATTTCTTTTGTCACGGTGGTGACAGGCGTTGAGTTTTCCGATGATTTTGCGAGTGCTAAAATTACCCGGCAGGTGGAGGGGGGCACTGAAAGTCGTGTGCTGGCGTTGCCGTTGTTGTTGACTTGCCAGAAGGGTCTTAACGAACCGCGTTTGCCGTCCCTCAAAGGTATTATGGCGGCTAAGAAAAAAGAAGTTACGACCCTTTCTGCCGAGGATCTTGGAATTGACGCGGCAACTCTTAATATAGAAGAGAATAGGGTGATTGAGGAAAATCTGTGCTTGCCCCCAGAGCGGAAAAAGGGAATAATTCTACAAGGCAGTGATGAAGAGATAAGCCGTGAACTGGTTGGCTTGTTGCGTGAAGAAGAAAAAATCATTTAATAAAGAGGGTATTTCTAAAAATTAGTTTTGCTATGAACGGTCCTTATTTATAAGGGCTGTGAGTTGCCCTAGAGAAAATTACCGAATAAATAGCGACCTCAAAAAAAGAACATTATTATGAATGAAAGTTCTGACTCCCCCGCCGGTAGCGGGATAAAAAGCCTGGCACTGAAGTATAAAAGCCAGATTGGAACGGGCCTTCTGGTTCTATATGTTTTTCTTCTCGGACTGGGAACCATTGGCGAGATCTGGGAGATCGAATGGATTTTGGATCTTCCGCTTTTTCGTCCCCCCGGAAAATATTAATTTTCCCGTTTTTCTAGGGTTGGATTTTAAATTGCGGGGAAGTCTGAATTGATATACGCCCAAAATGGCTATAAATTTTATTTTATCAGGAGTTTGTTGTGAGTATTGACTGCGGTGTTGTGTTAGAGCATGAGCAGGGAGACATCAAACCCGTATCCCTGGAAATTCTGAGTGCCGCACGCAAACTGGCCGGTCAGGGAAAAGTGATCGCTTTTTGTTTATGCCATGAAGCGGATGAGGGAGCCGACCTTTTAATTCGATATGGAGCCGATGAGGTCCGTTTTCTCCTCCACCCCGACTTGAAGCATTATGTCCATGACACTTATGCCTTTGTTTTGTTGCGCGAACTTCAAAAAACGTCCTTTGATTATTTGTTGTTGCCGGCCACGAATAATGGAAAGGAATTGTCGGCAGTGCTCTCTGCCCGGTTAGGGGTGGGGGTTGCTACAGATTGTATTTCTGTTTCAGGCGAAGTGGTACGGCCGGTGTCTTCCGGGAAGGCTCACGCCACCCTGCGCTTTAGTGGTAAAAAGCCGTATATCCTCACGTTGCGTCCGAATGTTTTTCGTGCGAAAGAACCGCAGGTTCCCCGGCAGGGTGAAATTTTTAAGGAAAATATTCAATTGCCGGAGTTCTCTCAGGGAGCCCTGGAATTGGTGAAGCAGGTGGGTTCCCAACTCGATATCACCGAAGCTCGCATTGTGGTAGCGGGTGGACTGGGGATGCAGGGGCCTGAAAATTTCAAGTTATTGGAGGAGTTGGCTAAAGTCCTGGGTGGGGCAGTGGGGGCCAGCCGCCCTGTTGTGGATAATGGCTGGCGGGAATATTCCAACCAGGTGGGCCAGACCGGACGGACGGTTTCCCCAGACCTTTATATTGCTTGTGGAATTTCTGGATCAGTGCAGCATTTGGCTGGAATGTCTTCATCGCGATGTGTTGTGGCTATCAATACCGACCCACACGCACCCATTTTTACTGTTGCCGACTATGGTATTGTCGGAGATGTTCTAAAAGTTCTCCCGGCGCTCACCCGGGAGTTTAGCAAAATCCTCTAATTCGACCCCTCTGATGCAAGCTACAATTTTACAGATTTTACAAGACCCGGGTTTGAATGGTGAGTTTTCTTCTGACCTTGTGGTGTCTAAGATCGAACAATACCTGCAACTTCTGGTGAAGTGGAACCAGAAAATCAATCTCACTGCCGAGAAGGACCCTGAAGAAATTCTTAAGAGACATGTATTCGATTCACTTCAGTATAGCAGGGCCATCAAACCCGAGTTCAGAGTGATGGACATCGGTAGCGGCGCTGGTTTTCCGGGAATCCCATTAAAAATCATTTTTCCTGAATTGCAATTGGTATTAGTGGAAAGCCAACGCAAACGTTGCAGTTTTCTGGAAACAGCTGTTCGAGAGCTTGAGCTGGATCAGTCGGAAGTGATCAACGCTCGAGCGGAGGATATTCCCGTCGAGCGGCAATTCGACGCGGTAGTCTTTCGTGCTGTGTCCGGATTGCAACCCTGCCTTGACCTGGGGGAACGGTTTGTGCTGCCGGGCGGCAGATTGGTGCTGAAAAAACCCCCGCAAGACGACCCATTGCCATCTGGCACAGGGTTTTTTTTGAAGGAAGAGATTGCCATAACGGGGTATCACGGTCTGGCCTCAAGTCTTTTGGTTTATGAAAAATGTTCCACGTGAAACACTCACTGCATGAGATCCGCTGGCAATAGTTTTTTCGGCTTAAGAGGCCCTTGCCCAGTTCCCTCTCACGGCGAGCGCTTTGCATAACTCTGGGTTTCTCATTGATCCTCCCCTTTCATGAGGGGAGGCTTGGAGGGGTGTGGATTTTTTACTGAAATTCATAATTCAACCCTCCCTGCCCAACCCCTCAACTCATCGGGCTTGAGTCCCTATGAAGGGAGGGGAGTTTATGGTTAGTTTTTTACGACTCACCTAAACTGCTCCCGTGAGAGGGAGACCTTCGCGTAAGTCAAAAAAGAACGGAAAAACGAGATACTTCGAGAGCCTCAGCATGGCAAATCAAACCTCTCAGTGTCGTCTTCGCGAGCCGCAAAGCGGCGTGGTGATCCAGAGTTTTCGTGTCTGGATTGCTTCGCGGAGCCGAGGTGCTCGCAAAGACGAGTTGTGCAAAGCTCTCTCTCACGGAAGCGAGTGTTTCACGTGAAACAATTTTCTAAATACTGGACCGCACTAAAAATTACTTTTGCCGCCACCGGCTCGCCGGGCTATTTTAGATATTGGCAGGAGATTGAATTTGTGGTACTTTTAGCATAATCGTCGTGCTGCTCCCGAGAGGTTTTATGGGCAAAATTATAAGTGTTGCAAATCAAAAAGGCGGAGTGGGGAAAACCACCACGGCTATCAACCTCTCGGCCTCTATAGCCCTTTCGGGCAAAAAAGTGTTGCTGATTGACATTGATCCACAGGGCAATGCCTCCAGCGGCTTGGGTATTGAGCCGGATTCCCGTGGGGTTTATGAGCTTTTGCTGGGTGATGCGAGTCGGCAGGAAGTCACTTGTTCCACGGAAATTGAAACGCTGAAAATCATCCCGTCCCGGGTGGACCTCACCGGTGCAGAGATCGAGCTGGTATCGAAAGAGTCGCGAGAAAAAATTTTACAGTCCGCTCTCAATGGTGTGCGTGAGGAATTTGAGTTCGTGGTCATAGATTGTCCTCCGTCGCTGGGTCTTCTGACTTTGAATGCCCTGGTTGTTTCCGACTCGGTGTTGATTCCTATGCAATGCGAATATTATGCTCTTCAGGGATTGAGTCATTTACTGAAAACTTTAAAGCTGGTAAAAAAATCCATCAACCCGGGTTTAAAAGTAGAGGGCATTTTATTGACTATGTTCGATAGTAGAACCCTTCTGGCCGCACAGGTCAAAGAGCAGGTGCAAAAATATTTCAGCGATTTCCTGCTAAAAACAGTTATCCCAAGAAATGTGCGATTGAGTGAAGCGCCCAGTCATGGCAAGCCGATTATGCTCTACGCGGGCCGTTCACGGGGTGCGGATTCTTATGTGGAACTGGCCAAAGAAATTATTTCCCGATCTAAAAAATCCGATGAACGGGCTAATAACCCGGCGGGCTCGGTAGCATGAATCGAAAAGCATTAGGCAAAGGCATCAACGCATTGATCCCGGACTTTGAAATGGGGGTTCCCGAATCCGCTGAAAAAGGACCGGTGGGAAATATGGAGTTGCTGATCGATGAAATTTCCCCCAACCGTTTTCAGCCTAGAAAATATTTCGATGATGATAAGCTTGAAGAGCTGGTAACATCCATTCGGGATAACGGCGTTCTGCAACCGATAGTGGTGCAAAAGGTGGAGGGCGGTTACGAATTGGTGGTGGGTGAAAGACGCTGGCGGGCTTCTAAAAAAGCCGGCCTGAAAAAAATTCCTGCTGTGATCCGCGAAGTGAGCGATGCCCAGGCCCTGGAATTGGCCATCATTGAAAACATTCATCGCCAGGATCTCAACCCCATAGAAGAGGCCGAAGCCTATGCCCGCCTTGCCGATGAGTTCGCCCTGACCCAGGAAATGATCGCTAAAAAGGTAGGCAAAAGCCGAACCGCTGTCGCCAATATTTTGCGGCTCCTCAAGCTGTCGCGAAATATCAAGGAAGATTTGATTTCCGGAAAAATGTCCATGGGCCATGCCCGGACTTTACTGGGCTTGGACAATGCCGGACAAATGGAAGCGCTGCGCAAGGAAATTTTTAAACAGGATCTTACGGTACGACAAACGGAAAGCCGAGTGAATAAGTTAAAACAACCGGAAAAACCGGTATCACTGGCCACTAAAAAAAATATTTTTATCAGGGATCTGGAAAAGGAGCTGGAACGAAAATTGGGGACCAAAGTCGAAATCAATCCGCAGAAAAAGGGTGGCAAGCTGGTGGTGACTTATTATTCGGACGATGACCTGGATCGCATTCAGGATTTGATCGGCCAGAATAAACGTTAACTTGGATAGGGGTAACTCTCATGTGGGGAGGGGAAAAAACAGTGAAAAAAGATGACCAGCAAATAAAAGCCTATATGGGCGAAGATACGGTTTTCAACGGATCATTGTCTTTTGAGGGTACGGTCCGCATTGATGGCAAGTTCGAAGGGCAGGTCAATACCGAGGACACGCTGATTATCGGGGAGACGGGAGATATTAAAGCAGAAATTTTTGCGGGAACCGTCATTTGCATAGGGCGGGTGGAAGGCACCATCGTGGCTTCGAAAAAAGTTGAGATCCATGCGAAGAGCCGAGTGGTGGGCAATGTTAAATCTCCCGCTTTGTATATTGAACTGGGGGGGATATTGGACGGCTCCTGTGATATGACGGGAAAAGAAAACAAAATCATACCGCTGGTCAAAGCCGAAGAAAAGAAAGTATCCAACAAGTCTGTCAAAAAATGATGCAGGGCATCTCTGAAAATCGCCTTGGTGCGGCCCTTACAAAATGAGGGTCGCCGAATTGCCAAAATTACCGAATAAATAGAGACTCTCAGACAGAAACCTTAACTTGATGTTCCAGGCGAAAAATGGCTGTTGTGCAATCAGGCTCGGAGGAAACGGGACAATTATTTGTAGTGAGCACTCCCATTGGCAACCTGGGTGACGTGACCCACCGTTCCGTAGAAATTCTAAATACAGTTGCTTTAATTGCCGCTGAAGACACGCGCCGGACAAGGATATTGTTAAATAGATATCAAATCCAGACGCCTCTTTCCAGTTACAACAGTTTTAACAAAATAAAAAAGGGCAGAGAGTTTATTGGGCGACTTAAAAAAGGTGAAGACCTTGCCCTGGTTTCAGATGCTGGAACGCCCGGAATTTCTGATCCGCACTATCATTTAGTGAATGCGGCGATCGAAGAGGGGGTTGCCATTTTTTCCATACCCGGTCCTTCAGCACTGCTGGCGGCATTGACGGTTTCGGGTTTGCCCATGGACCGGTTTGTTTTCGAGGGGTTTCTCCCGCGCAAAAAAGGACGCACCACAATGCTGGAGAGTTTGGCGAATGAAAGACGTACGGTAGTATTATTTGAATCGCCTCATCGCATCCAAAAAACATTGCAAGACCTTTATAAGTTTTTTGGTGACCGCAAAATAGCCATCGGCCGTGAACTGACTAAAATGTACGAGGAAGTGGTTCGGGGAAACCTGCAGGAACTTTCCACCCAGGAGCGCAACTGGAAAGGCGAAATTACTCTGGTGATCGCCGGAGCAGGCAAGAAAAAGGTGATCGCCGGAGCGGACAAGAAAAAGAGGAAAATCTAGATGCCGGTCATTTCAATTATTGGCCCCAAAGGGGGAATCGGGAAAACCACATTGTCCATCAATACGGCTGCCGCCTTGACGCACTCGTTGGGCGAATCGCTGACCCATGACAGCGTGTGTTTGTTTGACCTCGATCTGAGGCTTCCGACTATTTCCAGCATTCTTGAAAGTCATCCGCAAAAAACTTTTTATGACTTGTTTGAAACCCTGGCCAATAAAACCTATCAGGTTGATTTTTTACAATCCATTTATCGGATTCTCACTATTTTCCAGGCCTATCTGGATAAGGAAATCAAAAGGGATAACCTGCAACTTGAAAAGGGGTTGGCTTTATACAAAACCCTGAATATAGAGTTGTTTCATTTCTCAGAGTTTCCTTTTGGCAATTCATTGCATGAATTTTTTCTGGAGCGGGGGCAAATTTACACCGTCGGTCAGATCAGGACTCTCAGACCGCTCCTGAAAAAAATAGATATGGTTCAGTTCAAACAAGTTCTCAAAAAGCATGAAGCCAATTCCCGGCCAACGCCCGATGAATATATTAATTATATTGAAGAGTTTAAATTTTCCCTGCTGGGGGGAGAAGTCCCTATTCTTGGAAAAAGAAGCCATCGTAAACGCATCAACGAACCCGCGTTCCTCCTGCTTTTTCTGGAATTTATCAATGACTTGATGGAGCGGTTCGCCTACGTGGTGCTTGATACGCCGGCGGGGGGCGTGAACCACTTGTCCTCATTGATGAATTCGATCGACCAGGTTCTTTTCATTTTTGACATGAGCAATAATATTGCCGTCAATGGCAGTATTGATGCCCTGCATTCTTTCATTGATTATTATGAAGACTTTTACCAGGATTTTCAGCAGGGGAGATTATCCGGGCTGGATAAGGCTTATGTCAATCGCATGATTGCTGCAAAAGGCGAGGCGGCGGTGACGAAAATTCTGGCAAACAAAAAATTCGGAATTATTTTCAACCGTTGCCAGCAGTCTAAGGAAATCTCAAACTGCCTCGACCAGTTGCGCGAATACCTCGATACTCTGGACCAATATGAAAAATACAAGGACAGGATTCATATGGTCGGAATGGTTCCCCATCACAAGATCATCAATATCACCAATAACCGCGGTACCTTGTTTTACGGTAAGGATAAAGCCCTTTCGAACTGCATCAACCTCGTTGCACAAAACATCATCGACGAGAACCAATCCTGCCCCACTCTTTCCAATAGTAATAACGAAATTCTGCAATTTTTACAGAAAAACGGCAAAGGCAGTTGGGTGAGCCGTTTCAACAGAATTGCCAGCAGTCTGGGATGAAATCAGCTCTGCGAGAGCTTGACCTTGAAGCGCCCACTCCAGTCCCTAATTACCCTATTGAATATTAAGGCTTTCCCGGATAAAATATCCAGATTGTGTCCCCCCTTTTGACGGGTAGCTGGGGAGCCCCTTCGCTGAACTCCGGTTTTATGAACTCTGAAAGCAAGCTTACAGTTTTAAATATTACCGAATACAACCTGATCGGTAATAAAGATCCCAGCGGAAGTTATGACCGCAAGACTCGTGAAAACCTGTATTGGATCATTGAAAAGCTTCGCACCCATGCTCCCACTCTTTCCCGGCTCGAACGCCGGGTGATGGAAAAATTCCAAAATGCAACATTCGGCGCACTGGAAGAAAGAAATAAAAAAGTAAAATTTGAGGTCGCCAGATATCGCTTATCCAACAATGTCAAACGAACTCTAAAATTGGCGGGAATCGCCATGGGAGTATTAATTATG
>CAZEBI010000052.1:0-15544 GCA_964510355.1 uncultured Nitrospina sp. | reverse complement strand
CCCAATTTCAGCTTTTTTTTGAGAAAACTAATATTTTTTGCTTCTAAAAGGGAACGCAAGCCGCTTTTCATGGCATTTTCCTTTTTTTGCTGTGTTGATTGGAGTTTGAACAGCGTAACAGGCTTTGCTGATAATGTAAAGTATTGATTTTTATAATATTATTTGTTTTTATCTGGTTTGGGGTCTGTGGCGGCATTGGCATTGATGATGCTGATGGGGGCGAAAAGGCCGGAAATTTGATATTATTTTAAGGGCACCTCTATTTATTCGATTATTTACCTCGGGCAACTCGCAGGCCCTTATTCCATAAGGGCCACTCATGGCCAAAAGCAATTTTTAGAGGCACCCTTAAGTCGAGAGCATTAACAGTCGATGATGAATTATGAACTTATTTAAAAAACGATTTTATTTGAGCGCCCTGGTTTTTCTTTTAGTTTCAGGGTGTGGGAAAGAGGCGGTGGAGGAAGTGGTGGTGGAAAATTTTGATAGTCCTCCACAGGTAACGATCACCCTGCATTCTCAACTGGAGTTGGATTTTACTCTGGAGCCGGGCTCTCCATCGCAAACTACCGATACGGATGAATCCACAGGGAGTAGCAAATTCATCGCCGCAGTATATGCCAAGTTAAAAAAGAGCAGGATGTTGCGCAAATCAGGGCAGCTTCCTGAGTTCAAAGCGGATGCTGCATATCAGTCGCTCAAAAGGTATGAGACGATTGATCTGGGACGTTATGCCATTACAATCAAAAAGAGCCCGCCTTCGGATAGGATAAGAAAAACGGTTAAAGTGCAGGACAAGCCTTTGATCTTCGCCGGCAGAGGTTACAATATTTCTGCTTTCGAAAAAGAAATGAAACCTGCTATTGACGTAGACTATGCCACGCATCTGGTGACTCTTCCCCCAGTGCCGCCTGCCGGGGAAATCAAGGACCAACTGGACCTCAAGGCGGGATACTCCAGGGACACAAAGTATCTGGTTTACAATTCCACCCGTTCTGCTTTTGGGCAATTGCCACCGCCCCCCATCGAAACCAAGGCTGAATTTTTGTCTGGTGCTGAACCCGCTATGCCCTTGCAAAGAAACCCGGACTCTGTGCTTTTATTTCCACGCGGGGGTGAGAGCCTGCTGGTATTGAGGAAGGCTGAAAAGCAGTTTGATCTTTTGGCAGGGAACGAATCCTTAAACAAAAAACAGTTTAGGGCTTCTTCAGTTCAAGGTGTCCGAAACCAGTAGAAAAATACCCAATACCCTACAAAAAGAACTCCGATAATTATTTTGCGGATGAGGCTGACACCTCTTCCCTCTTCGGGGAGAGGAGGGGCTTGATACTTTCCTGTTTTTTTCTGATCCGGCGATTCCATGGCTGAGCCAATAAGTTTAAGAATAGACCCCATGTACAATCTTAAGGAAAAGAGAACTCGCGTCAAGCGTTGTTTCCTGGCGGGGTCTTAAGGGTTTTTTGTTTTTGCGCAACGAAACCCGAAGCTGTTATTTTTTACCTCAGGGGTGAAAAAGCTTCGGTTGAAGGTCGGAGCACTCAATCCGCAACCATAAGAAAGGCAGTCGAACCATGATCCGCCTTTCAACACCCTTTTGTCGTTGCCATATTCCGCACGCATAACGGGGTTTCCCGGATGCGGTAAATAATAGCTGTCCACCCATTCCCATACATTTCCAGAGATGTCGTAGAGACCATAGGGGCTGCGTCCCTCCGGGTAGGAGGCCACAGGCTCTGTGCCGGTAGAATGTTTGTAAGGGTTATTGGATTTTTCCAGTGACCACTCATTCCCCCAGGGGTAAATGAGACCTTCTTCTCCTCTTGCCGCTTTTTCCCATTCCTGTTCCGTGGGCAGGCGTTTGTCGGCCCAGGAGCAGTAGTCACTGGCATCGAACCAACTGACATAAACAACCGGGTGGTTTTTTTTACCCTGGGGAATATTTCCTTCCGGCCAATGGTAGGGAGGGATTTTCCCGGTGGCATCTACAAATTTTTTATAATCTGCATTGGTGGTCTCATTGATGTCGATATAGAATGCATCGGTAGAGGAAAGATGTTCTGGCGCTTCATCATCCCAGCGTTCATTTGACCCCATGATGAATTCTCCCATCGGAATAGTGGCCATGGAGGAGAGTTTTTCTGGTTTTGGTTTTTTAGCCGAGGTGCCGGGTGTGGCTTGAATGAGAGATTTTAACAAAAGGCTACTTTTGCCGCTTGTTGGCGTTGAAAAAGGCGATAATATTTTTTTCCCCCCTGTGTGGCAGGCTTTGCATTCGGCTTGAGTGAACTTGCTTTTCTTTGCTTTCAGGATATGTTCTGGTTGATGGCAGGTGGTCTTGCATTCCTTTCGAAACGGACCCAGTTTTTCAAAGGCCATGGCGGTCAGGGGGTCGAAAAAACCCCAGGCCAGGATGAAAAAATAAATCCCGCAAGAGATGCCCTTGAATTTATATCTGCAATTGACTCTCATACTTCATGTTTATAGGATGATTCAGTACGAGTCAAAAAAATTATCGTTGCATGGGAATAATATGAACTTTTTACAATGAGCAATTTTACCTGGAGATTGATCGAAGACGGGCCGGGAGATGGCCGATTGAACATGGCGATAGACAAGGCCATTCTCACCGCCTGCGATCAGGGTCAGGCCCCTGCTACTTTGAGGTTGTATGGTTGGGATAAACCGACTCTTTCTATTGGTTATTCGCAGAACGAATCCAGGGATGTGGACAGGGCTCAGTGTGAGCGAAAAAATATTTCCATCGTGCGGCGGTTTACCGGCGGGCGGGCGCTGTTGCATCAATACGAACTCACCTACAGTCTCATTGCTCCCATCCCGCATCCCTGTTTTCCCGGGAACCTGACGGGAGCATTTTGCGCGGTATCGAAAGCGGTGATTTTTTCCCTGGAAAAAGCCGGTATTGTCAAACCTGAAATGGTCGGAAAAGATAAAAGAACTGCAGGGCATTCTCCGGCCTGTTTTTCGCTGTCGAATCGTTGGGAAATCACGGTGCAGGGTAAAAAACTGGCGGGCAGTGCCCAGCGCCGGTTGAATGGGGCTTTTTTACAGCACGGTTCTATCTTGTTGGACTGGGACCCGGAACTGACCCATAGCCTGCTACAATATTCTTCGGAGTCTGAAAAAGCTCAAGGGCTCAAAACCTTGAGGGCGGGTACTTTGACCTTACAGGATCTCTTGCCAGTAAAGCCGGAATGGGAAGAGTTGGCCCGTTGTTTTGTAGATGGGTTTCAGAATACCTTTCCAGGATCATGGCAACGGGAAACTTTGAATGCATTGGAAACGCAACGGGTGAAAGATTATTTAGAGGAGAGATGAACATCTGTTTTTTTTAATGGATTTTTTCATAGCAACCTGTTGTTCCCCTCTGACGGATTGTTTATAATGCCCCTTTTAAAGCGCATTTGAATTTTTGTGAAATAAAATTATGGCTAATGGTTTGCGGATAAAATTTTGGGGGGTAAGAGGGAGCATTCCTTCAGGGAATTCGGAAACGGCGGGTGTCGGGGGCAATACGACTTGTGTCGAAATCCGTTGCGGGGATGAATTGATCATCATTGATACAGGAACGGGGGTGCGAAACCTGGGCATGGCGCTCATGCAGGAGATGCCCATTAAAGGGACGATCTTGTTCAGCCATGTTCATTGGGATCATATACAAGGCTTTCCTTTTTTTGCGCCTTTTTTTGCTCCCGGCAATGAGTTTCGAATTTTTGGGGGCACCAGCTTGCCATCAACCATCGAAGAAGTTTTGAAGCAGCAGATGGAGCCTCCTTGTTTCCCGGTCAAAACCGAATTGTTCGGCTCCCAGATTACCTATCATGATGTTAAACCCGGGGACGTGATTGAGGGTGACCATTACAAGATAACGCTGGCTCCCTTATATCATCCGAATGGATGTTATGCTTACCGGATTGAGCATGAGGGAAAAGCCCTGGTGTTTTCCACCGACTGTGAGCATTATGAGGACAGGCCGAATACAAATCTGATTGAACTTTGCCGCGATGCCGATGTTCTGGTTTATGATGCACAGTATACGGAGGATGAATATTATGGTCGCAATGGCCAGTTTTCCCGTAAAGGCTGGGGCCATAGCACTGTGCGTGAAGGGGTCAAGGTTGCGAAAGCGGCGAATGTTGAAAAACTGGTTTTATTTCATCACGACCCCTCTCACGGTGATGATATGATCAAACAAATTGAAGCGGAATCCCGCCAACTTTTCCCTAAAAGCATTGCTGCTTATGAAGGCTTGCAAATCGATTTATCACAGGAAGCATTGCCACAATCCCTTTTTGATTAGGCCCTTGTTGCGGGCCTTGCTCGTCCTGGTACTTCTCAATGGATGCGGGGCCTCCCAATCCCATGTTGCGGACAATCCTGCCAGCCAGCGTTTTCGCGATGCAACATTGTTTCCTGCGCAAAGTTCCTCTCCAATGCAAGCCGCTTTCCTGCGCGCCGATCAGGATGCCTTGTCGGACCTGGCGATCCTGAATAAAGCGGAGCCAGGAAGCCCCCAGTTGGAAGTCTTCATCAATCATGGGGATAAAGGTTTTCAGCGCAAAAGTCCCGGGCGGTGGATAGAAGAACTGAAAGCACCGATTCTTTCTTTCGCGGTAGCAGACTTGAACCGTGATGGAGGCGATGACCTGATTTTGGTGCTGGATACGGCAGATAAGGTATCCAGCCAGATTCTTTTTAATAATAAGAAAGGTTATTTTTATGCCAAGGACAAAGAAGGTTCTTACCCACTTCGTGCCGGAATAGATAAAGTAATTTCGATTGACCTGGATCAGGACGGAGATAAAGACCTTTTTTATTTTGGTCGAAAGGTTTTGGGTGTGAATGGAAAACCCTCTGGCTATCAGGCCCGTGTGCTCATCAATACAGGAGTAGGAAGGTTGGAGGATTTAACAGTGCTGCTTTTGCCTCGTCTTCCTGTGGGAATTCGTGATGTTTCTTTTGCTGATTATGATGGCGATGGCGTGGTGGATATTTTTTTGGTTTATGAAAAAGGTCAAAATCGACTTCTGCTAAATAACGGAGTGGGAAAGTTTACGGATCGCACTGCGTCCCACCTCCCCCGCATTCTCGACGACAGCCAGCATGCTGACTGGGCTGACTTTGACGGCGATGGCGATAATGACCTTCTTGTCGTCAGTCGGGTGATCGATAAACATTATAGGGGCTACCCGGAGGAAACTGTATATTTCCTCGAAAATACAGGAGGGGGGCATTTCAAAAAACGCTCACACAAAATGCTCCCCCGTCTTGCTTCTCACAAAGTTTACCTTTTGGATGCAAACGGTAACACCAAGCCGGATGCCTTGATCCTGACCTCAAAGGGGGTTTATTATTTGCAAGGCCGGGGTCGATGGGAGTTTAGCGTTGAAACCCGCAGGCGTCTTCCGCGCTTCCGGTTTTTTCACGAGATGATTTTTGCCGACATCAACCAGGATGGGTTTCTGGATCTTTTTGCTTTATCGCCAACTCCGGGCAGGAGCCGGATTTGGTTGAACCGTTTCGATTGAGGAAAATGCTATGTCAAAGTTCAAAAAAATGACTTTTCTTAAAGTGCTCACGACCGTTGCCTGGGCCGATGGAGAGGTCTCGCAATCAGAACTTAATATTCTCAAATCATTTTATAGAAAATTCGATTTGGAAAAACATGAACTGGAGGAGTTGAAGCCCTATCTACTCTCTCCGGTCTCAAAAAAAGAAAAAGATGCGTTGTATCGCCAGATGGTCGCGGAATTATCTTCCCCGCAGGAGAAAAAAGAAGTTATGGGTGCTTTGGACGATATGGTCGAGGCGCATAAAAGAATGAAGAATGAAGAACGCGAACTGGTCGATCAGTTTGCTGAATGGTTGGATAAATCTTCCCATACTAAAAGATCATTGGGGCGAATTAGAAGTTTTTTTCAGAGGACTATTTTCAAGCACGCACGGGACCGGGACCCCGACATGGAAAAATATTTTAAGCGCGGTGTGTTGAAAAAAATCGAACTCAAAAGCACGCAGTCCCACAACCTGCCCGAGGAGAAACTTTATTTTATTTGTCTTGTGGGTACGCTGATGGCAACGGTTGCCCGTGTGGATGACCACTTTGACCCGGCAGAGAAAAAGGCATTGAAGCGTTGCCTTAGTGATCAGTTTTCTTTAAAGGGAAAAGAATTGGCATTGTTGTTTGAAGTGGTTGAGGAGCAGGCCCGCCAGGGTTTTGATTTTCATGAAGTGGCGACAGAGCTCAATCGGGTGGCCTCCTACAACGACCGGATGCATTTGATGGAATGTCTTTTTGAAATTGCTATCGCAGATGGAGAGATGGCCCATGTGGAGGCGGAGGAAATCAGGCGGATTACCAAAGCTCTGCGCATTCCCCACAAAACATTCATCGAATACAAGGTCCGTGCTTTGGATAAGATAAGGTGATGGCGGAATAATGAGCGAGACCCAGAAAAAATTTATAGGCATCATGTTTGAGTGCTGCAATGTTTACCGACGTATTTATATCACCAAAGAAGGCAATGCCTATGCAGGGCGTTGTCCGAAATGTTTTGCCGAGGTCAAAGTCCGAATAGGGACCGATGGCTCGGATACCCGCTTCTTTCGCGCCCGTTAACCGGCGAGCCGCCGGCAACGGGCATAACGAGCCTGTCGGAAAAGAGAAAGGCCCTCAATCCCCCTTATCCGGGGGCGCTTTAATGGACCCCTCTTTTACAAAGAGGGGCTGGGGTGATTTAAAAACCACTCATGCAATATCCGGGCTAGTGAAGCAAAAATCCTCTGTGAAGGGCGGTGACCTGAAATGAAACTGGTTGTGCAAAGGGTGGCGCGTGCTGCGGTTTGTGTAGAGAACCGGACCATTGCCGATATTTCCAGAGGCCTGCTGATTTTATTTGGCGCGGAAAAGCAGGATGTTTCCGAGAAGGTGGAGTTTCTTGCCAATAAAGTTTTGAACTTTAGAATTTTTCCTGATGTCCAGGGGAAGATGAATTTGTCCTGCCTTGATATATCCGGTGAGGTGCTGGTGGTTTCTCAGTTCACGCTGGCCGCAGATTGCAGCAAAGGGCGACGTCCGGGGTTCGACAATGCCGCCCCATCCGGGGAGGCTGAAACCCTTTACCACCAGTTTGTCGAAAAAGTTTCCGCGTCAGGGCTGACCGTTGCCACGGGCCAGTTCGGGGCAGACATGCAGGTGGAACTGGTGAATGATGGGCCGGCCACCTTCATTCTTCAGGCATGATGTTTTATCGTCTGTGCAGGTCATAACCTTTGAGTGTTTCAGGAACTTGCAGGTCTTTAAAATCTTCCCGTTTGACCTGATATTTGGCGAATAAGGATTCCAGTGTGGCACGGGTCTTTTTGAACAAGTCCATTTTCTTGGCTTTATGATATACAATTTCCGCAATCAGCAGGTTGGAAGTGGCATCATAACGCTGGTTTAAGGCATCGTAGGCCAGCCCCAGCCTGTAATAGGCATCCCCGAAATTTGGATCGAGTTGGACGGATTTTTTAAATGAATCAATGGCATCATCAGTATTTTCCATGTCATATTTGATGCGGCCTGATGAAAAATGCGTTTTACTGTCAAAAGGGCTCAGCTTGATGGATTGATCGAGTCTGGCGAGGGCCTTTTCTCTTTTCCCCAGCTTTTCATAGGCCCAGGCTAGGCTGTTCAGGATGTTTTCATCCTTTCTGTCCAGCTTCAAAGCCGTTTCCCATTCTGCAACGGCTTTGGCGAAGTTTTTTCCTTTTGCGTGGATCACCCCCAGATTGTAATGGGCCATGGCATTGGATTCGTCCAGTTCCAGTGCTTTGCGATAGGCGGCGACCGCTTTTTTCTTTTGTCCCAATTTTTCATAGACCACTCCCATATTGACGTGGACTTCGGGAAGGCCAGGATTTTTTTTCAGTGCCTGTTGCCAGAATTTCAGGGCCTGTCTGTTTTTACCCGTTTTTGCAGAAAGCGCTCCCAGGTTGTTGAAGACGATATGCATGTTGTTGTTGCGGGTTTGCGCGACTTTGAGATAGCGAACGGCACCCTTGAGGTTACCGTTTTGCAGATAAATGGAGCCCAGGTCGGTGGCGATGTCGGGTTGAGTGGCTTTTAGCCGGAACGATTTCAACAGGGCCTTTTCGGCATCCGCGAAACGTTTTAAATAAAACAGGGCGATGCCTTTTTCACGGTAGGCCTCAGCGTAATTTTCTTTCAGGTGGGTGGCTTCGCTCAACTGGTTGAAGGCGGTTTGGTATTCCTTTCTTTCGATATAAACTTTTCCCAACTCGTAATGACCTTCCGGTTCATTGGGTTGCTTTTTAACTTGCTTTGAGTAGGTTATAAACCTGCCCTCCAGCGAGTCTTTTTGCGGACCACAAGCCAAAATAAGCAGGGAAAAAAGCAGAATGAGAAATCGTATCATAGGGTCACCTGTATGCCAGAAAAGCCCAGGATAAAAGGACGGGAGAACGGCCTAAAAAGGAATAGCGCCTCGGGCCAGTTCCATCAGGAAAGAAGGGAACAGTCCTATGCCCACGACTACCAAACAACTGACGGTGATCAGGGCTCCCATGCCTTTGTAGATCACGGGTTGTGCAGCCGCCTCATCTTCATGGAAATACATCATGACGATCACGCGCAGATAAAAATAAACGGAAATGATGCTGGCGACGACGGCTAAAATAGTTATGAGAATGTATCCCGCTTTGATCGCGGCATAGAAAACGAAAAGTTTTCCGAAGAACCCGGCTGTAGGGGGGAACCCGGCGAGAGAAACCATGAACAAGCTCATGGCCGCTGCCAGAAGTGGGTTCTTTTTAGCCAGGCCCTTAAATCGATATATGGAGTTGCCTTCCTGGCCTTCCCCTTCCATGATGAAAACCACCGCAAACGCCCCGATGTTCATGAACAGGTAAACGGTCAGATAGAATAAAATGCTGGCCATTCCCTCCTGAGTATTGGTAACAATACCGATCAACAGATATCCGGCATGTGCGATGCCGGAATAAGCGAGCATGCGTTTGAGGTCATTCTGGAAAATGGCGGCAATATTTCCCACCAGCATGGTCAGGATTGATGCGCCGAAAAGAATCGGTGTCCAGGCCTTTTCCAAGTCCGGCAAGGCGGTGAAAAAAAGACGGATGATTACCGCAAAAGCCGCCGCCTTGGTCGCTACCGACATGAACCCTGTGATAGGGGTGGGAGCGCCCTGATAGACATCCGGAGTCCAGGAATGAAAAGGCACCAGGGAAATTTTAAATGCCAGCCCGCAAAACATCAGGCCCATGCCGACATAAACCAGCGTGTTCTTGGTATAGGGGTTTTCGTGAATGAGTTGCCCTATCATCCTGATTTCAGTCGTGCCGCTACCGGCGTAAATCAGGGCCATACCATAAACCAGAATGGCGGAGGCAAACGCGCCGGTCAGCAGGTATTTAACGGTCGATTCCTGCGAGGCCAGGGTTTCCCAACTTAATTCGGTTTTGCTGTGTGGTCCCTCTCTGCCGGTTCCGTGTTTGGCAGAAAAACCACAAAGAATATAAAGGGCAATGGAAAAAAGTTCCAGAGACATGAATACGGTGATCAGGGTGCCGGACTTGGCCATAAACATCATGCCCGCAACCGCCATCAGTATGAGTGTGAAGTATTCTGCCTTGTTTTCGTTGTCCTCTCGTGGATAACGGGTCGAACCAAAAACCGGAAACAGGGCCATCAGCAGGAATATCAGGTTGAACACCAGGGAAAACCGGTCGTAGATCAAGGAACCGCTGAATATGCCCGAACTACCTGGGTTGTTGATCGTCGGTGCCTCTCCCCAAAGATAAAGGGTGCATAAAAATGCCGCGCCGATACCGACCAGTGAAACGCTGGACAGAAACTTATCGAACCCCTTTTTGAGCCCCGCCAAAAGAATGAAAAAGGCCGTCATCATGATGATGAGTTCCGGCGTGATCGCCGCCCAGTTCATATCGTCAAAATTTATTGCAAATTCCATGTGTCTTCTCAAGTTAACCCAATAATTATGGGGTGTTTTATAGTATTTTGATGCTTTTTGCAACTCGCATTCCAGATGAGGCCTAATCCTAGTGATTATTCAGTGTTTGTCTGATAAAAGAGCTTGCGGTTTAGGGCGTTTCCCGGCAAGATAGGCCTTGCAAAAAACCCTTGTTTGTGAGGAACTCATGGATCTTGACGAGGCACGGGCCTACCTCAATTATCTGCTGACTCTGGCATTGAAGCGCGAAGAGGCGTTTGGTCCCATGGCGCTCGATTTTATCCGGGAAACAGATTTTGATGCGGTCGGTCTTTTGCCCGAGGAACAGTTTGGCCTCATCATGGCGATGATCCAGGCTCTAGCCGCTGAACCGAAACGCTATACCCTGAAGCTGGAAATGCTCAATCGGGCGCGGGAACTGGCAGAAAAAACCACCTACAATAATCCACAACTTACCTGCCAGATCGAACAGGACATCAAAAAGACCACCGCCGAACTCAGTATATATAATGAAGCAATGCGGCCCGCCAAAACGGGCACCCCGGAAAAACAACGGTTGGTGGTGCAGACGGACGCACCGGAATATTTTCTCGATATCGCTCAAAAACGGGCTTCCACTTATTACCAGGATAAGTTCGGTCTGGATAAGGAAAAGAAAACCGCGCAACATTTTGGCGGCGGACCGAGAAAGTTCGAGCCGGATAACCCCAAAGCCCACCGCGAACATCCGGGGGCCTGCGGCCCGTTCATGAATGCGCGTAGCAATGCCTTCCACCTGATGATGCCCTTCGATATCAAGATCAGTAAAAAACCCGATGATCCGTTAGATGGAGGGGTGCGGGTCTATTACGCAAAAATGGGTTACTCTTTTCCCCTGGGTTTTGAAATGGGAAAAATCTGTAGTTATGAGGATGGGGAGATTCTGGATATTTCCCTGGATGACCCCAACCTGTTATTTCTGTCTGTTTCGCGCATCAAGGAAAAAGAGTTTAGAGCCCCGGCTTATCCGGGTACGCCGGAGGCTCCGCTGGAGTACGCCTACCCTCGGGCGGTTTTAGAACGCACCGGGACTCTGGGCCCCTATGTGCAAGTGGTTTCAAATTTTAAAATCTGGTTCGATGCCAGTCAGATATCGCTTCTCATTCAGGGTGCGCCGGATCTTTATGAGTATGGCCTGCAAGGCGGTTCCGGCCTGATGGTTCGCAGTCACGCCGCAGACAAACTTCCGGCCTATGTTGAAAATACTTCCCAACCCTGGCAGCAAGGCATGAGCTTTAATTTTGTCAACATCCACCTGGCTCTGAGCCCCGGAACCGAAACCGCTTTTGTTCCTTTTAACACTCCGCTTTTTACTGTTTACCCCATTTTGCCCACTCAGAACTTCAAGTTGATGGATGTATCGGAAGCTTGAGTTCGCTGTTGCATTCGAATTCTAGTTGCCGGTTTTGCGTTATAATAGCCAGGATACTGTCTGGCACCAGTTTAATGCTCGAAAGTATGAATAATATTCGCCTTGCTTCCCAAATAGAAAAATCAAATCCGCCCAACCCACTTCGTGGAAGAGGGAGTTTTAATGGACCCCTCTTTTACAAAGAGGGGCTGGGGTGATTTAGAACCTAATATTCGGGCTAGGGGGCAACGCTGATTCTGGTGATTGATGATTCGATTTGGTAAATTTCTGAGCGGGGTGATTTTGGCAGTCGTGTCTTTTCTCCCCATTCCTGCTGCGCAAGCTTCTCCTGCTCTCAACACTCCCATTCAGCTCACTTCCAATCCGGGAGAAGATTTTGCCCCCACTGTTTCGGCAGACGGCAAGGTCATGGTTTATGTCTCGGACAAGTCGGGGAATCTGGACCTGTGGTTAAAACGTCTGGGGCCGGGCATTCAGCCTCCCGATAAAAGGTTGACCTTTCATAGTGCGGAAGACGGCAGTCCTGAGATCAGCCCGGATGGGAAATGGGTCGCATTCGTTTCTCACCGTAGCGACCCCAGAGGCGATATTTATATTCTGGACCTGACTAGAAAGGCAGAGCCAAAACCGGTTATCCGGGAATCGGGGGAGCAAACGGACCCTGTCTGGTCGCCAGACCAGAAAGTTTTATATTTTTCATCACGCGCATCAGGCAGTGCGCAACCTGTCATTGAAAAAGTTGAGCTGGAAGGCGGGAAACGCACAGAAGTTTTAACGCCGGGAGGCGTGAATTTGTCGTTGTCTCCCGATGGGAAATATCTGGCCTTTGTGGCAGGCGAGGGCGATTTGAAAGTTTATAACCTGGAAACCGCCTCCACCCAGGCTCTCACACAAGGGTCATCCCTGGATGTGTTCCCGCGCTGGTTTGTCGATGGCAAAACCCTTCTCTTTACCCGCTATCAATATGATACCAACCATGACGGGCAGTTGGGCATCGATGACAATGGCGATATCTGGAGTGTTGAGTTCAACGCCGGGCACGCGGGCGGGTTTCGCCAGCTGACCGACAGTTCGACTTACGATTTCCTGGCTCGCCCACTGGATGAAAACCATTTTTTGTTCACCTCCCATCAAAAAGGCAATGCGGATGTGTGGCAACTGCCTCGGGCGGGCATCATGCCCAAACAATGGGACGAAAACGCCGATACTTGTGTTCCTGAGGAGCCCTCTTATTTCTGTGTGTTGATTTTGAATAATTTGGTTTCTGAAAAGGAAGCGCAAATTCAGTATCGCCTGGCGGTGCAGGTTCAGGGGCTGGGGCATGACGCGCGTTCCCTTTTCACGCAGGCTTTGGGGGCGGGTGATAAAGGGGGTCTTGCCGCAATAGAACTTTTGCGCTTGGAAGACACTGAGGGTTTGCGCAAGCTGGAGAAAATTATTGCTGATTATAAGGGTGTGTCGGTGGTGGAAGCAAGAGCCTTGCTGGAGATGGGCAAACTGTCTCTGGCTTTGGATGAACCGGATAAAGCGCTGGAGTTTTTTCAACAAGTGAGCCTGAAATATTCGAGCGAACGCAAAATTTCTGCCGAGGCGGATTTTTTAAAGAACCGTATTTATGCCCTGATCGGCAACCGGGAAAAACAGGTCGAGTCGCTCATCCAGATGGTGAGAGATTATGCAGACGTTAAGTATTGGCAGAAAAAATCAATCCAGGCAATTTTGCAACTTTATGAAAACCAGCCCACGCTGGAAAAGAAGATTTCCAGCCTGCAAGTCCTGGCCAAAACGGATATCGCGTTATTGTCCGCCGTAGCGCAGAACCGCATTGGTGAGATGTACCACCAGTCTGCGGAAAACCTGCTGGCTAAAGAGGCTTACCAGAAGACATCAGGAGTAGAAGAAGAAGTTTTTAAGGCTCGGTTTGCGCTGGCGCGTATCTATGCCGAGGAAGAAAATTTTGACGAGAGTTTGCGTATTTATCGGGAGATATCCGACGGATCAAGCACATTGGAATCTTATATGCAGTCTGCGCGTGCAGGTTGGATACAAAAAACTCTGGAAAAAGGCGATTGGGAGTTGCGTGTCGGTGAGGTGAAGCTGGCGCTGAAAACATTTCTGCAACTGATCGAGTTCAGTCCGCAAACCGTCAAAGCGCATAGAGGATATTTGCAGGCTGTATCGGCTCTAGGAAAAAATGCCGTGCCGTTTTACCGGGACCGTTTGAAATCCCGGCCCGGCTCGGCGGTGGATCACTACGCCCTGGGGCTGGCTCTCACCTACCTTGACCCTCCGGCGCTGGATGAAGCGCAAGAGCAAATCGGTAAGGCTTTGCAGCAAAACTCGCAGGAAATTTTTTATCATCAGACTTTAGGATGGATCTACGAGCAGAAAGAGCGCACAGAGTCCGGTTTTCTGGAACGCGCATTGCACGAGTATCAAATTGCCCTGGCGCTCAATGATGGCGACCCCGGTAACGAGGCGGACCTGTTGCTCAATTTAGGCAACGGACATTATCTGCTGAACAACCCCTTGTCGGCCTACCATTATTATAAAAAACGCGAAGGCAGTCCTTTTTTCAATCAGGACCGGGAAGCGGTGTACCGTCAGCGCTATGGCTCGTCAGCGTTCAAGTCGAATCATCCACAAGTGGCGGTCACGCAGTTTAAGAAAGCCCTTGCGATAGTAGAGAAAAAAAACGCCGAGCGCATGGCCCAGTTGCACGACCAGATCGCGTTGGCCTATCAGGACCAGGGCGACTACGCCCAGGCGGTGGAACATTTCACCCAAACTCTTGAGATGAATCGGCAGGCGGGTAAGGAAGCTTCGCTTTCGCGCACGCTCCGCAATATCGCCAATAATATTTATTCCGGCAATCAAAAGACGCGTGATTCGGCAGGGATGACCCGCGCCCTGAATCATTATTTCCAGTCCATTGAAAAGCTCGAACAGTTTGGGGTGGTGGAAAGGAAAAAGAAAGCAAGCGCTTTGATCAGCGTGGATATCGAAGCGGGGCTGGGGGAAGATGTCTCATCAGCGGCGCATGGGTTTGACAAAACGGGTGAAAAGAAGCTGATCTTTCATTATATCGGTAAAATTTACGGAGACTTTGGTCATTATAAAAAGGCGATAGAATATTTTGAGAAAAAACTGTCGTTGATACCCCCTGGTCTGGAGGTGGATAAAAATATTCCGGTTTTGCTGGAAAAAGCGCTTTTGTTAAATCAAGTGGGCCACTATCATTTTCAGTCGGCGGATTATGAACCCAGCCTGAATTTTTTCAAAAGGTCTTTCGAACTTTCTGGCGCATTGAATAATCACCGTGGCATGGTGGTCAATGCGGCAAATATGGGTCGAGTCATTCTTATTTTGAGTTCGCGAAAAACCGTTCTGCCTGACGAAATTAGCCAGGCTATTGGCGCACTGGAAAAGGCTGTGGCAACCGTGACCGGAGCAGGCGGCCTGGAAAGGCCGGAGTCGCTGATGGTTTTGCACAATTATCTGGGCATTCTTTATCATGGTTTTCATTCGGGCAATATAGAAAAAAAACCAAGTGCAAAAAAAATAGAAGATCAATTTAAATCCAGCCTTGTCGCATTGCAGGAGCAACACGAAAATATTCAAAAATCTCTGCGCAATTTTGAAATGGCTTTGACTTTTGCCGATCAGGGCAAATCGGAAAAACAGGCGAGAGCGGTCCGGCAGAATTTGCAATGGATGCGTTATCTTGCGGGCATAAAACAAGACAAGCAGGTTCTTTCCGTCAAGGACCGTTGGCAGTTATTTTACGCACAGGCAAAGCAGGCGGGTGAGAAGGGCCGCCTTGCGCGTTTGCGGATTGCTGAAAAGGAGTTGAGTCGCCTGCCTTATGGCTGGCTCGACCGGTCTGTTCTTGCTTTGGTCGAACAATTGTATGAGGACATTGTTTTTGAATTGTTCAGACAGAAAAAATTTATATCGGCATTGTTGATGGCTGAAAAGGGCAAAAAGCAGGTGCAAACGGCATTGGCTCCCCAGCTTGGTTTCTCCGATGAAGACAGGCAGGCTTATTTTGATGAAATTATTACTTACTCTAAGCGTTTACAGTCGGCGCCTGATGAGGAAGTTGCGGATCTGCTGGACGAGA
>CAZEBI010000051.1:0-16246 GCA_964510355.1 uncultured Nitrospina sp. | reverse complement strand
CGAGAAACAGGCCAATGCCTCTTAACTAACTGTCCACTAAAACAGGGCAAGGTCAAAAAAAATCCACACCCCTCCAGACCTCCCCTCATGAGAGGGGAGGATCAATGAGAAACCCAGGGTTATGCAAAGGTGGTGGTATACTCCTGTTATGACTGATTGTATCGCCATATTTGGAGCGGTGAAAGAGGAAATTGCCGGTATCAAGCGGGCGATGAATATTTCCGACCGCGTGCGCCTGGGCAAAACAGATGCCTGGCCCGGTAAGTGGGCAGGGAAGAATATTGTCCTGGTCCGGTCCGGTGTGGGCAAACACAGGGCAGAGGATTCCACCCTGCAGGTTATCGACCGTTTTCAGCCCAGGGTTTTGATCAGCACCGGTTATGCGGGTGCTATCCGACCGGAACTGAATGTCGGCGACCTGGTGATTGCCGATGCCATTTTGGAAATGGATGGGGAAAAGAAATATTTTCCTGACCCCGATTGGCTGGGTCGTGCCCGAAATATTTCGGGTCGCGATGGAGTCAAGACGGTTGTGGGCGGACTGTTGACCGTCGATACCGTGATTCACGAGCCTGCGGCCAAGCTCGAACTGGGGCAAAATTATTGCGCGCAAGCGGTGGAAATGGAAACTTCGGCGATTGCGGCAGTGGCTAAAGAAAGGGGTCTGCCTTTATTATCTATACGGGTGATTTCTGACCGGGTTGATCAGGAACTTTTGGACAGCTCCTCGTTTTTAGACAGTGATGGCGAAATTTCGAGCCTCAAAGCCGGATGGTATGTATTGACGCATCCTGGCTCCATCAAAAGCGCGTTGTCGTTGCGCACACAAACCCAGTTTGCGACTCAGAGCATGACCCGGTTTTTGTCCGACCTGCTAAGTTGACTTTAAGGTTTGCTTCATGCGTTTTCCGAGACGACTTTGTTGCGGCCGGAGTTTTTTGCCAGATAAAGATTTTGGTCAGCGAGGTCGATGGTTTTTTCGATAGGGGTTTCACCGTTATACTCGCTGACTCCGAAACTCATGGTTACGTGGATTTTCTGCCCTTCATGGGTGATGGATTTTTCTGCAATGGATTCCCGGATTTTATTACCAAGCTGAACAGCACCCTTTAAATTCGTTTCCGGGAGTAGTACGAGAAACTCTTCTCCCCCCCACCTTGCCACTTGGTCCATTTCCCGTTTTTCTGTGTTCAGGATACTGCTGATACTTACCAAAACAGCATCGCCCGCTGAATGACCATGGATGTCGTTGATTTTTTTGAATAGATCGATATCACCAAAAAGGATGGAAAAAGGTTTCTGGTTGCGCTTGAAGCGAATGGCTTCATTTCCAATCTTTTCTAAAAAAACTCGCCGATTGAACAGGCCCGTCAGGGAGTCTGTTTCGTTGTCCTGGATTAATTTTTTGATAGCGGCTGATAGAGTCAGGTGGGTCTTGACCCTGGCGCAGACTTCTGCTTGCCTGAAAGGTTTCATGATAAAATCCACGGCTCCCACTTCAAAGCCCCGCACGATATCTTCAGTGTCTCCCTTGGCGGTAACAAAGATAACGGGTATGTCTTGCAACTCCGGGTTTTTTTTCAAGCGTCGACACACTTCATATCCGTCGATTTCCGGCATCATGATATCCAGCAAGATCAGGTCGGGTTTCAGTTTTGCAATCAGCTCAAGGGCTATTTTTCCGTTGAGGGCTACTGTAATTTGGCATCCGACTTGGTCCAGGGTTCGCCGCAGAACATCAATGTTTTGTTTGGTGTCATCAACAATCATTACGGTCATTGAATCTGCCGGAAACAATTTTTCTTTATCTAACATGCAGCTTTCCTCATGAATTCCTCTTAACCCATCTTAACCCACGGTTTTATTTTTATGGGGATATTGTTGCTGTATGTTTAGAAGAGGAGGCGAGCCTGAAAATCGGGCAAAAATTGACGCAAGGTAGGCAAAACTGCGCTACTGGGAGGGAATTTTGACTCGGAGAATTATCAGAGGGAACATGGAAAGAGTTTATTTGTAATGGGTTACGGGTTCTTGGTTTGTCGGGAAACAAAATGGCATGAGGATTGCTTTATAGATTATTGAAGATTCGAACTGGCACTGCCACCTCCAACGGATTGGGCTTACCTCCAAGTGGCCCAATCCGTGGCGTGCCAAATCGATGGTTAACAAGCTTTTCTCTCCGGCTCCCTACCAAGGGAGCCGCCCTCCCCCCTACTTTTTAACCCATCCAATTTGAAGATAAAGCGGGTGTTGTCTTAATCTCGGGCGCGAACGATTTTGTCGAGAGCGATCAATTGTTTCAGCAGTTCAGAAAGCAGATCGAGTCGTAGCATATTAGGTCCGTCCGATAACGCCTGGTCCGGGTCAGGGTGGACCTCCATAAACAGGGCATCGCAACCCACAGCTACCGCTCCACGGGCCAGGTCGGGGATCATCTCTCTTTGACCGCCGCTTTTTGTGCCCTGGCCTCCGGGTTGTTGCAGGCTGTGGGTGGAATCGAATACTACCGGGTAGCCGTAGTCCCGCATCAAAACAAGGGAACGCATATCCACCACCAGATTGTTGTAGCCAAAGGTCACTCCCCGTTCTGTAAGCAGGATATTTTTGTTGCCGCTTTCTGCAAGTTTATTCACGACATTTTTCATATCCCAGGGAGCCATGAACTGGCCCTTTTTAACATTGACCGGTTTGCCGGTACGGGCCGCTTTCACCAGAAGATCTGTTTGTCGGCAAAGAAAAGCGGGGATCTGCAAAACATCGAGCACTTCCGCCGCTAGGTCGATTTCTTCCTCCTTGTGAACATCGGACAAAACGGGAACCTGCAGGTCCGTCTTTATTTTTTGCAGGATTTTTAGCCCCTCTTTTGGTCCAGGGCCGCGAAACGATTGTAGAGCAGACCGGTTGGCTTTGTCGTAGGAAGCTTTAAAAATAAAAGGTATGCCCAGGTCTTGGGTAATGCGTTTGAGTTTCTCGGCAATGTCGCGGGTGATTTTTTCCGATTCGATCACGCAGGGGCCGGCGATCAGCGCCAGGGGGTTCTGTCCGCCAATATCAAAAGGTCCTATTGGAACGGCCCGGGTGATTTTGGGTGTATTGCTCATTCGGTCCCCTGTGCGGCGGCGAGGGCGCTCTGCACTTCCTTGGAAATGGGGACGGGATGGGGGATTTCGGTCCGGGGGGGTAGCCCCTCTTCGGCAAGAAGGCCGAGCATGATTTCGCGCACCTTTTCTTTACTGCTGGCTTTGGACACGTTGGTGAACCCGTTTTCTGTGATTTCCGTTAGATCAATATCCGGAAAATCATTAGTAAGAAGAAAGATCAAGGGGATTTTTCTGAATCTCTTTTTTATATTCATCAGATGTTTGATCTCATTTTTGTCCTTACGCGGGACAAATATAATCAGGTCGCAGCGAATCAGGTCGGGTTTCTTGAAACAGTCGTTGGGGGAGATGAATGTCATGACGGTGAAAATTTCCTCACTGAGAAATTTTGCTAACGGAATGCGCTCGTTCCTCACTGGGTCAACGATGAATATAGTTTTATAATCCATGAAATCTTCCTGAAGTTAAAAAAGTATGCTCTAGCGAACAGTTTAACATTAAACATTGCAACGGTAACGCAAAATCAGTATTGGCGGGTCGCGCGGTTTGCTTTATTGATTTCGCTGTGGAACAATAATAACCAGCATGGACGGAAAACTTTCGACATTGGTTTTATCTAATGAATAAACAAATTAGTTTTCTGCTACTGATTTGGTTTCTGGTCGTCTCTCCCGCACACTCGAAAGACCTTGTGATCGTTGTCAAAATTTCAGGGGCTATCAATCCTGCTGTTGCCGAATACGTTTCTCATGAAATCAGCCAGGCTAATGCCGACCAGGAAGCATTGATCGTTCTGCATATGGACACTCCCGGCGGACTGGATACGTCCATGCGACAGATCATTAAAAAAATTCAGAACTCCCAAGTGCCCGTAGCGACATTTGTTGCGCCAAGTGGGTCACGCGCCGCCTCAGCAGGAACATTCATCACCATAGCTTCCCATATTGCCGCCATGGCACCGGGCACCAATATTGGTGCCGCCCACCCGGTGAATATGATGGGGGGAGGAGGGCAAAGTGAGCAGGCAAAAACCATGGAACACAAGGTGGTCAACGATGCCGCCGCTTACATCCGTTCTCTGGCGCAACTCAGAAACCGCAATGAGCAATGGGCGGAGATGGCAGTGGTCCAGAGCGTTTCCATATCGGCACAAGAGGCCATGCGGCTCAATGTGATCGATCTCATTGCCGCAAATGTGGATGCACTGGTGCTTGCTGTCGATGGCAGAGAGGTGCAAGTCACATCAGGCCTGGTCACGCTCAAGACGAAAAATCTGCAAATCGTTTATCACGAGATGAACCCCCGGCAAAAATTTCTGGATATTATTTCCAATCCCAACGTCGCGTACATCCTCATGATGATCGGGATGGTGGGCCTTTATTTTGAGATGTCCAGCCCCGGATTGATTCTGCCCGGCGTGGTGGGCGCGATCAGCCTCATTCTCGCGCTTTATGCCATGCAGACCTTGCCCATCAACTATGCCGGACTGTTGTTGATTCTTCTGGGGGGGATTTTGTTCATCGCTGAAATCAGTATCATGAGCTACGGCCTGTTATCGGTGTCCGGGGTGATCGCACTTTTTCTCGGGTCGACCATGTTGATAGACAGTGATGACCCGGCTTTACAGATTTCTCGTGCCATCCTTTATCCTACATTGGGCCTGACAGTGGTTTTGTCGGTAGGGATTATTGTGTTTGCCACCCGCACCCGAAGCCTCAAAAAACTGGGCGGGACGGATGGAATGATCGGCGAAACCGGCCTGGTGAAAGAAACCCTGAACCCGCTGGGCCGTGTCCTGGTTCACGGTGAACTGTGGGAAGCGCAATGTGACGGCGAGATAGCAGAAGGGAAACACGTTACGGTCGAATCGGTAGAGGGGCTGAAAATAAAAGTTACCCAAATTGACCGGGCCACGCCCGGTGGAAAATGAGCAAAAACTTTTTGGTCGAGAGTATGATTGCTAACGGTAAAAACCTATCGCAAATTACCTGCGGAGGTTCTCCGCTTGACCCCTAGCCGTGGAGGCAAAGTGACAGGGCTTCAGTTTGCCAGCCTGCTGGTTTTTTTTATCTTGGCCTACGCGGCCCTCCTGCTCGTTTTTGAAAATAAAATAATTTTCCATCCCTCCCGTTACCCAGAAGGGTTTTGGGAGCCGGCGTTCGTGGGGGTTCCGGCGCAGGACATTTATTTTTCGGCGCAGGATGGAGTGAAACTGCATGGCTGGTTCATCCCCGCCCCGAATGCGGTCGCGACTTTGTTATGGTTTCATGGCAACGCTGGCAACCTCAGCCATAGGCTGGATAATATCCAGCGTCTGGCACCGCTCAACCTGAATGTTTTTATATTTGATTACCGGGGTTACGGACGCAGTGAAGGCGAACCGGATGAACCCGGAATCTATATGGATTCTCAGGCGGCTTATGAGAAGGTTCTGGCAATGGATGGCGTGTCGGTGGATTCGCTGTTTCTTTTTGGTCGTTCTTTAGGCGGCATTTGTGCCGTTGAGATTGCGCTGAACAATCCGGCACGCGGCCTGATCCTTGAGTCGGTATTCACCTCTGCATCGGATATGGCGAGAAAAGTTTTCCCGCTGATCCCTCTTGGCTGGGCGCTCCGGTCCAAGTTGGATGCGATAGGAAAAGTTCCTCACCTTGAGTTGCCAAAACTTTTCCTGCATGGCACGCGTGATGAAATTGTTCCCTATGATCTCGGGCGCAAATTATTCGCTGCGGCAGGGGAACCTAAAACCTTTTACCCTATCGAAGGGGCCGAGCATAATGACACCTATATTCTCGGTGGACGCGACTATTTTGATGCCCTGAATCGGTTTATCACCGAAACCTTGAAAAACCCTGGTAATAATAAGGGATGACCTCATAGGAATTTTAGGTTACATTTTTCTTTGGTTTTTTTTAATTAACCCCCTCGGTCCCCCTTGTCAGGGGGAAGATCAGGTTCCCCCCTGACAAGGGGGGCTAGGGGGGTTAAATATTGTATTCTTGCAATACGCAGGCTAAGGAATATGACAGTTCGCAAAGACATTTTAAAAAATATCAAACGCGTGGTGATCAAGATTGGTAGCAGTGTTATTTCCAATCGCGATAAGGGCTGCTCGCCGCTCGAGTGTGGCCTGAGTCGGGAGTGGGTGCGGCATTATGCGCGTAAAATAAAGGCCATCCGTGACAAGGGCTTTGATGTGGTGCTGGTCTCATCCGGTGCGATCATGGCAGGACGCGAACGTCTTAAACTGGGTCGGGCCGATTTAACGGTGCCGGAAAAGCAGGCCTGTGCCGCTATCGGCCAGAGTTTCCTGATGCATACCTATGAAAAGGCTTTCGAAAAAAAGGGGCTGATGGTTGCCCAGATACTTTTGAGCCACGATGACCTGGGAAATCGCAAACGCTATCTCAACGCCAAGCACACCATTGAGGCACTTTTGGAAAAAGGCGTGACCCCCATCATCAATGAAAACGATTCTGTCACCGTTGAAGAGATCAAGATTGGCGATAACGATTCTCTTTCTGCAACCGTGGCCTGCCTGGTGGATGCGCAATTATTGATCATCCTTTCTGATGTGGATGGGTTGTATGACCGGGACCCTTCCCTGAAAAACCAGACTAAAACAGCGCAACTGATTTCTCATATCCCCAAGGTCAATGAAGACATCGAGAAAATTGCCGGAAAAAGCAAAAACCGTTTGACGGTTGGGGGCATGATCACCAAAGTTCAGGCGGCAAAAAAAACCATGAGTTTTGGCATTCCCACGCTGGTGGTCAATGGCCTGGATGAAAAGATCCTCGAAAATATCTTTGCCGGTAAAGAAGTGGGCACATTATTCTGGTCGGGAACGGGCAAGATCCGCGATCGCAAGCACTGGATCGCTCATACCCTGAAATCTGCCGGGACGCTGACAATAGATGAAGGCGCCCGCAAAGCCTTGATGGAACGAGGCAAAAGCCTCCTCCCGGCGGGGCTGATAAAGGTGGCAGGTAATTTTGAGTTTGGCAATGCCCTGACCCTGCTCGATGAAGCGGGCAAAGAAATCGGCCGGGGACTGGTCAATTATAATTCCCGTGACCTTGAACGTATCAAAGGCATGAAAACTTCTGCCGTGCGCAGTCTGATGGAGGAATCTTTTTACGCCGAAGTGATTCACCGTGATGACTTGGTGATATTTTAACCCCCCTAAGCCCCCCTTGTCAGGGGGGATATGAAAGCCTCCCCCTGATAAGGGGGATTGAGGGGGTTGCTTTGTTTCTGTCTTGGCACAAGAAAAATATATTGTAATAGGTTTCCGATGGCTAAATGGTGGGAAAAAGAACCGATCCGGTTTGAATGCCAACCCGATTGTTATAAATGTTGCATCAAACCGGGTATCGTGAATTTTGATCGTGATGATATCCGTCGGGCCGCCGATTTTCTGGAAACCTCTCCGGCAGAATTTAAGAAAACATTTCTCATCCGTGATGAGGGTTCCTGGATTCTTGAAGTAAAGGGAGAAGATACGCCCTGCTCCTTTTTAATCGAAGAGGGATGCGGCATTCACCCGGCCAAACCGAAACAATGCCAGTCCTACCCGTTTTGGAAGGAAAATATGGATTCCAAGCCCATGTGGAAACTGGTCGGCGGGTTTTGCCCCGGCATCGATATCGGCCCCATGGTCCTTCTGGAAACAATAAAATCCTTCCTCAAGCACTAGGCGTGCGGCCAGCGTGCCATAGCTCGTCAAGCGATCGAACCTCTTTGAGCGCAGTTTGGAGCCAGCTTTTAGGCAGGAAAAGCAAATAACAAAGGCTTGTTACACCGTGACAACTCTTTTCTTGCCAGTAAAAGCTATTGCCAGTTGCCACCGGCGGCTCGCCGGTTGACAAGGGGGGTGGTGGTGGGGATAATGGCCCGCTGGGTATAGCTATTATTATTTTTATTGTTTTATCGGGAGAGATTCATGCCGGTTGCGGTTGTAGTGGGAATGCAGTGGGGCGATGAGGGCAAGGGCAAGATCATTGACCTGCTCGCCGAAAAAGTGGATGTGGTGGCCCGGTATCAGGGAGGCCATAACGCCGGGCATACGATTTGTTTCAGTGAGAAACAATTTGTTTTGCATCTCATCCCATCCGGGATTTTTCATGAAAATAAATTATGCGTGATTGGCAACGGGGTGGTGCTGGACCCGCAGGCTTTGGTGGAAGAAATGGGTCAGTTGGAAGAAGCCGGCGTGGACCTGGAAGGCAGGCTGGTTATCAGTGACCGGGCCAATATCATCATGCCTTATCACGGTACCAGCGATAAAGGCAGAGAGAGCGGCAGCGGGTTTCAGAAAATTGGTACGACGGGAAGAGGCATCGGCCCCTCCTATGCCGATAAAATCGCCAGGGCAGGAATTCGCACCTGTGATCTTAGAGATGAAACCTATTTGAAGGAACGGTTGCAGGCCAATTACCAGGAAAAGCAAAAGATTTTGCAAAGCCTTTACGGCACTGAGTTGCCGGGGTTTGACAGTATGTTTGATGAGTTGATGGGTCATCGGGAAACCATTCTAAAATACATCGCCGACACCCATGTTCTCATGCGCGAGCAGATTGCGCAGGGGAAAAGCATACTCTGTGAAGGTGCGCAGGGAACCATGTTGGATGTCGATCATGGCACTTACCCCTTTGTGACTTCTTCCAACTCCACTGCGGGCGGTGCTTGCACCGGGCTGGGCATTCCGCCTACGAAGCTCGAAAAGGTGCTGGGCGTGATCAAGGCCTATACCACCCGGGTTGGCGAAGGCCCGTTCCCCACTGAGTTGTTCGATGAGGACGGTCAGCGTCTGGCTAAAGTCGGGCATGAGTTTGGCGCGACCACCGGCAGGCCCCGGCGGTGCGGATGGTTCGATGCCGTGGTGGGCCGATACGGCGTTCACCTCAATGGTATTGACGCGCTGATTCTCACAAAAATCGATGTGCTCGATGGTTTCAAAACCATCAAGGTCTGTACTGGCTATGAATATAAAGGAAAAATATTTTCCGATATTCCCGCCGACCCGGAGGTGTTGCAGAACTGCCAACCGGTCTACGCCGAGTTTGACGGCTGGTCGGAAAGCACGGTTGGCATACAGGAGTATGACCGTTTGCCCGTCAATGCCAAGCGTTATATCGACCGATTGAGCGAACTTCTCGAAACCTCGTTCATGATGATCTCCACAGGACCGGATCGGGAACAAACCATCCAGCTCGGCTCCTTGTTTTAATCTCTATAAAGCCTCATCAAGCCAACTTTGATATAATGAAAAGTTAATAGTTTAACTTTTTACGGTTTGATTATGCTGACCATTGCCATACTGGTTTTTTCCTGCCTGTTTTTTTATCACGTGGGCTATCGTTTTTATGCTGAACGATTGGATCGCGAATTGATCCAGCCCGATGCCAGCTTAGAAACCCCTGCTATAAAACAAAACGATGGTGTGGACTATGTGCCCAGTAAGCCCTTAGTTTTATTCGGGCATAATTTTGCGTCCATCGCCGGTGCGGGTCCGGTCATTGGCCCGATCATTGCCATGCACCATTTTGGTTGGGCGGTTACATTAATTTGGATCTTGCTCGGCAGTGTCTTCATAGGAGCCGTGCACGATTATCTGACCCTGATGGTCTCGGTGCGCAATCGCGGCAGTTCCATCGCCGATATCGCGGAAATTACCATGGGCTATCGGGCCAAGGCGGTGTTTGCAGTTTTCCTCATTCTGGCCATGCTGTTGGTGATCGCCGTGTTTGGTGTGGTGGCGGCCAAAACCCTGATCGCTCAACCCGAGATGGTGTTCCCCACTTTTGCTATCATTCCTGTTTCGATGATCCTGGGTTGGTGTATTTATAAAAAGAATTTCAGCCTCAAGATAGCCTCCACCATTGCGGTGCTGGCAGTCATACTGAATATTTATATCGGGTTCAAAATGCCCCTGCCTTTGCCAGAAGAGGGGGTTTTGGGTTTCTCGCCACTTTTATTCTGGTTTGTGATGTTGATGGTTTATGCCGGGGTGGCCTCGATCATGCCGGTGCAAACGCTTTTGCAGCCGCGCGATTATCTTTCTACCTTTATATTATTCGGTTCCATGTCATTGGGGATTATCGCCCTGTTATGGGTGGCACCGGGGTTGCACACTCCGGCTTGGCGGGGTGCGATGTCCGACGTGCAGGGTCCAGTCTGGCCGATGCTTTTCGTATTGGTGGCCTGTGGCGCGGTGTCGGGTTTTCATTCCCTGGTTGCCGGCGGCACCACCTCAAAACAATTGACCAACGAAACTCAGGGCAAGGCCATCGCTTACGGCGGTATGCTCACCGAAGGGGTGGTCGCGGTCGTCACCGTTCTCATGGTGGGTGGAGGTCTTTATTGGGTAGCCCCTGACGGCGGCGGTATCGATATGGCCCGGTTGGGTTTCAGGGAAACCCTGCAATCTGGCGGATGGATTCTGGCGTTTGGCAATGGTTACGGCAATGTGGTGCACCAGATGTTGCCGGTTATGAGTTTTACTATCGCCTCGATGATAGCGGTACTGGCTTTGAACACATTTGTGCTGACCACCCTTGACACGGCGGTGCGCATCACCCGCTTTTTAGTGCAGGAGTCATTGGGAAAACAAATCCCCGCTTTTCGTAACAAATATGCCGTGACGGTTTTGGTGGTGTTTGTCGCTTACCTGATTGGCGCGACCGATGGCTGGCAGAAAATCTGGCCCATTTTTGGTGCCACCAATCAGCTCATCGCGGCGGTGGCCCTGTTTGTGGTGGCGACCTGGTTGATGGCAGTCAAACGCCCGACACAATATGTGCTTTACCCGGCACTGTTCATGATTGTGACTACAATTGCGGCATTGGCCTGGCAGGCGCAGCAGTTTTTCACCGCCCCGGAACCCAATCTGTTTCTCGGGACGGTGGCGGTGGTTCTTATAGGGCTGGCTGTTTTTGTCGGATACGAGGCCATGCAGTCTTTAAGAGGGCGCAGAGTGATCACGATTCCGGCAGGCGCGGAAATCCCTTCCCGTGCCGAATGACGAGATAAAGATTGGTTCGGGCATTTGAATAGATTATTATGGTGCCTATCCTTTAACTAAACTGTTTTTATATTGTGAAAATCAGCGAGGTCCTGGCCATCCAGGAAAAATTAAAAGAAAAAAGCGCCCCGGCAAAAAAGCCGAAACCCAAAACCCGGCCCGATACAAAAAAAGCCCTAAAAGTGGTGCGCACAAAAGAAACTCCGAACCCCAATGCCTTGCAGTTTGTCATCAACGGGGTGATCCTTGATAACGGCAATATTTCCTTTGCCGACAAAAAAGAAGCCGAAGGCGATAAAATGGCCGAAGCCTTGTTTGAGCGGCCCGGGATTTTAAGCGTGTTTGTCATGGATAATTTTGTCACCGTGACCAAAGACGAAAAGACCAGTTGGGTTCCACTCAAAGACCGGGTGTGGAAGACGATCGAAGACACCGTGACCTATTATCAGGCCGAAGGCAAAGTGCAGTTGAGCGAAGTGGATGTCCTCAACTTTGCCACGCTCACCAACGAAAAGAAATTACAAGGCATCGAAATGGTGCTCAACCGTTCGATCCGCACCAACCTCGCGCAAGACGGCGGCGGCGTGGAACTCAAAGGCATAGACGGCAACGAAGTCCAAATCCACTATCAAGGCGCATGCGGCTCTTGCCCCACCTCCACCAGCGGCACCCTGCAATACATCCAGACCCAACTGCGTCAGCAGTTGCACCCTGAACTGACTGTTAAATCGGTTTGATAATTAAATGGACCCCTCTTCTGCGAAGAGGGGCTGGGGTGATTTAAAAACCCCTGTCAAACAGAAGCAATTAAGTCTAAGGCGTAAACCCATGCCCTCAAAAAAACGCCCTCGCAAGCACCCCTACAGCCCACTTCTTAAAAATAAATCCAGAAAACTGCGTAACCAGCCTAGCCCGGCGGAAAAACGATTTTGGAATTTCTTGCGAGAAATGCCATTTTATGAATCCATCACCTTCAACCGGCAAAAAACCATTGGAAGCTATATTGTAGATTTTTACTGCCACCAGTTTCGGCTGGTGATTGAGGTTGATGGGGACAGTCATGGGCAATCTCTGACTCAAAGCAAAGATGTTGAACGAACTGAATTTTTAGAATCGCAAGGGTTGACGGTTCTTCGATTCACCAACGCTGAAGTTGAAGAAAATATAGAAGCCGGGATACTGAAAATAGAAGAGTTCATAGAAAAAGAAAAAACCAAATCCCCCCAACCCCCTTCGTAGAAGGGGGAGCTAAATGGACCCCTCTTTTCCAAAGAGGGGCTGGGGTGATTTAAAACCCGCGTGCAATATACAGGTGACTTCGAATTTCTCGGCAATATGCGGGTTAGGTGTGTTTGCCTGCCATCCTGAGCCTGTCGAAGCATCTTCCTTCCTTTTCCTGCGTGAAACAGGTAAGATCGGATTGCGGAAATTAAGGGGCAAGGTGTAGCCAAGAACGACTTAGCCCCTTCACTCGTCAAACCTGCAAGGGAACAGGCAGATTTAACACCGGAGAGCTTAAGATAAAGAGAAAAAAATAACCTTGTGGCGAGAGAATTGGAATGATTTATCAAAAGGATTTTTGGGATTATTTAGCGGTATTTTTAGTTCCTTGTATTTTGGTGGTAGCATACTTTTTGCAGAGAGATAATCATAAATTAGTCTCAAAAAAAAGAAAGGATGACCTTTTTCAATTACGCTTCCATTATTTTAAAAGGCTCATAGCTTTTTGGAAACAAACTACAATAGAATTAAATTTGACAGATGCCGAAAAAAAATACAAAAAGAGGTAACTGTGTTTTTTATGGAAGGGGAGCATTGCCAGGACGGCATGAACCCTAAGGCTATTGAGTATCTCAACGAGAAACGTAATTTTGCGACAGAAGCTGGATTTTTATTTGGCCCGAGCTCTGAGGAATTTCTAAAAAAATCTGCCACAATTGTGGAAATGACAAACGAAGTCTTTAGTGCAGAAAAATATAGTGTGCTTTATCACCCTGGGGATTTGTTAGATCACTTTAAACCATTTCTTCAAATTGAAAAATAAATGAAGGAATGAATCCTGGGATGAACGGGCAATGGTGTAGCTCTGCCACCCACCCCCTACCTCCCCAGCTTTAAAAGTTCATTCAATATACTACCCGGTTTTTCGGTCAGGGATCTATGCGCTTGTAGGGTGAATTTGGGGTTGCTGAGTTTGCCGTGGACTTTGAAATAGGTTTCGATGACTCCGCCTTTTTTTCCTCCTGATAAAATCTGACCCAATAGCGGAATGGCTTTGATGGCTTTATCCAGCATTTGCAGTGGCATGGCCTTGACCTGGGCCTTGATGGAGTCTTGCACCAGGTTGGCTTGTCCCACAACATTCATGTTTATCTGCGAGCTTTTCATTTCCAGGTTATCGGTGTCCACCACGCCTTTTATAATTTTAAAATCTCCCCCGAGATAGTCGTAGCTCAACCCTTCTTTTTGGGCGTTCAATATTGACGTGGGGTTGAGCAAGGTGAGCAGGCCTTCCAATACTCCAAGTTTGGGAAGTGCGCCCTCAAAGAGTTTTATTTTTATGTCGCCTGAAAGTTCTCGCGAATAATCGGCGAGATTCGGGGTGGCAGTCTGCGGCAAGGCTCCCGTTAGTGTGCCGGAAAATTGCAAGGGGCCTATGATATGGGGCGAAAGAAATTCCTCCACTTTTAATTTATCGCCTTTAAACCTCAAACGATAGGCCCCGGATTTGGGCACAAAATTGCCGACGAGTTTTATCAGCCCGTTCATGGGCCAGATATGGCCTTGTTTGAGATCAACTTTTTCTGCGCTGATTTGAAATAGCCCTGTAAATTTTCTGAAATTTTTGTCGGCAAATTTGATTTTTTCCAGCGCGACCTGAATTTTCATGTTTTCTTTGAAATCCAGTTTTGCGTTGCCTATTTGTTTGTCGCCGGCAACAAGCTCGCTGGCATCGAGGGTTCCTTTAAGTTTCAGCGCAGGAGTAATTTTTCCATCGATGGGAAGCGGTCCGTTGATTTTCAGCCTTGCTGTAACGGTTCCAGAAGAAGGTGCGTTTTTGTGGGTCAACCCCATTTGCTCCAGATGGACCTGATTCAGCACCAAATCAGTGTCTGCGATGATGGAAGTGCCGTCTTTTTGCAACAGGCCTTTTATTTTTATTGTCCCACCAAAAAGGGTTGCGTTTAAATCATGGTGCAACTTGCCTCGGTTCAACGTGACTTTTCCTGCCAGTTGTGGGATGTCTAGCGGCAGTGAACCCGCTGTCATCTTCAGGTCGGTCGCTTCAAAGAGGGTGTCTATTTTTAAACTGCTGGTTAAAATATTTTTTGTCGCGGGTAGCGGACCCTTCAGTTTGATCTGTCCTGAGATATTTCCTGCCGCTACGGGTAGGGGTGCGGGAAACTGGCTCAAATCCAGATTGGAAAACTCGATACGGTTGTTGAGCTCAATGGGGCTTGATGCGGACAGGGTAATCTTCCCCTCGGATTGAAAGGTTCCGCTGAACAGGCCTCCCTTTATATTGTAGTTCACTTGCTGATTTGCAATATTTCCTGTGCCTTCTAACTGATTAAAGAGGAGGGGCGGTGAATTTGCGTTTTGCAGTTTTAAGTTTTCTGCGTTAAATTGCACGGAAGCTTTGATTCGCCCGGGGAATTTTTTTTCCGCATCAGGGATGGGGCCAACGAGTGTCAAAGCACCGGACAGTGTTCCTTTGCTTGCCTGCCATCCCGCGATGGGGGGTAGGGGCAGTCGGGATATGTCCCACCCTTGCCAGTTTATGTGTGAGTCCAGCATAGGCTTTTGGCCCAGTTGCAATGTGCCTTTGATGTTCAAACCACTGCCCCAGACGTTTGCTGAAAAATCGTGGGCGAGAACCTGTTTCTCCAGGGTTGCTGTTCCGGCGAAAGTTTCAACAGGAAAACTTTTTTCGCCCATGTTCAAGACGATATTGCTGGTTTTTAATTCAACCTGAGCGATCATCTGTTTTTGCAAGGTTTCAACTTGACCCAGAGAACTGACAGGTATTTCCGCTTTGATTGAAAGTTGTTGCACATCAACTGCTGTCAGCATTTTTAACGCGTCTTTGTTTTTTGAGAATTCGAGCAGGGGTTGAATTTCCCGCCAGGAAAAACTGTTGGATTTCAGGTTCAAGGAAATCTGGCCATCGTCTGCGCTCAAATTGGATGCCAGCGCATCGCCTGTAAAAATTAAGGCTCCGCTCTGCAGTTGGAGAGCTTCTGCCGCGATATTCAGCTTTCCCGCAGACTTGTTGAGCACAAAAGTTCCGTCAATATTTAGCGAGACTTGTTTTGTGGTGCCGGCTCGAAGCAGGGTGATCTTCCCATTGGAGACGTTGAGTTTTTTTATGGATAGCCGTGTGCTTTCCACCTTGCTGGCGGCAGATTGGATCTTTTTTGGGTCGATGAGTTTTGTTTCTGACGGTGCTTTTTGTTTTTCCTCTACTGCCGGAAAAGTTTTCGCAATTGTTGCGGGGAGTTCCAGTGTTGCTTCGGGGTGTTCCAGGGTGACCGATTTTATCTTGAACTCCCCTGTAAGAAGAGGCTTCCATTCCGCCAGCAAATGCAATCGCTCCACCGAAAAATGATTCCCGGTGGCAGACTGCACTTCCACGTGTTTCAACTGGAGCCCCAGGCCGTGGGAGAAGCTGAACCCGATCGCATCCACTTCTATTTTGAGGCCTGTTTCTTCGGAAATCCGTTGCACCAGATTTTCTTTCACGGATTCCAGGTCAATCTGTGAAAGAATAATAATAAGAGCAAGAATCAGGGCCAAAGGCACCGCAATCCACAGTTTTAGAGCGAACCGTTTTGGGGTGGGTGTGGAGGGCATAAAAGACTCAAGTTATCTGGTGGTTTGCCGATCCCAGAGTAGAGGATAATGCCTTTATTTTAGCACATTTACGCTCTAGTGAGCGAGACGGTCAGGCAAGGACTTGATTCGCCAAGAGAACTCTATTGTTTGCCAGAAAAAGCGATGGCAAATGTGACCCACGTCTAGTGGGATGATATTAATGACAAGTAATTCGATGGTTCTATCGTGAGTTTTTTTGGAAAACTGCGCAGTCTTTTGTTGTGGGTGATTCTTGTTGCCGGAG
>CAZEBI010000050.1:0-16430 GCA_964510355.1 uncultured Nitrospina sp. | reverse complement strand
AGTTTGGTTCAAGAGTGCGGCCAAAGAATTTCAAACATTTCCGCAAACGGCTAAAAACAAAATATTGGATGCCTTGATTGTTGCGGCACAGGGAGAGACTCCCGGTCTTTCCAAGCCCTTTAAAGGTATGGGAAGCGGAGTTTTTGAAATTGCATTGAAGTACCGCAAAGATGCTTATCGGACTGTATATGCCCTTCAAATTGGTGATGATATTTGGGTAATACATGCTTTTAAGAAAAAATCAAAAACTGGGATCAAAACTCCAAAACAGGATGTTGATTTAATAAAGGCCCGCATTAAGTTTTTAAAGGAGAAAAAAAATGACCAAAAACGGTGATTTTGAAATAGCCCATGGTAGTGGCAATGTCTATCGGGACTTTGGTTATCCAGACGCAGATGTCAGGCAAGCAAAAGCTTTGCTAGCGGCTGAAATTATTCGTTATTTACGGGTGCATGGGCTCACTAATGTGCAAGCGGCCAAGAAAACAGGATTCAATAGAACCGATTTCTCCCGAATCAAGGAACCAGATTTAAAACGCTTCACCATCGACCGCTTGATGACCATTTTGAATAAGCTTGACCCTGAAATAGATATCAATATGGAGTTCAAAAGCAAATCAAGATCAACCGCCTTCCAACAAGAGGCTACTCTTTAACCAAGTTCCGACATAATGCGCAGAACTATGTTGGATTGCAATTTGACCTTCTCCTATTTCGTGTACAAGCTGTTGGTTGGGCTATGATAAAATTATGATAGAAATTTTCCAAAAGGGCAGATTCCATCGCAATGGTGGAACCTATGGAACGCCTGAAACTATCTGAAAATAAAGCAGATAAGAGAAACCAGCCTGAAATCAAGAGCTTCCGAAAAACATTAAATTCACACTTCTAATCCGTAGGTCGCTGGTTCGAATCCAGCCAGGCGTACCATCCTATTTTTTGGGTTTTTGCATCTGCTTGTAGATCACAGGTGTTAAAGCCAGCAGAGCCAGCAGGGTCAAGGCACCCACCATGCCGGGAGAGGCGATGTCGGAGATGGATCGCAGGCTTGCCAGATGGCTCCCGGCATTGGCATAAATCCAGGTGGCTGGCAGTTTGCCCAGCAGGGTTCCCAGCATGAACATCTTCCACGAGACCTGACTCGCCCCCATGGCGATATTGACCAGAAAAAACGGGAACAACGGAACCAGTCGCAACACCAATATATAATGGATATCGTTTTCGCAAAGACCTGCCTGGACAGACTGGAACCTGTCGCCAAACTTTTCTTCCACCCAGTCTCTTAAAATATATCGGGCCACAAAAAAAGCCAGCACCGCTCCCAGGGTCGACCCCAGACTCACCAATAGTGGGCCCAGCGGCAGGCCAAATACCGCCCCGGAACAGACACTAAGAAGCGTGGCTCCGGGGAGCAGGAACAACCCTATCACCAGAAATAATGCAACAAAACCCGCCATCATCGTCAAACTATCAGCCTGATAAAACGTATCCAACGAGCCCTGGTTGGTCTTGAGCCATTGCAAACTCAGAAAATCGCCATAACCGAAAAAATAAAAAAGTCCGGCGCCCAGAAGAATCACGCCCAACCCTACTCCTTTTTTGTTCATCATAAGTTTTGCTAAAATTTGTATACTGGGCCTTTCCTTCCATATAAAATACTTTTCTGGCACAAATATTCCCATACTTGCTCACCAATTAAAATCCAATCTTTCAAATACAGTCATTTTTTTCTGACTCCTGACCAGAAAAAAAGGCCCACCGCACCCGCCAAAACCAAACACTTACCACAAATACAAATAGTTATAAAATATTCAGCGGCGGGCCCAGAGCAACCCGTGCACCGGGCTCCGGGCAGGACAATCAGGAGCAATAATTCCCGGCTAAATAGGTTGGGTTCTGACAAACTCTATGCTACTATTGAGCGCAAAATGGGTTGACATTAGATGGTGACTGACTCTTTGAAAACCATCAAGATAAAATCGGAGTACAAAATTCGGGGCTTTATTTTTCCCCAATCGTCCAATACGGCAGTTTTGGATGGTTTTTCTGCACCGAGCAAAGCGAAAATGCCGGCCTCAATTTAAATTTGGGAAACCCGATCAGAAAAAAGGTTCCCGCTTATTCGCAGGAGAGTATCTAGCATGGCTCAAGGAAAAGTTAAGTGGTTCAACGAAAGCAAAGGTTATGGTTTTATCGAATCCGATGATGGCGAAGATTGCTTCGTTCATTTCTCGGAAATTCAAACGGATGGTTTCAAAACTCTCCACGAGGGACAGGCCGTGGAATTTGAAAAAACCATGGGCCAAAAAGGACCACAGGCTTCAAAAGTTATTCCCAAATAAAGCAATTTCGAAGATCTTTCCCCGGCAGGGGCTCTTTCTCTGCCGGTTGAGTTCCGACCACTAATCCATTGTACAAGACCTATTAGAACGGGGTGAATGAATGCATGAAGTGCGAGTTTATGACAGTTCTGGCAAGCTGAAAAAAATAATTTCCGTTAAAGCCCTGACCAAAAGGTCCGACCTGCAAATCCAGTCCCCCTCCTTGTACATCAAGAAAGGGCGAAAAGCGAAACCCATGCTCACCGTTGAAAAAAAAGATATCAAATCCGCTTCAACGAGATAACCGGTTTTCAAGATTCGTCAATTGCCTGCAACCAAAAGACCGCTTTGAGTGCGCCCATTCTTCAAAAGGTGTTCCACTAACCTTTGGGCTCATAATAATCCAGACCAGAATGGTCGATGACCTTCTCACCCATCAAAATCCTCAAGGTATTGCGCAATTTTTCATCCTGTTCAAACAACGAGTTGACAGGTTTCAGGTCAGGTCGGCATTGCGGAGACTTGAAATAAAATGAGAGCCATTCTTGAATTCCACGCATGCCTGCGCGACTCGCCAGATCAAGAAATAAGACCAAGTCTAAAACCACCGGTGCGGCAAGAATAGAGTCTCGGCAGAGAAAATTGATCTTCAACTGCATTTTCTGGCCCAGCCAGCCCTGAATATCGATATTATCCCAGCCTTCCTTGGCATCTCCTCTGGGCGGATAATATTCGATGCGGATTTTATGGTAATAATCACCATAAAGCTCAGGATAAAGATCGTCCTCAAGAATACTTGCGAGAACCGAGCCTTTACTCACTTCCTTGGAACGGAAGGAATCAGGATCGTCCAGAACTTCGCCATCGCGGTTACCCAGAATATTGCTCGAAAACCATCCATCAAGCCCCAGCATCCTGGCTTTGAGTCCGGGAGCTATAATAGTTTTTATCAAAGTTTGCCCGGTTTTAAAATCTTTCCCCCCAATAGGCACATTATTTTCCAAGGCCAGCTCTACCATCGCCGGGGTATCCACAGTCTGGTTTGGAGAACCGTTGGCAAAAGGAACACCCATTTTGATCGATGCATAGGCATAAATCATGGAGGGGGAAATAAAAGCCAGGTTTTCTTTTAATGCCTTTTCAAATCCTGCAACACTCTGAAAAGCTTCGTGGTCCATATTGTCCTGATAAACTTCCGTAGAACCACACCAGCACATGACCAGCCGTTCCAAGCCATGTTGTTTTTTAAAATTTTCAATATCCTGCATCAACATTTCCGCCAACAACATTTTGTTAGCCGCTTTTTTCACATTCGGCCCGGTAAGGTTCTTTACGAAAGCAGGGTCAAACACCGCAGACATAGGTTTAATTTCTTCTAATTGTTTGCGAACGGGTTCCAACTCCCGTTCATCTATTACCCCACAAGTCAAAGCGGCCTGGTAACAATTGTCGTCATAAATATCCCAGCCCCCAAAAACCAGATCGGTGAGAGGAGTAAGAGGAACAAAATCCTTAATAAAAGGGTGTTGCGGATTATCCCTTTTGCCCAGCCGAATGCGTGACATCTGGGTAACCGAGCCAATGGGTTTACTGTGACCGGCATTGACGAGAAATACACCCGCTATCAAAGTCGAACTCACTGCGCCCATACCCGGAAGCAATATTCCCAGCTTCCCGTTAGCCGGTTTAATTTTTTTTGCCATACCGTCATACCTGCTTTCGTTCATAGTTTAATTGATCCTAAAAAAAGAGATGCCTTCGCCTAAAATTTTATTTGCTAAAATAATTTATAAAATGCGAATGCTACTAAAAATAAGTCGAACCGCGACAATATACATTACAATACTAATTATTTTCATACTAAAACACCCGACAAGCATTTCAATAATACATGATCGAAGAAGTTCAAATGACAAGAAATCCCAAACAACCCCATTTAGAGCCCACCCAGACAAACTCAAGCGGAGTTCTTTTCCTTAAAAAGCCACCGGGGGCCGAAAACCCTATCGAATGGTATTCCTCCAAAATTGCCGGAGTTCCCTTTATCCTCAGAAACCTACTTACATTTCAAAGACTTAACATTAGCAACCTGGCTGTCTTCATGGAAGACCCGCAAGGAGATTTAGAAAAATTATTCGATCCCCTTTTAAAAGATCCGCGAAACTCCCAAAATATTGTTTGGATAAGCAATATTTCCCAGCTAAAAGAATGGGTCGGAAACAACCCCGTCTATATATTCAACGGCTCCGCTCTCCATGACAAAAAAATATTACATCGACTTATCCATTCACTGGCTCAAAATGAAAAAGAGTCGCCGGAAGCTTTTCCTGTAAACGTGGAAGACCTTTTATTGGAGGCTCAAAATAACCCGTCAAAACTGCGATCCACAGAGTCACCGGAAAAATCACGAGCGGGCTCGCCCATTTACGTTCAAGGCGCAAAAGAAGCGGAGATACAAAAACCGGAGGACTTCAAAACCCTGCACGAGCTACAGCTAAAAGGCTCCGGCCTCAATCACGACAGCTTTATCACTCGCACTTTATCGAGACCGGCCTCGCGTGTATTAACACGCATGTTCTTGAATACGCCTATAAGCCCCAACCAAATCACTCTCAGCAGTTTCTTTTTGGGCCTACTGTCCGCATTTCTTTTCTTGCAGGGCTCTTATGCAACCCATGTATTGGCAGCAATGCTTCTGGTTTTATCAACCTGGGTAGATGGTGCGGATGGGGAAATAGCCCGCCTGAAATTCATGGAGACCGATATCGGAAAAAAACTCGATATCTATTGCGACAATATCATTCATTTTTTTGTTTTCACCGCTATAGGATTTGGGGTCTATGAAAAAACCGGCGAAAGTATTTATTTATACATTGGCGGACTGGCAGGGCTGGGAGGCCTGGTGGCTTTTTTTCTATTGAGCCCAATACTTCTGGAAAAAAGAGCGCCGGAAAAACAGTTGCGCCATGCCATCGAACCCGATCTGGCTGAAAAATTCGCCAACAGGGATTTCATTCATTTTCTTTTTCTGGTGTCCCTGATCGACCAGTTGGAAATTTTTATTATCGTCGCGGCAATCGGAGCCAATTTATTTGCGGGGTTTTTAGTGTATTCCAGGTTTTTTAAATCAAGAACCGCTTAAAAAAAATATCGTATCGCTCAGGTTTTATTTGTGGGTTCAGCTTTCATCCAACTGCGATAAATATTTTTCGGCTTGTTGAAAGTTTTTCGGGTCATCGATGTCACACCAGAAGAGTCCATTGACGGGCATCACATTCGCGCGCTTGTCCTGAACCAAAAAACGCACCCCACCTGATAACGAATCGTCTCCGCCTTGCTTGGAAGATTTTTCAATGGCCGAAAACAATAGCGGATTGCAAAGAAAAATCCCGGTATCAAAACAATTATAGGGCTCAATGCCTTTGCCAATTTTTTGAATACGGCTCCCTTCAGCAAAAACCCGGGTAACATCGTCCATATCTACAAACGGGTTTCCCATATCTTCGTCCACAGCCAGTATGATTCCTTTGTTCTCGGAAGAATGACGAATCAACTGACATGCTATTTCAGGGTCAAAAATATGATCACTCATCAACAGGAAAAAGGGTTCGTTCAGATATGGCTTCGCTTTGAGAACTGAAATGCCATTAGATCGCTCCCACTCTTCATTCTCAATCATTGTTATGGGAATGTTTTTAGAGCGGCTCACCTCTTCCAAATGCGAACGAATGCTTGCCCCTTGATAACCAATGACAACGTAAAATTCATCTACATTGGCTTTTAAGGCAGAGTGGATCACTCTTTCGATAAGAGGAATATTTTTAAGGGGTATCAGCGGCTTGACTTTAGCAAGGGGTCTGAGCCGACTGCCTTGGCCCGCCGCAATGATCAAACATTTCATAATGTCATTTCCGAATCTTTATCGTTCGTTTCACTTTGGGCGGCTTTTACCAGCTCTGCGGGGTTTGTGGAATATTGCCATCCGATGGCAAAACCCAGAGCCAACCACACAACTTCTCGCATCCGCCGCATCAATGCTGTGGCCAGCCCCAAAGCAGGTTGCCCGGTAATAGCTTTCGTCGCCAACAAAAAGGCCGCCTCCTGGGTACCTAGTGTCGCCGGGATAAAAAATGTTCCCGCCCGAACCAGTTCCACCAATGTTTCTAAGACTATGGATTCAGAAAACGATATAGGATGTCCAAGGAAATATAAAATAACATAAACCTCCACAGCACCCAAATACCAGTTCACCAGGTTTAGCCCCAGGGCACCGAAGAATTGGGGCCGTTGCTGGGTATAAAACCAGACCAGTCGCTCATCGAAATCCTGCAGGTGACTGAGAAACTTTTCCAATCGCCTCCCCAAAGACCGTTGGCTGATCCAACCGCCCGCGATAGAGGTAATTTTCAATCGCTGAATAATATAAAACGCAAAAATCCCCGTCGCGAGCACACCTAGGCTGACTGCGGAAAAAATATGATAACTTCGCGGAAGATCTGAATCAAAAAGAATGAGCAAGACACCTGTCGCCATAAAAAGCACCATGGAAATAAGATGCGTCGATTCAACAAGAACGATTGATGCGGCCCCTTCCTTATAACCAATGCCATAATGACGTTTTAAGATAAAACCTTTGATCGGAGCTCCGCCAAAAGCACTGAACGGCAACATCTTTCCAAATGCTGCGCCCACCATCCGCACTTTCCAAAGGTCGTAGAGCCAGCGAAAGTTAAAACGTGTGCTGGGCAAAGTAAACTGCCAGGCAAACGTATCAACAATGAAGCCCACCCCATAAACAGCCAACACAAAAAAGATGCCCCAACCGGTTTCAGCCAGTTTCAACCCCAACAAATCGAGATTGGTCTGCGACAAAACATAAACCAGCAGGCCGGTTCCCACCAGCAGATATAGAATTCTTATTGGCTTCACGTTATTATCAAACCCTGCCTAAATTTTCCATCGGCGAGCACTCCTTGTAAACTGAAGGCACCAGTAGGCCTGCGCTCCAATAGCCGCAGGGGGCAGCAGATACCAGAGCACCCCTCCCAAGCTGAGAGTCAGCACGATAAAACAAAAATCGCTCCGAATAACACGAGCGTTCAGGACAAAACGATCCATTTTAGTGTCATCGTCTTTGGGTGAAGAGTCTTCAAGCGACAGCTGGCTGGCGTGGGGTTTCGATTTATTCTGATAAAGCTCCAGGGCATAATTCACACTGCCGCCAAACCCTGCCACAAGACCTGTCCAAAACCACCACGGCTGGCCCGTAACAGATGTCGCCCCCCATCCAAGACAAACAAAAAAAACGGTATGCACAATCCAGTCGACAAACGTGTCGTAGCGCATTCCAAAAATACTGCGCATATCTTTGAGTCGGGCTATTTCCCCATCACAATTATCGAGGATATAACAGATCAAAAATAAAAAGGCCCCAATGAGTATGGAAAAATAATCTCCTTTTAGGCAGATCATCCCTCCAGCTAAACCAAAACCCAATGACAGGGTTGTTATTTGGTTCGGTGTGGCCGGGGTCTTCGCCAAAAGCAATGATATGGGGTAAGACCAATGCCTGATGAAAGGCTGAAGGTTCCTCAGAGGTTCCAGCTTTTTCCCGGCTTGGGTTTGAAATGTCTTTTCAGCAGTAATAATGTTTTCCGGATTGGATAAAGCCGTGGAAGGAAATCAATTTATTAATTATAAACTTTATATTGGGCCCACACCAAATGCAATAAGATTTATCTTTTCCCACAGGTTCTAAAAATTTCCCAGTTTATGAATTGCGAACTCTTTCCAACAGGACTTTTAAGAATGCTATCCGTTGTCAGCCTTTTGATTTTGTTGGGCACTGGCCTTTGAAATTGATACAATGCCGCTATGCCTTTAAAAATTGCCTTGATCAATATGCCCTTCGGGTTCCATATCTATCCATCTATCCAGTTGGGGACGGTTTCGACCTTACTGAAAACCCATGGTTGTGAAGTAAAAAGTCATTACCTGAACCTGCACTTCGCGCATCAACTTGGTTTGCCCATATACAACCAACTCTGCGAAAAACGCTTCCTGATTGGCGAATGGCTGTTCTCACACCCACTTTTTGGAGACAATGCCAAAAACCAGGATTATATGAGCCATTTTGCTCCGCATATTGAAGAGGTCTGCCGCTCCATTGAGCGCCCGAAAGAGTTTTTGTTCGATGTGAAAACCAAAATGGTGCCAGAGTTTCTGCGATGGTCCCGGGATGCCTGCGACTGGGGAGCCTTTGATGTCGTAGGCTTTTCCTCAACCTTCAACCAGAACGTCGCCAGCCTGACCCTGGCTAAATGGATCAAGGAAAAATACCCACATATAAAAATTCTGTTTGGCGGGTCCAATTTTGAATCTGAAATGGGGTTGGAATATTTTCGCGTATGCCCATGGATCGATTACGTTATCCCAGGGGAAGCCGAAGACATATTGCCGCAATGGGTCAAATATCTCGAACAGGGCGGGCCGGTTCCCCGAGGCGTGGTTCACCGTTGTGAAGGGGAGGTGCTTTATGACGAGCCTGAAGTTATGTTCGGCAATTTTCAGGATTACGCGGCTCCCGATTACGGTGATTTTTTCGATCAACTGCAAGAGATCGACCCGCAGTCTTCCCTGCTGGAAAACCCGGTTATTCTCTACGAAACCGCACGGGGTTGCTGGTGGGGGGAGAAACATCACTGCACTTTCTGCGGTTTGAATGCCAGCACTATGAAGTTCAGGTCCAAGCCTATCGAACAAGTTCATGCCGACCTGGCCCAGCTTTCAAAAAAGCACGATTCCTTTCGTTTTCGTCTGGTCGATAACATCCTGGAAATGAAATACATCGACGGTGTTTTTGGCGAACTGGCTGAAAACAACTATGACCTGCATTTTTTCATAGAAGTTAAAAGCAACCAGACCAAAAAACAAATCAAGACCCTGGCGCAAGGTGGAGCAAAAGTGATTCAGCCGGGCATTGAAAGTTTCAGCAACAATCAATTGCTGGAAATGGATAAAGGGGTCCGGCCCCTGCAAAATATTCTCTGCATGAAATGGGCGATGTACTATGGCATTGAGATCAACTGGAATATCCTGATCGGGTTTCCCGGCGAAACAAATGACGATTACCGCCAGCAAATTGACCTGATCAAATTGCTTTTCCACCTGCCGCCCCCCGAATGTGTCGGCGACCTGTGGCTCGAGAGATTCAGCCCCTACTTCAAACAACCGGAACAATACGGAATAAAAATTACCGCACCGGGGGAAGCCTATCCCTTTGTTTACGACCACCCTGATATCGACCACTTCAAAATCGCTTACGATTTTGAGTTTGAAACCAGCAACCGCATTGACCCAGAACTCAAACAGGAGTTATGTCAAGTTGCACAAGAATGGAAACAAAGGCACCAGTCGGAACAATTGCCTTTCCTGATTTTTACCAAGTCTATGGATTTCGTGACCGTTTATGACAGCAGGTCACTGGAATCCATCAAAACCAGGTTGGAAGGACCCCATGCCTGGGCATTCATCTTCTGCAACGAAGCACCAAAATCTCTGGAACAAATCCGCCAGCATCTCAATGAAAAAACCGGGAAAGAGTCGGACGACAACCTGACAGAAAACACCATCACCTACCTGGAAGAAAAGGGCCTTCTTTATGGAGAGCGCAGCAAATACCTGAACCTGGCCCTTCCACATAACGCCAATCTTTAAATGCTCACACCATGAAAAGACCCGGATCAAAAGGCGAGCATAATCTGCAAAAAAAATTCAAAACCGAAAAACGCGCATCGACCTTTTACAATACCCAGTTGCTCAATCACCTCAACCCGGAAATGTGCAAATTTATTGCGGAGCAGGAAATGGTTTTCATTTCCACCTCTGACTCGAAAGGGGAGTGCGACTCCTCTTTACGCACAGGCCACGCTGGCTTCGTAGAAACTCTGGATAAAAAGACCCTCATTTTTCCCGAATACCGGGGCAATGGGGTTCTGGCCAGCATGGGAAATATCTGCGAAAACCCGCATATAGGAATGCTTTTTATCGACTTCTGCAAAAATTCGATAGGACTACATATAAATGGGAAAGCAAAAATCCTTACCAAGGAGGAACTGGAAAATGCTCCGGGTCCGGCAGGAAAAATGAAAACGCTCGGCCCACGCAAACCCATCGCATGGATCGAGGTTACAGTGGAAGAAACCTATATCCACTGCTCCAAACATATTCCTCTCATGCAAAAACAGGATAAAACTATTCACTGGGGAACCGATGACGAGAAACTAAAAGGCGGAGATTTTTTCAATGCCAAAAACTGTGATCCATGATTGAACAAAATGGAGGGGAGGCTGACTATCTCAGGCACCTGCCTTTAAAGAAAGGCAGACAGGACCGTGTAGAATTGATCTTTAATATCTCCTTCAAACTTTTCAATCGGTAACTCAGTAAACCCTAATTCCTCAAGAATTCCCGGCCGGACTGGATTAGCGACTGCCTCACCGCTGGTTCCAAGGCCCAGTTCATCGACCATGCTGTCGGCCACATGAATGATTCGGGTGATCAAAGGATTGTCTTTCGCTTTTTTAGGTCGGTGGTGAAAATACGCCGGCTCATAAAGTAATGCGGGCAGACCCCAGCCTTTCAGCAGTTCTCCGCCAACCCTGGCATGGCTGGAGCCAAAAACTTCCCGCTCCACATCGAATAAATATTCTTTATTTTGTTTGCAACGCTCCAGTACTTTTATCGACTCCTCCGGGAATTTTTTATAGATAACAAGGCTTCCAATATCATGGAGCATTCCCGCCAAATAATAACTTTCCAGGTTGCGCTCTCCATGCCAGGTGGCAATGATCTTCGCTGTCACACCACAGGCAATCGCGTGCCGCCAGAATTGATCCATGCTCACCAGTTTTTCAGAAAGCTCGGAGAATTGCTCCGTCACCGATGTTGCCAGAACCAATTCTGTCAATTGTTCTGTGCCAACAACTCCCAAAGCATGGGTGATGGTCTCAACCTCACTCTCCAACCCGTAAAAGGGACTGTTGACAATTTTTAACAGGCGTGCGGCGAGGGCGGGATCATTTCCGATAATTCCAGAAAACTCCTTGAAAGAACTCCTCGGGTCTGCGAGGGCTTCCTTCAACTTGATATACACATGTGGCGGCGAAGTGACCCAGTCTTTAATCGTCTCTTGGATGTCTACTGCCATATCAACATTCTCTCATTTATGCGGTCATTTTGAGTTTGTACCCTGAACGTCCAAATTGTCAATATTTTCTTACTACGCCAGCAAAAAACCGCTCACAGGGCCAAGGTGCAGGCGGGTTGATTTATTATTGTGTCCGGCCCAGAGGAAATCGCCACTCCTTGATCAAAGCCGGGGCATCCTGCGCGTCAAGATAGCCCTCCACAACAAGCATCTGACGCTCATCATCACCTGAGACAACCACTTGTTTGCCTTTTTCCACATCTGGTTTTTCGGGCACCAGGGAAACACCTGCGGGAAGGAGGGGTATACCCGTCTTTTGAATCATTTTTTGTTCCTCCCTGCCAAATTCCAGCCCCCCTTCAACAGGCGGCCATACTGCCGAACCCAATGTCGAAAACATCCATTTGACAAACTGTTCCGGGTTCCCCTCCGGATAAACCGGCCGGAAGGCAGTGCGCTCTAACTGACTCTCAGCCGACATATAACGCACAACACGAATCGCCCGATTCAATTCGGGATGTTCCTTGGGGCCATCATCCATATACAATAAAGGCAGGATCACCATTATCCCCAGCACAATCCATATATATGAATTTTTAAAATTCCTCATTTAAGAAAACCCGAAAACGGTCTCCAAACCTCAGCTATTAGAATTAATTCCCGCCCTGTTCTAATGCTATAATAGCCCATAAAGTGCATGAATCGACGAACCCCATCTACCAAAAGTGAAAAATTTTATGAATTCTTCCGAAAACGTGCACCCACTTCCGGTGACCCTTCTTGCCGGGTTTCTGGGCTCAGGAAAAACCACGCTCTTAAATTATATTCTAAAACAAAAACATGGAAAACGAATCGCCGTCATCGAAAATGAATTCGGGGAGATCAGCATTGATTCCGAGTTCATCATCGGAGCAGATGAAGATATATTTGAAATGAGCAACGGTTGTATCTGTTGCTCTATCCGCGGTGACCTGATTGAAACCCTGAACCGGCTTTTGGAAAAACGGGGAAAATTTGATTATATTTTGATTGAAAGTACTGGCCTTGCCAGTTGCGGCCCGATCGCCCAGGCCTTCCTGATTGAAGACGAAATTTCAAAATCATTGTTTCTGGATGGAATTGTTACGCTGGTTGATGCAAAACATCTCAATTTGAATGAACAGGAAGTCATCTGGGAACAAATTGCTTTTGCCAACACCATTCTTTTGAACAAGGCCGATCTGATTACAAACCTGGAAATGGCAGACCTGGAAAAACAGATATACCAGATCAACCCCACGGCAAAAGTCTGCAAAACCACCAATGCGGTGATCGACTTGGACCAGATATTAAATATTGGCGGATTTGATTTAAAAAATGCATTAGAAACCTTCGACACACATCCACATCAAGCCGATACGACTATTTCGTCGGTCGCACTTTCTTTTCCGGGCCATGTCGACCCAGACCGTTTGAACCTGTGGCTGCAAATGCTTCTTATTCAGGAAGGCATGGACGTCTTTAGGGCAAAAGGAATTCTGAACGTCGCGGGCTCTCCAGAACGATACCTTTTTCAAAGTGTCTATATGATGTTTGAGGGTCGGTTTGATAAACCCTGGGGGTCGGATTCTCCCCTCAACAAAATGGTTTTTATCGGTCAGGATCTGGATTCTGAAAGGCTGGAAGAAAGGCTGGAAGAAAGCCTGAAAAATTTTACAACAACAACCGCCTGACACCGGAAACTTCAACAACAATCACTCATGGCAGAAGAAGAAAAATCTGGCGAGTCTCAGGAGCTTGAACTCAGCGAAGCCGAGATCCGAGAAATTGAGCGCCTTGAGGCGAAGAAAAAAGCCGAGCAAAAGAAGGTACTCGATGCCAAGGACAATCTTTTTGGAGCGATTCTGGCCGACCTGGATCTGGAAGGGCTGGATTTAAGCAATGCCAAAATGGCAAAAGCAAACCTCAATAACACCAATCTGAGTGGAGCCAATTTGAGCAACGCAAATTTTATCGAGGCCGACTTGACGGAAGCCAACCTGTCAAAAGCCGACCTGCATGATGCTTATTTTGCCGATGCCCAATTGATCGCGGCAGATTTTTCTGAGGCCGATCTGCGCTGGGCAGATTTCAGTTGGGCCGTTTTAAGCGAAGTTCGGTTCAATGAAGCCAACCTGTCAGAGGCCGACTTTACCGAAGCGATCCTGACCGCTTCCGACTTCACCCGGGCCAATGTGACCGGAGCCAATTTTGAACAGGCAAACCTGATTGATGTACGTTTCAACGGAGTCGACCTCTCTCAAGCACTGAACCTCACGCCGGAACAGATCGAGTCCACCGAAATCGACAGGGCCACCCAATTTCCTTCTTATCTCGAAATAACCTGGGAGGGAGCGGATAGCTTCACAGTGAAAAAGGCGATTGCGAAGAAAACCAAGCGAAAAAAAACCAAAAAATAAATTGCCAACCTTGCTCTGAAAAAACCGGCAACCCTATCATCCACCCCGGCCCCCTTCAAACCCGATTTCCCCATCCACCCCGACTTGATATCTTATCTCTATCGGGCGGCAACAGACTTCGCAATCTTCTATATATTCCTGACTCGGCACCGACAAATCAAGTAGAACAGAAATCAACTGGTCACAATGGGGACAATTAAAAAATTGCTCATGCTGATCCATACCCAAACCAATTATTCTTGCATCCGGAAGTCTTTGGAAAAATAAGCAACAAGGTCTTTCACTGAAAGGATGCCCACTATTTTTTCCTCTTCCGTTACCGCCAGGTGTCGAATTTTGTTTTTAAACATAAAAAAATTCGCCTCCTCAACCGGCAAATAACCATCCATTGAAAGAACAGGACTTGTCATGATTTTCGAAATCGGCGTGGATTCCGCATCCAAACCTTTTCCCAACACCTTTCTGGCCAGGTCTGTTTCGGTTACAATGCCCACATACTCCTCAAATTCTTTTACCAGCACAGACCCAATATTGTGTACCAGCATGAACTGGGCGGCCTCCTGCACAGTAGACTCCACATCTACACTCAACACGGGAGATATCATATAATCAATAATTTCATCCACGGTCCCCTCCTTTTTTGCAAGGTTGCAAGCTCATAAAAAATCTGCCCATGGTTTTTGGATGCCAAATGGGGGGCCGAAGATTCGTGCTTTCATCCTTTTAATGTGGGCAGAACATTAAAAGTAACTATAAGGGGAAGGTAAGACGCGGCATTATGGCTATGGATTCATCGCATTTTTGTTATAGAATCTACGATTCAGCAGGAAAAACCCCTTAACCCAAAAAGAGCCCATGCCACACGAATTGAACGTTGTTTTGGTGGAACCGGAAATCCCCATGAATACGGGAACGATTGGGAGGCTGTGTCTTGCAACCCAAACCACCCTGCATCTGATAGAACCGCTGGGATTCGAAATCAGCGACAGCAAACTCAAACGTGCGGGCCTGGATTACTGGAAACACGTTGATGTCAAAATCCATCCGAGCCTTGAAATATTCCTGCAAAATATTCCCCCTTCCGCCCAGAAGGTATTTTTCTCCACCAAGGGCGAGAAAAATTTCTTCCAACATACATTTCAGTCAGGGGCCTATCTTTTTTTTGGCAGTGAAACCCGGGGGCTCCCCCAGGATCTCATGCAGCCAGACAAAACGTATTGCATTCCCCAGTATGATGAGCGGGTTCGATCCATCAACGTCGCCAATGTTGTGAGCATTGTCATCTACGAAGCCATCCGGCAATTAGGGGTATGAACCCCTATTTTTCATCACCAATACGACCTGTTTATAAACCCGAATCGTTTTCGAAGATATCTTCCGGCTTGATATCAAATTTCCGGTAATACTTTCTCAACAACCCTCTGGCCTCCACCTTATTGACCTGATCGTTTTTATTGCCAAAAAGGTTGCCTGCTTTGAGAATATGCAAAACAGCCTTATCCCCTTTATTCAGACTTTCATACAAGATCGCAAGGTTATAATGCGCTTCCGCCGAGCTCGGGTTGCCCACTAAAGTTTCTTCAAATTCGTGGACCGCCTCTTGGGTTCTACCCGCTTTTTCATACGCCGCACCCAGATTAAAATGTGCCGCAGGATCACCAGGCACAGATTTCATCCGCGCCCGCAACTCCTTAATTTCCTTATTGGCAAAAATATTTTTCCAACTCAAAGACCGATGTCCCCCAATTCGTCCTCTTCAAATAATTCCATCATGGAATTTCTGGAATCGCTTTGAAACTGCTCCTGATCTTTCCGGTCAATATATAAGTTCACCTGCCTTAAATGCTCCGCTGAAAGGTTGCATAAAACCAAGCGTTCCATAACGGTTTCTTTTTGGTATTCAGCCAGCAATTTGCCAATGCAGTTGTGCAAAAATGGCGTCAAGATAGCCTCTACTCCCTGGAAATCCAATTGCACCGGATTGCCTTTTTTAAATTCCACCGCCAGCAGCTGATACACCTTCTGCCCGTCATCAATGGATGTGCAATGAGTTCCCACATGTTCTGATAAATTAATTTTCATCTTTTCCTTTAAATTCCACAAATGGGTTTTATCCCTCTCGCGAGGGAGATTGTTCGTTTGGCTACAACACTAATACCCTCATAATACCCCCAGCATAAATTCCTGCAATATTTTTCATATTTCCAAGTATTTTTCCATAAATCGTGTCGGCAGGGTCAAATTTGCGCTCATTTCACCGATAAGGGGTTATAATCAAGGATACCCCAATAATTCAATATTTTACATTTTAACGATGCCAAACACCGCTGTAAAAAGAAACTTCAGCCGCTTAGCTGTTCCCGGCACGGCAATCTTTGTACTCCTGCTTTTGCAATGTTTCTTCACTCTTGCCCAGGCTCAGGATTTTAAACCCGAAAAATTTGATCGCAGCCTCCTTGCAGA
>CAZEBI010000049.1:0-16663 GCA_964510355.1 uncultured Nitrospina sp. | reverse complement strand
ACAAAGAGGGGCTGGGGTGATTTAAAAACCTCGGCTCGATATACATCCTAGTTATAAAACAGTACCCGCGAATAAGGCCTAATTGTCGTTAAGAGTAAATCATCCTGAGCCCGGGTGATTCCCACATAAATCATGTTCCGGCTTTCTTCTCTTCGGATGGGATAATTTTCTTCATCGGGTTCGATCAGGGCGACCGAATCGAATTCCAGACCTTTGACCTGATGAATATTTGTCACCATGATACCGGGCTCAAAAGAAAATTGGTCGCGGTGCCCTAAACGAACTTCTCCGGGCAAAAACTCTTCCAACTCTTCCTTCAGTTCCATAGCCTGCTTCGGATAACGACAAATCAGAGCCACAAGTTTGTAAGGGTCGGCCTTGACCAGACGGTTTGTCCAGACCACCAGTTTTTCCAGCAGGCTGTCCTTGTCCTCGGCCTTATGCCATTCCGGGTCAGAGCCCGCCCTGCCCTCGACCTTTTTCGGATCGCCCGCCACCTTATGCGCCAATGTCATGATGGGAACCGTGCAACGGAAAGAAATTTCCAGACGAATGATGGAGTCTTCTTCCATACCAAGGTTTTCCACCACTTTATTCCAGCCGATGAACTTTCTCGCCGAGAGGATTTTCTGGGCCACGTCACCCACAATGGTCACTTGCCGTTTATCGCTGACCGCATTCATCATGACGGCAAATTCAACCGGGCCAAAATCCTGCGCCTCATCAATCACCAAATGGTCCAGCAAGGTCACGCCGCCTGAGCCATCGGGCAATCCACCATTTTTAAGTTGAATGAGCCGTAAAACCAGGGACATGTCAAAATAATCCAGGTTGTTCTTCGCCCTATTTTTTTCCGTCAGCCTTTTCAGATAATCCAGATGCGAAGCCAGTTTGGGGGCAGGAGAAAGGTGGGCTTGCAAATGTTCCGAGTCCGACAACAGGTCGTAAACATCCTGAACATAATCTTCCATCTCGAAGATTTTACGCTTCAAAAACTCCAGGCGTTGATCCTTGTCATATTTGGGCATACTGGACTCTTTGACATCCTGAGAAAAATCTTTGAGGCGGGGCAATACCGCCGTATTACTGGCCTTCTGCCATGATTTAAAAAGTCCGGGCCATTTTTTAAATTCCGTCTCCATTCCAGCATTCAGAGCGCGCTTTTGTTTTTCCACCCAGCCGGCAAGAGCTTTTAAAATTTCTTCGGAAAACTTTATTTCCTCAACAAATGACGGAACATTCAGAAACTTGAAAAAAGGTTTTCCGCGCACGGCTTTGCGAATGATGGACAATGCCCAGCCATTAAAAGTTGAGGCTTCCACTCCCTCAATACCCATTGACGGCAAAGTAGCGCAGACATAAACCTGCAAAGACTTGTTCATAACCATTATCCGGGTGTTTTTCGCCTGGGCCGACGAATTGCCCTCATGCAACAACCAGGCAAGCCGATGCAGGGCGACGGTGGTTTTACCCGAACCTGCGGACCCCTGAATGATGACAGGCCGATTGGCATCACTGGTAATAAGCTCAAACTGGTCCTTGGTAATCAAAGAAAGAATGCTCGGCAGGCGTTTTTCTTTTGAGTCAATGGCTCGGGAGCGATGCGCGGCAACTTCATCCTCGACATCGAGTTTCTCCCAACCCTTCTCGCTTCTACGGAACATGCCTTCAGGAGCATCGATCTGCAACAACTGACCGTTTTCAATGCGGTAGGAACGGCGCAGTTGAATATGACCGGTGCGCTCTCTTTGGTTGATGACCTCATCAAACTCTTCTTCCTGTTTGTAATTGAAATAGAGTCCTGCGATGGGACCGTTACGCCAGTCCACAATGCCCGCTTCAATATTGCTCTTTTTTCCTATCAGGAAAGACACTTCATTGCCATCGTCCTCTTTGGTGCAAACTCTGCCGAAATAAGGTTCCTGAATCAGCTCATACAGGGCTTTATCACTATTTTTTCGGATATCCAAAACCATGTGAGCCACAGCCTCATCCGAGATCAGGGGTTGCCTTTCTTCATGGTTCCATTCATTGACCACCTGACGGGTCAATTCGCGAGCCGCCACGTTGGCGCTGATTTTCGCCGCCTGGACCTGGGGAAGCTGTTGGCATAACGAGCGCAAAGTGCTTTCGAGCAGCTGTTCTTCCTGTGCAATAAACTGTTTGTCTTCATCCGTCAACGACATGGCTTCCTTCCCTACCAAAAATTCAAAACTAACCCGTTACTTGCGCAAGGGCTAAACTTGTTAAGATAAATGAGACAAACCTTCAGGGTCAACCTAAAACGACAAAACAGACAAAAATACCTCGAAGTCCGCCTGGCTTTTGCAAGAAACGCTTTAAAACATGAGGGTTTTACTTTATGATAGTCCTCTGATTCCAACAACAATTGCCTCCCTTGTGAAGGGATATTTAAGGAGTTTGGCATGAAAACTTATGAGGACCTGGTGGGAGATGGCGGTTCCGACATCATCGGACAGGTGACCCAATTAGGGGGAAAGCTGCGATCTCGTCTCGATAAAATTAAATACAAAATCGCCTTGATGAGCGGCAAAGGCGGTGTCGGCAAAAGTTCCATCACCGCTAATATCGCTTCCTGCCTCGCCGACCGGGGCCACAAGGTCGGTATTCTTGATGCCGACCTGAACGGCCCCAGCATCGCCCACCTTTTGGGAGTCGGCAACGATATCAAACTGGAAATGAAAAACGATGGCTTAGACCCCGGTACCGGTTATCAGGGAATCCGCATCATGTCGATGGATATGCTTTTGAAAACCGCTGACACACCCGTAATGTGGACCGATGCCGACGATGCCACGGCATCCTGGGTCAGCGTCATGGAATCCACTGCCGTTCGGGAATTATTGGCCGATACCAACTGGGGCGAGCTGGACTATCTTCTCATCGACATGCCGCCGGGCAGTGACCGCATTGACAACATCCGTTCCTTGATCCCGGAGTTGGCAGGAGTGGTCGAGATCACCATCCCGTCACCACTTTCTCAGCATATCGTGACCAAATCGATCACCAAGAACAACAAAATGGGAGTGCCCATTATCGGTCTGGTCGAAAATATGGCCACTTACGTCTGCCCACATTGCGACAAAGAAGGCAAGTTGTTTGAAGGAAAAGATGTACACGAACTGACCGAGAAAAAAGATATTCCCTATATCGGCAAGATCCCGTTCGACACGCGTGTGTCGCAGACCAGCCAATCAGGAAGCCTTTTTTATTCCACGTTTAAAGATTCTGTTACTGGCAAAGCCATTGCAGAAGTTGTAGACAATATTCAAAACTTTATCACCAAATAGTTTTTAAATTAGGAGACGTAATGAAATTCCTTTGTATCCCTTGTGACGTCAAGATGGAAGTGCAGACTGAAGGCATCATGCCGGAGGAAAAAACCAATCTTGTCATGCAATTTAAATGTAAAAAATGCGGTCACAGCATCGCAATGCTCACCAATAAATTTGAAACGGAGTTTGTCAGCAAACTGGGAGTGGAGTTGGGAGGTGCTACCGATGTCAGCACAGCCCCAATGGCGACGGTCAGTTCCTCTTTGGCTCAGGCCAAAGAAGAGTTGAAGGCCAGTAACCCGGAAGACGACCTCGTCTGGACCGAAGAAGCCCTGAAAAGAATCCAGAAAGTGCCCTTTTTCGTACGCGGCATGGCCAAAAAAACCGTCATCAGCTTCGCGGTAGAAAACGGCATCACCACCATCGACGCAAAAGTCATGGACGAAGTCCGGCAAAAAGTAGGCATGTAGGCCGCCAACGGCGGCGGGCAGATTTGCATTAACCCAAATAGCTATCTGCACCCTCAAGCGCAACACTCTAATAACTCCCCCTTCCACGAAGGGGGCTGGGGGGATTTGCCGTCAGCGGCGGCGGGCAATAGCTCTGTTGGCTACAAAGAGTTATCTCGGCCCAATGAGTTTTTGCCCTCTGGCTTCCCTCAAGAATAACGAAGAAACAAAAAGCCCTCCCCATTAATAAATGGAGAGGGCTTTTTTGTGCTTTAAATTAAAAAAACGGGAGTAGCCTGACCGCTACTCCCGTTCGGGTTGGAGCACTTGACCTGTATGGGGGACAAGCACTCTATTTGTCAGATTCTTTTTTGCACTCCGGGCATTCGCAAAGTTGTCGCAGAAGTTCGTGGGTATAAAGCCCGGTATCGTGCCCGTCATTCCAATAAAACTGAATGGCATAAAGCCCCACCGCCTTGATATTTTTCGGGCGAATCGCATCGCTTATCGAGCCGGGTGCGATGAGTTTTTTCCCGCTCCATTCATCGATGCAGTTGGCGCACGGACAGTTTTCCCGCAAGTTTTTGACCGAATACGTTGAGTCGTGCCCATCACCCCAGGTAATTCCCAGAGTCAACGCGTCCACCTGTTTGATACTTTTTGGTGCAGAAACAGTCATTCTAGTTGGCCTCTTTCTCAGTGTCCCAGGCAAGCTCAAAATCGGCGGAAACTTTTTCACCGCTATTGGCCTGGTTGATGCTCAGTTGCGCCGCCACTTTGCCAGCTAAATCTTTATAGGCCAGGCTTGCAGGAGATTCAGGGTCAGACATGACGACAGGAATACCTGAGTCGCCTGCCTCTGCGATCGCCGGGATGATCGGCACTTCACCAAGCAACGGAATTTTAAAATTATCCGCCAGGGTTTGGCCGCCACCCTGCCTGAAGATATGGTGTTTTTTATCGCACCCATCGCAGACAAAATAACTCATATTCTCCACAATGCCGAGCAGAGGAACTTTGACCTGCTGGAACATTTTGACACCCTTATCCGCATCAATCAGGCTGACTTCTTGTGGGGTAGTCACAACCACTGCGCCAGAAAGCGGTGCCTTCTGGGTCAAGGTCAATTGTACATCTCCGGTACCCGGAGGCAGGTCGATGATTAAATAATCCAGTTCACCCCATTCCACATTTTGCAGAAATTGTTGAATGATGCCGCCCAGCATAGGCCCTCGAAGCATCAAAGGCTGGCCTTGCTTAGTTAAAAATGCGGCAGAAACCACTTTCAAACCATATTTTTCATGCGGGAAGAATTTATTCTCGGAACCCACTTTTGGCGGTGAGATGGGAATGCCCATCATCTGTGGAATGCTGGGTCCGTAAATGTCCGCATCCATCAAACCGACACGGGCTCCTGTCAGGGACAAAGCAATAGCCAGGTTGGTGCTGACTGTGGATTTCCCGACACCGCCCTTGCCGCTTGCCACAGCAATGATATTTTTTACTCCCGGTAAAACCGGTTGCGAATGTTCAGTAGAACGCACCACAGCAGTCATGTTCACATCAACCTGTTCAACCCCTTCAATGGCTTTGACTTTTGTTTCACATTCCACGCGCAACTGTTCTTTCACAGGACAGGCAGGTGTGGTCAGTTCAACATCAAATTTGACGTTTGAGCCATCTATATTCAGGTTCTTGATAAACCCAAGACTGACAATATCCTTGTGCAGGTCAGGGTCTTGAACCGTCTTTAAAGCATCCATTATTTTTTCTTGTAGTTCGGACATAAATAACTCCTTGAAAACAAAAACTTAAAATCACCAAACTCTTAACTGTGCGTCAGACTCTAATTAAGATGACATCATCTCAAAAAAGATTTCACTTCCCTTAAAACGGCATCTCAGAGGCTAAATGGCCTGCCTTAATGCTTGATTCTGCTTGCTTTATAATTTCCTATATTGTATATAAATAATTCAGGGCCACAATATGTGGACACCTGTTAAACAATGAAAATAAAATGCTTGTGGCCCACAGAGGCCTTAAACTATTGAATTTTCTTCGTAAATCGAGAAAACCTCGCAACCGGGAACGGATGTTCCTGGTCTAGCAACTAGATAAGACCGCAGACCTCAAACGTCAAGCTGAATCACTCATCTTTTCTTTTAAACAACCGGTATCACCCTAATGGGGCAGGAAAAAACCTCCGACTTAACAGACGAACTTGAGAAAAGATTTCTCACCTACGCGCTTTCGACCATCGTTTCGAGATCACTCCCTGATGTGCGCGATGGATTGAAACCCATTCATCGCAGGATTCTGTTCGCCATGGAAAGCATGGGAATGAATTCTGCCAGCAAACATGTCAAGTCCGCCAAGATCATCGGTGAAGTGCTGGGTAAATACCACCCGCATGGAGACGCATCCACCTATGAGTCGATGGTACGCATGGCGCAGGATTTTTCCATGCGTTACCCCCTCGTTGACGGCAAAGGCAATTTTGGTTCTCTCGATGGAGACTCTCCTGCGGCCTACCGTTATACAGAGGGGCGCTTAACGCCTATCACCTCTTATTTGTTACGCGATATAAAAAAGGATACGGTCGATTTTCGCTCCAATTATGACAACACCCTCAAAGAGCCCGTAGTACTGCCTTCGCGCATTCCTAATCTGCTGGTCAACGGCTCGTCCGGCATTGCGGTAGGAATGGCCTGCTCTTTTCCCAGCCACAACCTGACAGAGGTCATGTCCGCTTTAATTTCATTGATCGACGCTCCCAAACAAACGGTGGCGGACCTGATGAAACACATAAAGGCCCCCGATTTCCCCACGAGAGGAATCATCCTCAACAGCAAACAAGAAATACGCAAAGCCTATGAATCGGGCTTGGGCGCGGTAAAAATCAGAGGACGATGGAAGCTTGAATCCCTGCCTCGGGGCAAAAAACAGATCATCATCACGGAAATTCCATATAGCGTCAACAAAGCCCGGATGATCGAGAAGATCGCTGAAATCATCATTGCCAAAAAACTCCCTCCCTTGACCGATGTACGCGATGAAAGTGATGAAAATATTCGCGTGGTCCTTGAGATCAAAAGCACAACAGATGAAAACAAGCTGATGAGCTACCTTTTCAAGCACACGGAACTGGAAAATAATTTTCAAATCAATTTCAACTGCCTCAAACCCAATGGCGAGCCCGACCGTTTATCGCTTTTGCAAATCTGCCACTATTTTCTGGATTTCCGCAAGCAGGTGGTCACACGCCGGTTGAACTATGAACGGATCCTCCTTGAAAAACGCCTGCATTTTCTTGCCGGGTTCGCAATAATCTTTGACGATCTGGACAAAGCTTTAAAGCTGATACGGTCTTCCAAGTCGCGCAAGCAAGCGCACGAAAAACTGCAAAATCACTTCAAGATCGATGACGAGCAGACCAGCTCAATTTTAGAAATCCCTCTCTACCGATTGGTCGGTATGGAAATGGATAAGATTCTAGAAGAGCAAAAAGAAAAGCTCAAGGAGCAAAAAAGAATCCAGTCTATTCTCGCATCCTCCCAAAAAATCTGGACAGAGGTGCGTGAAGAGCTCGAAGAAATCAAGGAAAAGCACGGCGACAAACGCCGCACCCAGATCAAGACCGCCGAAAATATTGCGTACAACGCCGAAGACTTTATCGAGCATGAGGACGTGCATATCATCCTGAGCCGGAACGGGTGGATAAGGAAATCAAAAAGCCTGAGTGATCGTCTTAAGTTCAAGGAAAACGACCAATTGCTCGATTCCCTGCAAACCAATACGCGGAACCTGCTCGCTGTTTTCACCTCGTTTGGAACCGTTTACGTATGCAAGGCTTATAATCTGCCTTCTACAAGAAGCGGATTTGGTGAACCCATTCAAAGTTTGTTCAATTTTAGCGATGGGGAAAAAGTACTCGCCATGCTCACGCTATCTACCGAAGAGTCGCAAGCCTCACCGGACAGCCAAGCCAGCATGAGTTTCATCAAGAAAAGTGGAAAAACGCGGGAGTTCATGGTTGCCAGTGCCAATGGTTTTGGTTTTCGTTTTCCGTTATCCAACCTGGCCGAGACCACACGCTCGGGTAGAAAAATTATGAGTTTAAAAGGCGACGACCGCATGATCGGTTTTGCTCCGGTAACGCATAAGCACCTTTTCCTGGCTACAGCGAAAGGCAAAGCGGTGGTCATAGCCACAGAGCAAATAACCCAATTGACCGGATCGGGCAAAGGGGTCATCCTCATGAAACCAGGAGAAAGTACCTTGATCGGGTTTAAATTCGTCGGTCTCAAAGATAAGATCACACTTGTGTTCGACTCTGGAAATGACAAGAGCATCACCGTAAAAAGTGTGCGCCTGTGCAACCGTGGCAGTCAGGGTGTTATCATTTCAAAACGTAAAACAATTCTTAAAATACAATAAGGTTTCTCGTTGAAGAGAGCGCAACCCCCTCTGAAATCTCCCTTATCAGGGGGAGGCACAGTTCCCCTCTGACAAGGGGGGGGCTAGGGGGGTTAAACAATTGGGCAAAACCCGATTATAAAATAAAATTACCGAATTAAAGAAAGCACCCCATGTCAAAATATAGATCGGAAGATATCCAGGTATTAGAAGGACTCGAACCGGTGCGCAAACGACCGGGAATGTATATCGGTTCAACCACTTCCACCGGCCTGCATCATTTGCTCTGGGAAATCCTGGACAACTGTGTGGATGAAGCGCTCAACGGTCATTGCGATACCATTGAGGTGACTCTGGAGAAAGACGATGGGGTCACCATCAAGGATAATGGACGCGGAATTCCTGTGGACTTGTTTCGCAAAACCAAAAAAAGCGCCATGGAAATTCTGTTCACCACCCTGCACTCGGGTGGAAAGTTTGACCAGGACAGTTACAAAGTATCCGGTGGCCTGCACGGGGTCGGAATGGCTGTGGTATGCGCTCTCTCGGAAAGCCTTGTCGCAACTTCGCGTCGAGACGGGTTTGAATGGAGCCAGTCTTACTCCCGAGGCAAACCACTTGCGGAAATCGAAAAGGGAAAACCCGCCCGGCTCTATGGCACCACGGTTTATTTCAAGCCTGACGGCGAGATTTTTCCGAAAACACAATTCAATGCAAAACTTGTTTTGGAACGAGCCGAATCAAAAGCCTTCCTCAATAAGGGGCTTAAAATAATCGTCAACGAAAACAAAAATACCCATACATTTTGTTATCCAGACGGAATTCAGGACTATATCAAAAAGATTGTCGGCGAGAAAACCACATTGATGAGCACGCCGATTTATGCAGAAAAAGAAGACAACCTTTTGCGCCTGGAGGCCGCGTTTCTCTGGACCCCGAATACCGACACCCAAATTCTTTCCTTCGCCAATTCCATCCGCACGGTTGACGGAGGCACACATGAAAATGGTTTTCGCAACGGCATTACCAAAGCCATTCGGGCTTATATTGACAGACGAAAACTACTTCCCAGGGAGATACCGAGCATTACCGGCGATGATGTTCGAGAAGGGCTGATTGCCATCATCAATATTTACCTCCAGGGCGATGTGGAGTTTCAAGGGCAAACTAAGGGCCGGTTGAATTCAGAAATCACAGTGCAAGTGGAAGCCGTGGTCAAACACACCCTCGAACATTATTTAAATGAAAACCAGACTCTCGGAGACACCATTTCCAACCGCATCATCCTGTCTGCCCAGGCCCGCATCGCTTCGCGTCAGGCGAAGGAAGCGGTTCAGCGAAAAACCAATATCTCGCATAGGCTCAATTTACCGGGAAAACTTGCCGACTGCGCCACAACAGACAAAGATCAGGCCGAACTGTTTATTTGCGAAGGAGACTCCGCAGGCGGTTCCAGCAAACAGGCGAGGGATCGAAAGACCCAGGCGATTCTTCCGATTCGCGGAAAAATACTCAATGTTGAAACCGCAACCCTGACCAAGACTCTTGCCAACACTGAAATTCAAAACCTCATTTCAGCCTGTGGAACCGGCATTGGAAATAAATTCGACTATAGCAAGCTTCGCTACGGAAAAATCATCATCATGACCGATGCAGATGTGGATGGCGCGCATATTTGCACCCTGCTTCTTACTTTTTTCTATCGATGCCTGCCGAAAATCATCGAAAAAGGCCATCTTTTCATCGCCCAGCCGCCTCTATATCGCATCGATGCCGGTAAAAAAATATTCTACGCCTTAACCGATGAGGAAAAAGACAATATCATCAACGGATTAAACGGAACCTCTCACGAAATAGGCCGTTTTAAAGGACTGGGAGAAATGCCCGCCTCGGATCTGAAAGAAACCACCATGAGCAAAAAATCCCGCACCCTGATTCGGGTGACATTGGGGTCTGCCGAGCAGGCTGGAAAAACGGTCAGTGAATTAATGGGAAAAAATGCAGAGTCGCGCTTTAAGTTCATAAAGGAAAAAGCCGAGTTCGTTCAGGACCTGGATGTCTAGGCGGTTTTTTTCAGCCGCAAAATCTTTACAAACTCTTTCCATTACCGCCCCTGAAATATCCCCGCTTCACAAATAAACACAATGTTTTCAATGCCTTTTGCACCTGATTGTTTCTGATTCAGCTTGAGTTTTTTTTGCCTTGGTAGTAGGATGATGGGTACACTTCTAAAATTTCAATGAAACGCCGTGTCCATTTTTTCCAAATTGAAAAAAAAAGACCCCCCTGCGGAAAATCTACCCACAGCTGAAGCCATCGATGGTTTGAGCGAGGCTGAATTTTCTAAAAGCTCTCCCCTTTCCAATAAAGGCTCAAACGATACAGAGGCTTCCCGCTCTGCCCTCAACCGACGTTCGCGAGATAAAACTCGTGGTGACGAGGATGAAGGTCGTGGTCGAAGATCCGGTGACCGGACCCGCCCTATCATCAACAAGATTTTATCGGGCCAGAGTATGGGGCAGGTTCTGTTTTCGCTTACCGATGAACTCAAAAACCTTTTTGACTGTCGAGCCGTTTCTGTGTACGCCATTGACCGGGATAAAAGACAGATCTACTCAAAAAATTTCAAAGCTGGAGAAATCGATGAAATTCGGCTGGACATATCCACCAAAAGCCTTGCGGGGTTTGTCGCCGCAACGGGTAAGACGCTCAACATAACGGATGCCTACAATACAAAGGAGTTGAAAGAGTATCACCCGGATTTAAAGCTAAATAAAACTTGGGATGAAAAAATTGATTTCACCACCAACTCAGCGTTGGTGGTGGCACTTCCGTACAACAAAAGGTTGATGGGGGTACTCGAATGCCTGAATCACGTATCCGGTGGAAGCTTTGATGAAGATTATGTCCGCCAGGCCAAAGAGCTATCAACAACCCTTGGGCATGCCCTGGCCAAACTGGAAGCGGAGGATATCGAGTCCAAAATACAGGATACCGCACATGCGATCCATTCCGCCGGAACCATCGATGAAATTCTTCTTGAACTACAACAACCCATCCTGCAACTGTTTGATTCCGGTTTGATCACCATCTACGCGGTCGATGAAATTCGCAATGAAATCTATTCCAAAGTCAAATCCGGCAATCAGGTGAGTGAAATCAGAGTACCGATCTCCGAAAAAAGTATTTCGGGGTGCGTCGCATTGACTAAAAATCCGGCAAATATAAACGATGTTTATGACTCGCAAGAACTCAAAAAATTTCACCCGAGTCTCAAGTTCGACGACTCGTGGGATAAGAAAACCGGGCTCCGCACCAAATCCATGCTGGTTTTTCCGTTGCTTCAAGGTGAATGCCTGATGGGTGTCATGCAGTTGGTAAACAAAAGACATGGCGCCCGATTCAATAGTTTTGATGAACGTAATGCTAAAAATATTGCCCAAACCCTTGCCTTGGCCTTTTTTAACCAGCAAAAGATCAACCGGCAAAAACGCACGAAGTTTGGCTTTTTGGTCGAAAGCGGAATCATTTCCCAGGATGAGTTGAATGAAGCCATCGCCAAGGCACGCAAAAATAAAATAGATGTTGAAACAGTTCTTCTGAGCGACTTGAAGTTACAACGCAAAGACCTTGGCAAGTCACTTGAACTTTATTACAGCGTTTCTTATCAAGGTTTCAACGACTCCATTGTCCTTCCCCAATCCAACTTTTCCGGGCTCAATAAGGTTTATCTGGCAAAAAACCACTGGGTTCCCCTGCAAAACGATGAAACCAGTGCAATTATTTTGACGGACGATCCCGCCAACAAGGTTCGAGTCCAGAATATCCAGATGATCTTCCCCAAAAAGAAACTGGAGCTAAAAGTAGGGTTGAAGATTGATATACGGGAATTTCTGCTTTCGGCAATGACAGAGGACGAAGCAATATCAGGTGCCGCAGATGAAATTCAAACGGAAGAAATGTCCAGCCTTTTGAACACCCTGGAAGATGAGAACGCAGAGGTTCTCGACTCAGCACCCGATGACGAGGAAGTCAACGCCATCAGTGAAACAGACAGTACCATCGTCCGCCTGGTGAATAAGATTTTAACGGATGCCTACGACCAGGGAGTTTCTGATATTCATTTTGAACCCGGAGTGGGTAAAAAACCGGTGAGAGTACGGTTTCGTAAAGACGGAGCTTGCCGCATTTACCAGGAAATCCCTTATTTATACAAACAGGCGATGATTTCCCGTATCAAAATTATGTCCAAGCTGGATATCGCAGAAAGGCGCTTGCCCCAGGATGGAAAAATTAAAATAAAGTACGGCAAAAAGGAAATTGAGTACAGAGTTGCAACCTGCCCGACTGTTGGGGGAAACGAAGATGCAGTTCTACGTATTTTGGCTGCGAGTAAACCCATCCCGTTGGAGAAGATGAATTTCTCGGAGAGGAACCTGGAACTCATCAAGGACAAATCCACCAAACCTTATGGATTGATTTTGGTTGTGGGCCCCACAGGTTCCGGTAAAACTACAACCCTGCACTCCTGCCTGGGTTACATCAATAAACCAGAACGAAAAATTTGGACGGCAGAGGACCCCGTGGAAATCACCCAAGACGGACTTCGGCAAGTTCAAATGTTAAACAAAATTGGCCTCGACTTTGCGCGTGCTATGAGATCTTTTCTACGCGGTGACCCGGATGTCATCATGGTCGGTGAAATGCGCGACTCGGAGACCTGTGCCATCGGCTTGGAAGCATCTCTCACCGGTCACTTGGTCTTCAGCACCCTGCACACCAACTCCGCGCCGGAAACCATTACCCGGCTTTTGGATATGGGAATGAACCCGCTCAACTTTGCCGATGCCCTGCTCCTTATTGTGGCGCAAAGACTGGTGAGAACTCTGTGCAAAGAATGCAAAGAAGATTATCACCCCGACCGAAAAGAATTTGACACCTTGGTCCAGCAATATGGGGAAAAAGATTTTCCAAAATTAAAAATCGAGTACACCGATGAGTTGACTCTTAAAAAACCCGTAGGTTGCGCAACCTGTAATGACACCGGTTATGCAGGGCGAACCGGATTGCATGAATGCCTGGATGCCACAGATGAAATCAAACAAATAATCATGCAAAAAGCATTGGTTGCAGACCTGCGCAGGCAAGCGGACAAAGATGGCATGACATCCTTGAAACAAGACGGCATTTATAAAATATTTAAAGGCGACTGTGATTTAAAACAAGTTCTCGCAGTGTGCATCGTTTAGCTCGCACAAAAAATATTTAAGGGCGACTGTGATTTAAAACAAGTTCTTGCAGTGTGCATCGTTTAGCTTGCACAAAAAATATTTAAGGGCGACTGTGATTTAAAACAAGTTCTTGCAGTGTGCATCGTTTAGCTTGCACAAAGGACTATAATTCCAAACTTTTGCGGCCAATAAATAATGACTAGCACCCAAAGTACCCCAGCCAGTTCCGCCTCAGAAAATAATGCCAAACTCAAGTCAATCCTGGGCCAAGCGCAAACAACGCAAAATATCGCCGCGACAATTCCAGACTTGATTCATGAGCTAAAAGAGATTTGGCAGTGTGACGCCATCACGCTTTTTGCACTGGATATGGAAAACCGGCAGCTCTTTTCCCGTAACGTCATAGAAAACCTGGATTCAGAAATCAGGGTAGATATTTCTACCAGCAGTCTTGCGGGATATGTAGCGGGGACGGGCAAACCCGTAAACCTTGCGGACGCTTACTCAGAAGAAGACCTGTCCAAGCTTCACCCGCAACTGTCAAAAGGCTCCACTCTGGACAACCCACTGGGTATCAAGGCACATGCAATCATGGTGCTTCCTGTGCCCCACAATAAAAAATTGATCGGCGTGATGGAAGTGATCCACAAAAACAGTGGCGAAGTTTTTACCGAGGCCAATTTTAAATTGGCCCGAGAGATTTCTCCCGCTCTCGGAAAAGTACTGGCGAAAGTGGAAGAAGAATATGGATCAAAACCCCTCCCTGTCGTTGAGGTCTTATCACCGGAAGAAAGCCTTCATCGTATTTCCCAGGCTATCCATTCCGCAAAAAACATAGATGAAATCCTTATCGAACTCAAGGAATCTATTTTAAAACTGTTTGAGGCGCAGGCCATCACCATCTATGCCGTTGATGGACAAAAAAATGAAATCTTCTCCAAAATTAAATCTGGCGAACATATAAACGAAATCCGCGTTGCCCTCTCCCCCGTAAGCATTGCTGGCTGGGTTGGCATGCAGCAAAAGAGTGTAAACATCACCGATGTCTATGATGAACAGGCACTGCAACAATACCACCCTGACCTCAGGTTCGACAGTTCCTGGGATAAAAAATCTGGCAGCATCACTAAATCTGTTTTGGGGTACCCCATGCTTCATGCAGGAAAACTTATGGGAGTCCTGCAACTGGTCAACAAACTAAATGGGGAAAAATTTACGGATCAGGATGAAAAAAGTGCCACCATTATTTCCGAAACGCTGGCTCTGGCATTTCATAACCAGGCAAAATACATCCCATCCAAACCCACCAAGTTCAGTTTTTTAATACAAAATGGCATCATCACCGAAGAAGAATTGACTCAAGCCACAGCTAAAGCAAGAAAAAACCAGATTGACGTAGAAACGGTCTTGATGATCGATTTCAAACTGCAAAGAAAGGATATGGGAAAGTCGCTGGAGACTTTTTATGGACTGCCCTATTTTGGCTACAGCGATACGGTGATCCTGCCGGCAGAAATACTGACAGGATTGAACCGTAGTTTTTTAACAAAAAACTACTGGATTCCTATTCACAAAGAAGGCGACAAGGTCACCCTGCTGATCAATGACCCCCTCAACCCGGATCGCAATCAAAACATCCAGCAAATATTCGCCAAAAAAGAAATCGAGTACAAGGTCGGGTTAAAAATCGATATCGTGGACTTCTTAAATTCCTCACTGGGGGAAGATTTATCTGCGGGGGATTCAGAGACCACGATTGAAGGAATGTCCAGCCTATTGAGTGCGCTCAAGGATGAACAGGAAGATGTGGAGGTTGAAAAGGATGAAGATGATGGGGCTAATGCTATCAGCGAAACAGACAGCACCATCGTACGGCTTGTTAACAAAATATTGATTGATGCCTACGATCAGGGCGTTTCAGATATCCATATCGAGCCGGGTATCGGCAAAGATGCCATAACCGTTCGTTTTCGAAAAGATGGTACCTGTAGCATTTATGAAGAAATTCCTTCCATTTACAAGCAGGCGATGATCTCCAGAGTCAAGATCATGTCCAAGCTCGATATTGCCGAAAGACGTTTGCCTCAGGATGGAAAAATTAAAATGAAATACGGAAAAAAGGAAATTGAATATCGGGTCGCGACCTGCCCTACCGTTGGAGGAAACGAAGATGCGGTTCTGCGTATTCTGGCCGCAAGCAAACCCATCCCGCTGGAAAACATGAATTTTAACGACCATAATTTGGAACTGATTCAAGCCTGTGCCAGCAAACCTTACGGCTTGATTCTTGTGGTTGGGCCGACCGGGTCAGGAAAAACCACCACCCTCCACTCCATCCTGGGTTATATCAACAAACCGGAAAGAAAAATCTGGACAGCAGAAGATCCGGTGGAAATAACCCAGAAGGGTCTGCGCCAGGTTCAGATGCTTAACAAAATCGGACTCGACTTTGCCCGCGCCATGAAATCGTTTTTACGCGGTGACCCGGACGTCATCATGGTCGGTGAAATGCGCGACTCGGAAACCTGTGCCATTGGCCTCGAAGCCTCTCTCACCGGTCATCTGGTCTTTAGCACCCTGCACACCAACTCGGCTCCTGAAACCATTACCCGGCTTTTGGATATGGGAATGAACCCGCTCAACTTTGCCGATGCCCTGCTCCTCATTGTCGCGCAAAGACTGGTTCGTACTCTTTGCAAGAAATGCAAGGAAGACTATCACCCCGACCAGGAAGAGTTTGATTCATTGGCCGCGGAATATGGAGAGGGCTTTGAAAAGCTGAATATCAAGTATACGGATGACCTGATGTTGAAAAAACCCGTGGGCTGCCCAAACTGCAACGACACCGGTTATGCCGGACGTACCGGATTGCACGAGTGCCTTGAAGGCACCGATGAGACTAAAAGAATGGTCATGAAACAGGCTCTGGTCGAAGACTTGCGCAAACAGGCTATTAGTGACGGGATGACTACCCTCAAACAGGATGGAATCTATAAAGTATTTAAAGGCGATTGTGACTTAAAACAAGTCATGGCCGTCTGTATCGTCTAGCTTTTTTTCAGGAGTGGATAGAAGCAGGATTGTTCAATTCTTCATGCCATTGTTTTATTTTTTCCATGGCATTTTCTGCGATCTTCTGATTTCTCACCTTTTTATCGCGAATCCGCATTTCCTGCACGCAGAACAAGCCAAAGTTAATATTCATCGGCTGAAACCCTTTACTTCGTGAGGCCGTCAAATAATTTATCAAAGCACCTAGTGCGGTATCGGC
>CAZEBI010000048.1:0-16814 GCA_964510355.1 uncultured Nitrospina sp. | reverse complement strand
GATAAGGGGGATTGAGGGGGTTGCTCTTTACCCTTTTCGACAGACTCGGGCATATAATAGTTTTTCAGCATCCTGCTAGACAGGTTATAAACCTGGGCCCATCAAGCGAATAAAATCCTGCATCAGGCCTGGATCAAAATCATTAGCCATCTGCTTTTTCATGATTATCAGCGTATCAAAAGCACTCAAAGCTTTTTTATAAGAACGGCGTGTTGTCAAGGCATCGTAGACATCCATGATCTTACAAATTCGCGCATACAAATGGATTTCATCACCGATTTTTCCAAGAGGGTAACCCCCGCCCTTAAATTTTTCGTGATGCTCAGATGCCATTAGCCCGACATTATTCGCAAAACAACCCATCCCGGCAATGATTTTGCCTCCTTCAGTGGCATGGGCTTTCATTTGCTCAAACTCTTCATCGGTGAGCTTGCCCTCCTTGTTGATCAGGGCATGGTCTATTTTTGATTTGCCGACATCGTGCAACATTCCACCCAAGGCCAATTCCTTGGTATCGTTTTTAGTCATCTTCTTCTTTAAACCGAAAGTCATGCAATACAACCCGACATTGACGCTATGGGTGTAAGTGTAATAGTCCTTGCTGGTCAATGCCGAAATCCCGTGAAACCCGGCCTCGGCAGAACTCATACAGTCGCCCATCATTTCCATGACTTCTTCGGATGATTCCAGGATCTTTTCTGAAACGTCATTTTCAAAAAATTCCTTCATCACCCCTTTGGAAACTTCATAAATTTTTTCGGTTTTCGCCTTGAGAGGAATGCCCGTATCGGTCATCATCGATCTTAGGGCATTGGTGGCAAATTTGTAATATTTGAACAGATCGTCTTCATGAATATAATAATCCTGGTCGGCTCCCTCTTCCAGAATCCGCAGTATTTTTTCCTGATGCTTGCGCTCGGTGCTGGCAAACTTTATAAATTTTGCCGTTCCATAACTATCTGTTTTATAAAAAATATCAAACCCTTCATCCCCTCCCTTGGCGAGGAATTCGATATTGATCTCTCTATACTTACCTTCTTCCTTTGCCGTGCCCACCTTGACCTCACTAAAATCAGTAAACAGTCCTTTCCCTGTCCGGCCGCAACCCTCTTTATGCGTGGCAACCTTCAGGGAAAAATTCTAACCAAAAGTCTCTTCAGTTTATACCGCTGATTATAACCTTTAGCAGATTAAAAGTAATATCATTTTTGCAGTAAATTTTTATGCCTTCACAATGCTCTGTTCACTGGGGGCAAAAGCGCAAAAAATCTTTAGAGCAATGTAAGTATAAGAAGGTCAGGAAGCGGGTTTCTCATAGACTTCACCACTTCTACACAAAAAATGTATGATGGATCGGGTACAGCCCATTAAATCCGGCATGGACAAGCTCTCTCCGGGCTCATGCATTCTGGCATCGGGATCATACGCTCCCACACAAAGGGGATGCACATTTCCCAGAGCCTGCATGAGTTTTGCCACAAAGGGAATCGAACCTCCACAACCATAAAGACAGGCTTTTTCACCAAATCCCTTTTCCAGAGAATCCAGTATCAAGGGAAAAACCGGATGTGTTATCTCAGTCATCCAGGGAGAAGCGCCTTTATCGACTTTGATATCCAATCTGAAACCCGGAGGAATATTTTTTTCAAGGTGGGACCGGAGCGCTTCTGTGGCTTGCACATCGTTGTTGCCGGGAGCCAAACGGATTTCCACCCAGGACCTGGCGGTTTTCTCCGCAAAAAGATGCCCCGTTAATGTGTCATCCACGTTAAGAGATTGCGCTTGCAGTCGGCCTTCTTCGGCGCTACGCATTTCTTCCAGCCCGGGGTGCCAACGGCCTTCGCAGGAAACAAGATGATCGATCATGCAAGCCAACTGCAACTCAGCAACGGGAACCGGCCCACCGTTGACCCCTGAATGCGGGTCCTTCTCAGCAGAACATAAAATGATATCTATCGACAAAGGATTCTCGCTGACCGTTGAAAGTTTTAATTCCAAATTATAACGATTCTGTTCGGCGAGAATCTTCTGCAACCGGTTTTTGAATTCTTTTGTTTGCCCGATACCGGGAAAAGTCAGGCGGGCTCCGGCAGCTCCCAGAATCACACTGCCTGAAACCCGATTACCCGGCCGGGCATTTGCAAACGAAGTTCTTAACTGCGCAGCCAGCATGGCGGAAATATCGGCAGGAACCGTAAGCCGGGTATCGGCAAGGAGCCCCGCAGTATTTTTTAAAGCCGACACAGAAGTTGGAACCCGTGAATAACCCTCGCGTTCAGCATTCGTCACAGGTCGATCCGCACCAGCGATTGCCCGAATCGCCAGAGAATGATCCTCATCAATGAGCGTTGCAAGAAGCTTGTACAAAGCCGTTTGCTCATCAAGGGCAACATCCTCTCGTTCAGCATGGACCCTCACATCCATCTGGATAATTCCGCGCAAGGATGTGGTGAGGCCCGGTTTGCCTTGAGCCGGGTTGACCACATCGGTGATCACCACACACTCGATGCCTTTAAAAAAATCTTCGTTTTCATGAATTTGCTCGATCAGGCTGTGGGAACCGCATTCTTCTTCCGTCTCATACATTATTTTGATATTGCAGGGCAGGCGTGAAAAATTTTCCCGTGAATTTTTTCCCGCCTGAATACCGGAATGCTTGAAAAGGGCATCAATGGCCATGCCAATCGAGACCACTCCGCTCAGGTCATCGGCAGCTCCACGCCCATAGGCTCGGGAACGGTCTTTATTCCACCGCAATTGTGTAGGCGGCGTTCCGCTCCATTTTTTAAAATGCCCGTCATCCATATAAGGTTGCTTGTCAAGGTGAGCATAAAAAAGAATCGTGGGCTTTGCCTCGGACACAAAAATTTCTGCCATCAATATGGGAAACGCATTGCGTAAACTGTTTATTTTGACCTCGGGCAGGCCGATTTCCAACAGGTAGTCGCGGGCATAGGCAAGAATTTCACGCATATCACTGGGCGTGGTGCGGTCCCCTTCAAATTCGTTGACACCAAAACTCCGGCTATCAATACGGACCATTTGTGCAAGTGCCCGCAAATGCTTTTGCACCAACTCTGAATCAGGATGAATGCTGGAACAAATGACAAAAGGATTCATTGCAAGGCCAAAACCAGGGAGGACGACCCTTGATGAACTACAAAATCAGTGGAGAGATAGTTTTTCACGATGACCCCAGTATAAAAATCGTAGGAATTTGCGCTTTTACTGCTCAACAGATTACGGATCAACACCTCTGGGCGCAAATAAAATTTTAAGAATGCTTTTTCTTACAATACCAGGGTTCTTAGAGATGCGCTTTTATTTGCGTGAGCACGCTTTCTTTACTTTATGGAACTCCTGGTATAAAATCGTCAATTCACGGGAGTTATCAAGTGTTTCGAGTCCTTAGTTCCCGCCCCATGAATTTTCTTCCCTGAAACTGGACATGCTGCAAAACCTGAGAAATTTTTTTAAGCTGTGCCAAATTTTAAAAATCCGCGGGAATTGGCCCCTTATCCGAAGGTCAAAAAAACAGTTATGGGGTTTCATCCTCTGCAGAAATGGTTTGATTCAAAAACCTTTTTTTTCTGCCATGATTTACTGGTTTCAAATGTTCAAGGGCCTGGATATTCTGGTTTGGCGGCTTGAAACCTTCGGTTTTTTGTTCAGCCAAAGATTAAACGATGACGACAGGAAATATTTGAACCGATGTTTAAAATAAAAATGTTCCCTTTTTTTGATTTTCAACACCGGCTTTCACCCTGCAATCGCTCAGGCCTCCCGATTTGAATTCCGCACTGAACAACAAGAATCTTCAGATCGCATTCCTGATTTTCACTTCCCTCCTGATATTTTTGGGTCGACAACTCGATACCGGCATCACTAATTTCGACGATGCCTATTATGCCCAGAAAGCTAAGGAAATGCTGGACTCAGGGGCCTTCTGGCTCATCACCCATGCTGGAGCACCCACATTTGACAACACGCCTCTGCCTTTCTGGTTGACCGTTTTATCCTTCAGTATCTTCGGGGTTTCCAGTTACGCGGCAATTGTCCCGTCAGCCTTGTTTGCCAGCGGAATCGTTCTCATGACCTATAGGTTGAGCCTGCTACTCTATAAAGATTGCTGGATCGCCTTTGCATCGGCCTTTGTTTTGCTTTTTCCCGGAATGTTTGTTGATTCGGCCCGCCGAGCCATGGTCGATATCCCCCTGGCATTTTTTGTCACTCTGGCGTTCTTTGCTGTTTTTAAAGCAAGGGATTTAAAACCCTGGTATCTGGTTTTCGGTTTTGCAACCGCTGGCGCTATATTATCTAAAAGTGTTCTGGGTCTTTTTCCACTCATGGTCACCGGAGCTTTTTTTATTTTCTCTCGGCAGTGGAAAGAAATCGTCAACCCCTGGTTTTTATCGGGATCTTTGATTGCCCTCATTCTGGGATTCACCTGGCATATTATTAACTGGCAACACCACGGGCAAGGTTTTATAGATGCACATTTCGGCTGGCTGATTTTCGACCGGAGCTTCTCGGGAACCAAAAAAGCCTTTTATTTCCTGGGATATACAAAAGACTTTTTAAAGACGCACTGGCCCTGGTTGCCTTTCATGCTGGTAGGGCTGGCGCAATTTGGCAAGCGCGGCTTTAAGGATAAAGATAAAACCGCCCTCTTATTATTTCTGTGGCCGGTCCTCACCTTTTTGGTGATGAGTACGAGCAAAAATCAGACGCTCCGTTATTTATTCATGATTTTTCCCGCGCTCGCCATTGTCACCGCAAGAACCATTTCTGCCTGGATGGGCACTGAAAGAAAAAACCAAGCTCTCGCCATCATGGCAGGGGTTATTGCCGCCACCACCCTGTTTGTGAATGGCACTCCCTTTCCGGCAAAGGTCACTCTGGCGCAAAACAGTAAAGAAGTACGGGAACTGGCCGCTATCGCGAACCTCAACACCCCGGAAAATCAGAAAATCGGTAACTACCGTCTCACAGGATCAAACCCCAGACTCGCTATGCTGTTTTATTCCAATCGCATCATGGAAGGAAATGTCGTGAGGGATTCCGAAAAATTATTAAAAAGAGTTTCTGCCCGTCCAGAGAAAACCTGGCTCACCTCCACGGGGGAGTTCAGGAAACTGATAGCCCAGTATCCGGACAGGATTCATTTGATTCAAGCCAACAGCAAATACGCTTATTTCACTTCCACGAAAAACCGGGAAAACATCAGTTACGATTTTTCAAATATGCGATTGCCCGTTGTCAAATAATTCTGCGGGAACTACTGTCAATAATAATTTTTGAAGTGCCCTTCTATTTGTTCGCTAAAAGATAAATCTTTTCCGTGAAATTTTCAGGAACCTCTGTTTTACTCAAAAGCTCTTCCATTTTTTGCCAGTCCATACGCCTCCAGACGGTATCCTCTGCTATCACCTGCAAAGGGAAATCAGAAAAACTATCGCGAAAATCTTTTTTGCGCATGACAAGCAAAACCTTTTCATTCGCATGCATGAACTGCTGAATCTGCGTGGGATTTTCCAGATTAAATGATTTGTGCCCTGTCAACACGCCCAGCCGGGCTCTCTGATTTCCTAACCGGTACACCGCTATAGGAGCAGAAATCTTTTCGGCCAGTATCTTTTCGGAAAACCGCTTCATCGGATAACGATTAACATGGGGAAGCACTTGAGCGCTCAAAAAGGAAAACGCAATAACCAGTGAAAAAGAAATAGCAAAAACCTGTTTTCCACATTGACGCTTATTAGAAAGCCTGAAAATGTTGATCCCTGTCAGCAAAAAAACAGCGGGCAAAAGAAAAAAATATGCGGGAGTAGGGTAAATCAAATCAAGGCCCTGCAATGCTACGCCCGAAAACATCGCAAGCACTATAAAAATAACACCCGTTAAAACGACAGGAACTTTATAACCGGGCCAATCCAGTCTGCCCTGCTCTATGTTCGCGAAAAACTTCGCCGTCAGAATGACCACCGCAGAGGAAGCCGGCAACATATAACGGCTATGCTCCGTCCGCACGAGAGTGAACAAAACTAAACATACCAGAACCCAGATATAACAAAACAAAACCGGTTCATTGTCCTTGGCAAGCAACAACTTGAAACGGGTCTTCACATTCCCCGGCACCTTCTTGAAGTATTCCGACAATCCTGAAACCGGCGAATAACTATAAAGACCAAACTGATTGATTACCGCCGCAATAAAAAACAATGCCCAGGGCAGATGATAACGAAACAGCACCCCAAAATAATAAAGACTGAAAGGAGTGTCATGGGCCAACCTGCCTTTGACCTCAGCGCCGATTATATGGTTCTTAAATTCATCCCCATGTAAAAAATACATCGTCAGGAACCATGGGAAATTGATCAGCAATATAAGTGCCAGGCCTTGGCCCATGCGCAATTGGGATAAAGCGCTTTTGGTTGCGACAAGAAATAGAACTGCTATCGCACCGGGAATGATTACCGCAGGCGGACCTTTCGTCATAAACCCCAAAGCCATCGCCAGGTAAAATAAGTAGATATCAAGTTTCCCCTTAAAACCGCTCTGATACGAACGCACAAAATAATAAAGAGCGAGAAGTATGAAAAAACTCATGACGATGTCTGTAGTGGCCCATCGTGATATCTGGAAATGCAGGAAAGTGGCTGGCAAAATCAAAGCACTGTATAAAGCAATCCGCCCTGAAAACAAACGACCGGAGACAAGATAAAGCAGCCCAATAGTGAGGCTTCCGAAAAAAACGGAAGTCAGTCGGGCCGAAACCAGGTTCACACCAAATACTTTGTAAGAAACAGACATCAGCCAGTAATAAAGGATGGGCTTGGCGAATCGTTTTTCATCCCGGTAAACAGGAGTCAGGTAGTCTCCCGACTCAACCATATTACGAGTGGACTCGACATAATAATTTTCATCACTGTGGTACGGAGGAACCCCGCCAAGTTTATAGCTCAAGGCGAAAAAACAAAAAATCAACCAGCAGAATACCCATTGCTTTTCAGTCGCTCGACCAAATAAATTTTTGAGAGGGAGGAACATAATGGAGAATAAATACAAAGAGGCCTGAATAAGGCATTAAAAAGAGGCCGACCGACAGCCACCTTCCTAGGGCACAACAATAATTAAATAGAAGAAATAAAGCAACCATGATAATCTTCAAGGACAGTTCTGTTATTCCTCCTCTCTGAAAAGATCAAACCTGTTTATGGAGTCCTGATTTATTTTGCTACGTTTTCCCCGGGAAAAACTGCCCAAAAACCCGAAATTTCTTATTATCAAACTGCGCTCCATTGGAGATGTCGTTTACAACACCGCAGTTTATACCCCTCTAAAAAAAAGCTTCCCAGGTTGCCACTTAACGGTACTGGTGGAACATTTTTCTTTCGATTTAGTTCGCAATCACCCTGACATTGACCAGGTTTTATGTTTTGAAAAAAAGTCCTGGTTGCACCAGCTCGGGTTTTATTACCGGCTTTTTGCGAACAAGTATGATGTCGTGATTGACATGCATGAGGGAACACGGGGTGCCGTCATGTGCTTTGTCACCCAGGCCCCTTATCGCGTGGGTCACAAGTTTGCCAGGCGGTCCTTTCTGTATAATGTCAAACTCGAATTTGGAGACCTCAAGCCCAAACACCCCATTGATTATCAAGTTGCCCTGATTAAAAAAATGGGCGTGGAGTTTGAAAAAATTTCCCCGTCCATCCATATTTCAGACGCAGCACAAATTAAGGCAGGCGAAATGTTGCAGGCTGAAGGAATAGATCATCAGGAGCGGTTTTGCATTTTGCACCCTGGAGCGAAGATTTATGACCGCTGGGAAGCTGAAAAATTCGCAGAGCTCGCAGACATGATTTATTCCCAGCACAAGATGAAAATATTATTGACCTGTGGGCCGGGCCAGAAAAACATGGTCGATGAAATTACGCCTCTAATTAAAAATGCCCCCTGCGCTTTCATCGGCACAAATCTGGGGGTACTGGGGGCTATAACCCAGATGGCCCAATTTGTGGTCTGCCATGATGGGGGTTATATGCATTTCGCGTCTGCCCTTGGAGCCCCGGTAGTCGGCATGTTTGGATGGACAAACCCAGAGATTTGGCACACTCCTGACAACAATACAATCATCGTTTCAAAAGAAATTGAGTGTCGGCCCTGCAACCTGAAAACAAGAAAAGAGGAATGTTGGAACGGCCGACCCGAATGTAAAAGCCTCATCACCGCGAAAGACATCATTTCTGCCATCGCCGAAGTGTACCCTATTACGGGCTAGCATTTTCTGCCAATACTTTTTCGACCTGCTCCCAAACCTTATCCACCGTTATGCATCTGAAATAAAATTCTCCCGGACCGGGTTCTTTCATATATTCTCTGGGGTCAATTTTTATGATTCGACACAAAGCATCGGGGATTTCATACGGACCGGTACCCTTGGGCGAAATGGTTCCAAAAAGCGCCACCACATGAGTTTTCATAGCAAATCCGATATGCATGGGGCCCGTGTCAGCAGTTACCATGAGACTGGCCTTTGCAATTATGTCGGCATTCACCAAAATAGGCTGACTACAGACTTCCACCACTCGAGAGGTATTGAGCTGAGCCATGATTGTCAGGGCTCGTTTTTTTTCATTCGGCCCGCCGCCTAAAATTATATTCCAGGATGTTGTATTGAGTATTCGCCTGGCAAGTTCAGTAAAACGATCTACCATCCACCGCCTGCTTTCAACTGCCGCACCTATATTTAGATAAACATACTTGCTGAAACCATTGGTTTTCAAAATTTGTTGCGACTTATCCAGAGTGGCCTGATCAAAAAAAATTTCCATCTGCGGCCCATCGGGTTTCACATCAAACTTTTTCAGCATAGCCAATCTTTTATATATTCCATGCACCCCACCCTCTGTTTTCACGTGATGTGTTTCGGGTATCCAGTTAAAAGGCTGGTAACACCAGACCGGTATTGCACGAAACCAGGGTGACATCCGTCTAAAATTACGGTTGGCATGGAAAATATAAACTGCGTCATAATGCCTTCCCAACAACTGAATTCCCAGAAAGGGCTGGAGATACCATTGGCTGGAGTATTCAAAAATTTGGTTCAGATAAGGATTGAACTCAAACAAAGTCTTCCACGACTGGTTCACAACCAAGTCAATACCTATTTCAGGAAAAGACTTTTTCAAGGCACGGATACCCGGGGTTCCCCACAGGCAATCCCCCATACCTGTCACACTGACAACAAGTACTTTTTTCATGGCTTTAAAAATCAAAAATTAAATAGAAAAAAAATCACATTCAAGGCACAGAATCCAGAGTGGGCTTCCGACCTCTCAAACGAAAAAATATTCGCATTCCATTAAGAATACAGGAAAACGCTCGCCATCGACATGCATAGATCGATATGCTAAATTATAATAAATTTTTGTTCAACCGATAATCACTTGAGTTCCCTTATTGAAACCGCTTCACATCCTACATTCTGAGGCCGCCCCCGGCTGGGGTGGACAGGAGATCAGAGTATTTCAGGAATGCCAGTTATTGCTCGAACGCGGACACCGTGTTTCCATTGTTTGCCAACCGGACAGTCCGCTTGGGAGCAAGGTGAGCCAGTTCAGCCATCCAAATCTGCACTATTTCCCCTTGGTCATGAAACGGGCGTTCAGTTTGTCGGCCTTGCTTTCCCTGATAAAAATCATCAAACATTCCCGGCCTGATATCCTCCATTCTCATAGCTCCATAGATAGCTGGCTGATCGCTATGGCAGGAACATATTTGGGCACTCCCATCGTTCGAAGCCGGCATGTCATGATCCCGATACGAAACCATATTTTTAACCGATGGCTTTATGCTAAAGCTCCCAGGCGTATCCTGTCTAGCGGCGAGGGCATTGCCAAAATGATTTCTGAGAACATAGGGGTCTCCACCGAAAAAATTAAATCCATCCCGGCAGGCGTTGATTTTAGAAGGTTTGACTGCCAAATTAGTGGAGAGAAAATCAGAGAAGAATTAGGAGTGAAACCTCAGCAACCTTTGGTCGGCAAAGTTGCTGTAATTCGTAGCTGGAAGGGTTACGGTTATTTCGTGGACTGCGCCCCCTTGGTTTTGGAAAAGTTCCCAGATACCCGTTTTGTCATTATCGGCTCCGGGCCTGGATACGAGACCATCCGTTCAAAGATCATAAATCAAGGTCTTGAGAAAACAGTTATTATGCTTGGGCATCGTGAAGATATTCCTGAAATCATGGCGGCGCTGGATGTCCATTGTGTGGCTTCCTTTGCCATAGAGGGCACAACCCAGGTTATTCCTCAGGCTTTTGCCATGAAGACGCCAGTTGTCGCCGCGCGCACGGCATCCATCCCACCTATCCTTGGGAACGGAGAATGGGGCATTTTGGTTGAACCTAAGAACTCCCGGGATATGGCCGATGGAATCATTAAACTTTTAAGCAATCGTGACTTAGCACAATCTATGGTCGAAAAAGCTTATAGCTTCTGCAAAAAAGAGTTGAGTGTTGATAAAATGATGGAGCAAACTATTTCAGCTTATCAGGAAATTTTAAACGACTCTTGTCCTTAACCTCTCTGGTTTTTCTGCATATGAAAATAGCCATCATCCGGCAAAAATTTGTTCTGTATGGAGGTGCCGAGCAGTTCGTGCAGGGCTATATTCATCAGCTCGCCGAAGCCGGGCATGACATTCATATCTTCGCCAATCAATGGACCTCTTCTAGCCATCCCAACATACATCTTCATCATGTTCCGTCTTTTAAATTTAACGCGTTCATAAGAACCCTTTCCTTTGCCTGGTTCGCAGCCAGGGCGGTCGATAAGAAATCCTTCGACATTATTCAGAGCCACGAAAAAACCTGGAGACAGAATGTATATCGCGCTGGCGATGGCTGTCACAAGGAATGGTTGGAACAACGAAAACGCTTTCTCCCGGCCTTAAAAGGGTTTTATCTCTCCTTTAATCCCTTTCACCGACTGATTCTAAGGCTGGAAAAAAATATTTTCGAATCGGGGCAGTGCCGCAAAATCATTGCTATTTCTGAAATGGTAAAAAAAGATATCCTCAAGCATTATCGTTGTCCGCCGGAAAATATTTCTGTGGTCTATAACGGTGTCGACCTGAAACGCTTTCACCCGCAAAATAAAAACAGGCAAAGCATTAGAAAAGAACTGGGAATCCCAGAAAACGCTATTCTTATTTTATTCGTGGGATCGGGCTTTGAAAGGAAAGGGCTGAAATCCTTGCTTGAGGCAACGCAATTTTTGCGTACTGACAACTGGAGATTATTAATAATGGGGAAAGGCCGATGGAACAAATATATTCAATTTGCCCCCGAAAATTTGAGAAACCGAATTATACATAAGGAGCCGGTTCCTGAAATCGAAAAATATTATTCTGCGGCAGACATTTTCGCCCTGCCCTCCATTTATGAACCGTTTGGGAACGCCAACCTGGAAGCCTTGGCATCAGGGCTTGCTGTCATCACCACCCGCCATTGCGGCGCGGCAGATATCATTGAACATAAACGAAATGGTTTGATTGTTGAAGATTCTGGATCTGCCAAAGAGATTGCCGATAATATCAATATTCTTTTTGATCCTGCCTTACGCGAATCCATGAGCCAAAATGCCCGAACTCTGGCCGAACAGTTTTCTCTGGAAAAAAACACCCGCGAAATGTTGAAAGCCTACCAGGAGATAATCTCTGCGCAAAACAAAGAAGTCTCTCATTCCAACTAGGTCTTGATATCTGCCAGAATATTATTAAACAAGTTGGCATAAGTTTGTGCCACCTTTTCCCAGGTAAATCTTTCGAGGACACGATTCTTGCCATTTCCACCATATTCAGTTCTTTTATTTTCGTCTTGCAATAAATCTATAATGGCGGTGGCTATTTTGTCTAAATCATTCGGGTCAACCAAAACTCCCGTTTTGTTATGTTCAATCGCATCAGGAATGCCACCACTGTCTCCACCCACGACGGCTTTACCCGCATAACCCGCCTCAAGAAAAGCAATGCCAAACCCCTCCACATTATTTTTGTACTGGCGACTGATCATCGCAAAGACATCACACTCATAATAACAAGCCGCAACGTTTTCATCTGAGATCGCTCCGGCAAATGTCACATGCTCACTGAGGCCCAGCTGATTGAACGCCATGTCCTCGAGATAGTCTTTATCCGGGCCATCTCCTACCAGGAGGTAGTGAGCCTTCGGGATTTTTTTCAGTATCTTCGGCAGCGATTTCAATAAGTGATCCTGCCCTTTATGTTTGATCAATCTGGCTACTGTCAAGATGACCTGCTTTCCTTCAAGGCCATATTTTGCGCGGACATCTATATTATTTTTTATAATTTGAGCTGCCCCATTATTGATAACGGTAATCAATGCTGGATTGACACCTAGCCCCTTAAAATGGTTAGCGGTGTATGCACTTACCGGGGTGATTGCAGAAGCACTGTTCATCTTTTTAATGATATTTTTTCTCTTGCCGGATTGAACTTCATGCCCGTGTAATGCAACGACATAAGGTCTGCGTAAAACTTTATTAATGTGATATGCCAGGGTCAAATAATTACCTCTGTGCACTATAAATATAAGGTCTGCCCTGGACATTTCAGTTAGACATTTTTGATACAAACTCAACTTGGAAGAATATCTTAAGACGTTATGAGGTCTATCTATATCAAATGTTTTATCGCCAAGAGATGAGGAAGCAAGCACCGTGACGTTGAAATTCATTTTTGCCAGGTGCAGCGCAAGTTGCGAAGCATAGGTGGCCAGCCCTCCCACCTGCGGAGGGTAAGAATTAGCACAAATTAATATTCGGGGCATCATAGCAGACGGGACGGGCTTATCTTTCCAAGTTCTTACTCAAGAAGGGTTGCCGCGTTTATGCGCCTATCGGCACACCTCTTTCAACAAAAAGGTGGGGCAGTGTTAAAGTTTTAACTCGGACTTCGAGGTTCTCAGCTTCTTTGGGTGGAGTCCCAATTCCCACTTGAAATCCACCCCTAATAATTCATACAGCTTCTGATTTTCTTTAAGATAATATTCTCCCAACCCTTTGGGTAACATTCTCGAAACCGGCGATACGGGGCATATCGTATGAACCCTGATCCATCTTTTCAAATTCTGTTTTTTCATAAGGCGACAAACCCAAAAACTTCAGGACATTTTTATAAATGATTCCAGGATGTTCAAAAAACTCTTCGCTTTTGATAATTAAAAATCGATCTTTCGGAAAATAATTATACCACCGCATCCAATTAATCGTAATACTTTCCCCCTTCCAAATAAGAGTGATAGTGATATTTCAAGCAAAGAAATTTTTTTGGGATAAAATTTTTTCGTGGTTTCCGAAAATTCTGACAGGCTCTGCTTTAGCAACTTCTGCAAATGATAAGTTCTCCCGATTCGAACGAAATTCATGCTGATAATGGGAAAAGGCTCTTGCAATTGGATTTCGCAAGAGAACAATTAACTTAACATTTGGCATTAGGTCTTTTATCTGAGGAGGCTCAAGGGGATGAAATAAATATCCCGGGGTAGCCTCCCCTACCAAAATATTTCTACCGTTGAGCTCTTTTCTCTTCTTGAAAATGTCTTTCCGGGAAATGCTGAAAAACTTACAAAGAGACTCTTTTCAGTCAGAAAAGACAAGTCCCTCACATTAAAAATTTATCCTTTAAGCCGGAATAGACGCATCCCGAAGAGGGACATATTCCATATCCATCTTCATTTTTACCCGTTTTGGAACCTGCTTATTGCCACTTGAGTTCAAGGTTTTGTTTGCTTCCGTGTTGTAAAATGATTTCCAATGCCTTGCGCTGAGTTCCTGCCCCAAAATGATTTTTTTAATTTTTCCCTGCGGATTTAAAATCTTCACATCGTAAAACATAGCTCTTTCTCCCAAAAGATCGATACTTGCATCGACCTCTTGAAATGCAAAGCTCCTGCCAAAATATTCCGAGCCAGGAAAATAATTTTAACCACATAAATAGCAATAGGTTATATAGAAGAAGCTAAAATAAGAGGACACCGCAAATGACAAACAAATTTGTCGTTCGCGGTGTCAACGTATAATTTTTAATGCAAATACTGAGAGTAGGAAATAGGGAAATTCCCAGAAATATCTGCTGCTAGCTTTTGGAGTGCGTGCCGTCGCAGAAGGGAGAGTTCCCCGTACGTCCACAATCACAAATCACATACCGACGAGCTTCCTCGATGGTGAATTGCTTCGGAGACTTGCCAGTATTTTTGGAGCTATGCGAACCATCGCAATAAGGTTTCTCCGCAGATTCTCCACAGGTGCAGAAGGCTTTTTCCCCCGGGGTCTCATCTGAAAAAATAGGACTATTTTCGTAAGGCATGAATATTCCTTTTATTAAGGTTGCTGGAAAAGAATAACGGTCGCAAAATTTCCAGAAATTGTCAATGGGTTTTCGGGTATTCGTGAAAAAGCTATTTTGCGCAAAATCCTAAACCCAGCCGCGCACAAGCTTCCAGTAAATACTGAGTAGAGGACTCAATATATTGTCCACCAATGGGTTCTTCATGCCACTCACGGCAATCGTCCCTCGGTACAAACGGGAGATCTCTTTGTCGCTCACTTTCCGGGAAACCTGTATATGTCGGCGCTTTCGCGCGATCCGCGATAATTGCCCCATAATCTCAAAATAACTTTTCAGCTTGAGTCTCAACCAACCATGCATCAAAGCATGCACAACCTGGGCCAGCTCTACAACCATCAAGGCTGGAAATATCAGGACCAGGGTTTTGCACTGCAGATTTTTTAAAAGGATGTGGAGGCGGTTCTTTTCAGACCGATAAAACTTTCGCACCCCTTTATTAAAATGATAGTGATGATAACAAATCGATTCGGGTGTCACCATCAGCTTCCATCCTGCCAACCTGATTCGCCAGGATAAATCATAATCCTCATGATAAAGAAACAAATCCTCATCGAAGCCGCCTACCTGTTCATACACTTGTCGGTGAAACATAAATATTCCACCACACGCCGTCTCGGTTAAAGGCAAATCATCCTTATCCTGCTGATCTATAAGATTGGGGCATGCTATTCCCGTATAATTGACTAAAACCCCAAACGAGTTGATCGTCGCTGTATTGCCGAGTTTCCTGCCATCCGGGTGATAAAGGATTTTGGGAATCGCCGCTCCAATGCGCGGATCAGATTCCAGCAAACTCACAAGTTGTTCGATGCAATCGGGAGCCAATTCCAAATCATTGTTCAAAAACAAAAAATAATTTCCTTTGGCTTTTTCCAACGCCCGGTTGACCGCTGCCCCGAACCCCAGGTTCTCGCCATTTTCCAGCAAGCGCACAGAAGGATAAAGCTCTCTCACCATCGCTTGCGAACCATCCTCCGAGCCGTTATCACTGACCCAGATTTCCAGATCACCATAATTCTGTTTTGATAAGGATTGCAGGCATCCGGACAGAACGTCCTTGCCGTTCCAGTTCACAACAATTGCAGAAACTTTTTTCATCATAAAATCAGAGACACCTTAAAAAAAAATTAGTATATCCATTATTTTCCTCTAGAACCAGACCGAACATTGTATAATCAGCCGCATTTTGGGAGTGCCTATGCACCTTATCACTACATTCTTGGCCTTATTTTTCCTTCTGCCGCTGGCCAATGCAGAACCGCCATTCAAACAGGCGCTTCCCGGATACGACTACCAGTTCCCCCGTGATGATTTTTCGCATGATTCGTTCCGCATCGAATGGTGGTATTACACCGGAAATCTGAAGGATGAAAAAAACCGTCCTTTCGGCTATCAGCTCACTTTCTTTCGGGTCGGGCTCGGTGAAGCCGACGACAACCCTTCTGCCTGGAAAATCGACCACATCTATTTCGCACATATGACGGTCTCCGATATCCATGAAAAAAAATTCCATTTCTTCGAACGCATCAACCGCAAAGGCATTAAAAACGCCGGGGCCGAGTCCGACCGGCTGCATGTGTGGAATGAGGACTGGAGCCTGACCGCAAAAGATACGACCCACCACCTGCAAGCCAGAGAAAATGGCACAGGGCTCAACCTGAAACTGACTCCTGTAAAAAAACGCGTCCTGCACGGCAAAGACGGGATCAGTAAAAAAGGCAGTGGTCACGGAAACGCCTCGCATTATTTTTCTTTCACACGCATGAAAACTACAGGACAAATTATCCTGAACGGAAAAAGCATTCCGGTCCAGGGAACCAGCTGGATGGACCACGAATTTTCCAGCAACCAGCTAAACGAAGACCTGGTGGGTTGGGACTGGTTCTCCATAAAACTCGATGACAAGACCGAACTCATGTTTTACCAGTTGCGCGACAAAAAAGGCGGCAAAGACCCGCATTCCAGCGGCACCCTTGTTTTGCCCGATGGGCAGTCCCGTCACATCCTCCATCACGAGTTTTCCATCACCCCCAAAAAATTCTGGACCAGCCCGCATACAAAGGCTACCTACCCCGCCGGTTGGACGCTCACTCTGCCTGAAGGAAAACTCAATATCACCCCCGATTTTGCCGACCAGGAACTTTATGACCTGCGTTCCATCGCCGGTTCCTACTGGGAAGGAAGCGTCTCCATAACAGGAAAATTTAAAGGAAAAAAAGTGTCAGGAAAAGGCTATGTAGAACTAGTAGGCTACCGCCCCCACTAGGCGTGGGGCCAGTGTGCCGTCGCTTTATCTGGCGAGCAAAGAGTTGTCTCGGCACAATCAAGCGCTTGCCCAGTCGCATCCCCTGCTAAGGGGCCGCTAGGCGCGGGGCCAG